>DATGWS010000091.1:0-13752 GCA_035299365.1 Candidatus Didemnitutus sp.
CATAACAGGCACCAACAAACTCTGCATCGGTAAAGGGTGGCACGCGGAAGGCTACCACATTTGTTTTCACGCGGTCGAGCTGGATCTCTAGGCCACTGATAGTAGCGAGTTCTTGGGCAAAGTCCCGTGCGTGTTGATGATCTGCCGCAAGTTTTGGAAGATTCACATCAAGGGCATAGAGTCCGGCTGCGGCAAGAATTCCCACCTGACGCATTCCCCCACCCAACATCTTGCGCCAGCGGCGCGCACGTTCGATCATGTCCCGAGAGCCCAGGATAAGCGAGCCAATTGGAGCTCCAAGCCCCTTACTAAGACACACGCTCATGGTGTCGAATAGCGCTCCGTATTCCGATGCCGACGTTCCGGTGGCCACCATGGCGTTCCATATGCGTGCTCCGTCGCAATGCATCGGCAGTCCTGATTGGCTGGCTATCTCTCGGAGGTTACGGAGATAGCTCATTGAGAGGACTGTTCCACCGTGACGGTTGTGTGTGTTTTCTACGGCGATCAATGCCGTACGCGGATAATAATATGCCGAAGGCCGTATCGCAGATATCACGTCTTCTAGAGGCATCGCGCCGTATTCGGAATCCAGTGCATGAATCTGAGCTCGGGCGATCACACTCGTTGCTGCGTTTTCATAGTGGAAAATGTGGGCACTTCGTTCGGCTATAACTTCTTCCCCGGTTGAGGCATGCAAGGCTATGCAGATCTGGTTGCCTTGGGTGCCACTGGGAACGAATAAGGCTGCCTCCTTCCCAAACATCGATGCAACACGATCTTGGAGTTCGAGCACAGTTGGGTCTTCGCTATAAACATCGTCACCCACCATGGCTGTGGCCATTGCGTGACGCATTCCCTCGTCAGGAACAGTAAGCGTATCACTTCGAAGATCGATCATCTTTCCGCCTTTGTGCATCGTCGGGGTTATTTTTCGGACTGACCGTGAAATTACGGTCGATTCCTCACTCTACCCCTGCCACCTACGCATGATCATGCCGTCCGACCATCCCGCCCGCTCTGCATACGGTACCAACGCCCCCGACGTAGAACAATCATACCTGAGTTGGGGGGACCTGATGCATCATCACGACGGGACCTTCCTTGAAAAAACATGGCTGATCTATGTTGATGAACGTGGCAACCGCTCATCGTGGTCATACAGCGTTTTCATCGACGTTGCCAGACGTACGGCAACACTCCTTCAGAATCATGGTGTGAAAAGGGGCGATAGGGTTTCCATCGCCGGACACAATCACCCCGATACGGTGATCGCCTACTTTGCGTGTTGGTTGATGGGTGCATGTGCAGTTCCGTTGAACATGACCGAGGATGATGGCCGGTTGGGCTATATCATTCAAAACTGCGGCGCCAAGGTTGTTTTTTGCAGGAGTGAATATCGGTCTCGCGTCCAGATTGCCTGTGGAAACCATGAACTCACAGTCATTGACGTAGATACAGATCTTGCAGATCCTACGTTCTATAGCACTGTTCGAGCTTGTGAGCCGTATCCATGGCCTGACCCATCACTCGATATGCGTTGGGACGACTGTCTGATTGTCTACACCAGCGGAACAACGGGGAACCCAAAGGGTGTAGTGCTCATGCAGCAGAACCTCTTTGCCGATGGTACCGATATCGCATCTTGGCATGGTATCACGAGCGAACAACGCATGATGTGTGTGCTCCCAATCCACCACGTGAATGGAACCATTGTAACCCACGTAGCCCCCTTTATCGCCGGCGCATCGGTGGTATTGCATCGAAAATTTTCTCCGCATAGGTTCTTTTCGTCCATCACGAATGAAGACGTGAATGTTGTTAGCGTTGTACCTACCCTCCTAGCCCTGCTCCTCGAAGCTCGAGCAGACGGAAGCGCCATTGGGCAGTCAAAGTTTCGTCACATCATCTGCGGTGCCGGACCCTTGACATGCGAACTCGCCGACCGATTCGAGTCGACCTACTCCATCCGTATCGTCCACGGCTACGGACTTTCAGAAACCACGTGTTACTCGTGCTTTCTCCCCACGAATATCCCCTACCACGAGCACCGTTCATGGATGCAAGACCATGGTTTTCCATCCATTGGCGTTGCGTTGCCATGTAATGAAATGGACATTCACACTGCTGAAGGCTTGCCCGTTCCGCCCGGTGATCGTGGCGAGATCGTGATCCGCGGCTCAAACGTCATGCGCGGATACGACGCCAACGATGCAGCAAACGCAGAGGCTTTTGCACACGGCTGGTTCCGTTCAGGGGATGAAGGATTTTGTCTCCCCGATAAAACAGGTCGCCTCTTCTATTTCATCACCGGCAGACTCAAGGAACTCATCATTCGTGGCGGTGTAAACCTCGCCCCCTTAGAAATTGATGAAGTGATCAACCGCGCGCCCGGCGTTAAGGCTGGCATCTGTGTTGGCTTTGAAAACAACATGTACGGAGAAGAAGTTGGCGCCCTCGTCATCGCGTCCGATCCTTCACCCGACGCCTCATCGATCATTGCCTTTTGCAGGGCCAATCTCCCCTTCCACAAATCACCCAAGGTGGTGATCTTTACCGACGCTCTCCCCGTAACCTCTACCGGCAAATACCAACGCAACAAGGTAAAACATCTGTTTGGCGAGTGGAGGGATTCGCAGTTTAGGAAATAGCGAATAGCGAATAGCGAATAGCGAATAGTGAATTCAGGAGTCACGTTTCTGTTGTGTGGATGCACTAGTATGAGAACAACAAACTCAAACTAGGAGCATTGAAATGCGATACGAAGATCCGCTTCGAAAGAGATCGTATGACCTTGCGGTGAATGGGATACTGTTTTCCATCGACTTTAAACAGCGGAGTCGAGAATTTGACATCGGCAACCAGATTTGTCGTTGCTCTACGGCTCCAGGTGCTCTGATTGCTGAAGCAACAGATTCAGAGAGTCGAGCTGACATGAAACACAAGTTTGGAATCGCACTCAAAGAATGCAGAGAACTCCGCTACTGGCTTGATATTCTCATCGGCTCGGGCCTTGCCGTTGAATCAGAATTGGTCAACATTGAGAACCTACTCGATGAGGTTACAGCAATCCTCGTTGCCTCCCGCAAAACACTCTCTACTTCTTAACACTCAACTCACTATTCGCTATTCACTATTCGCTATTCACTATTCGCTATTCACTATTCACTATTCGCTATTTCACACTCTGTGCTCGTATCCCCGGCTTCGGCATATAAAACTGTGTGCGACGGGATTCAACTGCTTGTGGTTGGAGCATGGTTGGGGCAAACGTGGCTGAGATTACATAGCCACTTGGGACAACGTGAAGAGTTGAGCGGGGGTCTTCGATGGATGGATTGGTATAGGCCAATTCATCGATCATGTCCTGGGACAGCGCGGTGGTATCGCTTCCTACAAAGAAGTGAAAGAGGAATCTGCGTTTCTTTGAGGCGTCGAGCGTGTTTGATTCTACCGTTTTGCGGGTGATCTCTTCGGCAACGCGAAGGATCTTTAGTGAGTCGTAGGATTCAATCTTTACAAAGTGGACGGAGGCGATTTCGTCTCCACGGGTGTCGATGAAACTATCGGTCTCCGTGTAGAAGCCGTCTACGGACATGGACTGGGTACGATACCACACAAAGAAGGCAGCAATGCCCACGGAGATACCGATGAGAATAACGAGAAACCATTTTGTGGAGGTCCGCATACGTATGACGGGATCAGGGTAGTGCGTGAATGAAATCTGGCAATCCGGATGCAACAAGAATTGCACCTAGAAGCCACATGGTGATGGCAAAACTAAAGGGAGTGGAGATGTTATCGTCGAGACGTAAACGAGTGGAGGCTGCTTCTGCAACACCACTAATGATGCTTGCCACCAGGCCAACTGCATAGAACGTCCATGGCAAGGCAAAGATCGCTCCGTAGACGCAAACCACAACCATTGCGGTGATGATAAAGGTGATCGTGCCCACAACACTTTTGTCGATAAATGGGCGAACCCCATATCTACGCCCTACGAGCGCTGCAAAGGTGTCGCTCACAATCAAAACCGTGAAGGCTGTGACGCCAATCACCGCTGGAAAAACAAGGAATGTGAGAGTTGCCGCAATGAGCACCCACGATGCTCCGGTGAGGTGAAACCTGTCCTGCCGAAGTTCATGTGTGCGCATTAACGAACCAACCGCGTTCAACATCACTTTACGCGTTGGCTCGTGGTAATGCATGAGTGAGTCTATCAGGACGGAAACCACGGTCATCCCAACCAGAATTCCGATCCCTGTCCAATGCTCAACTTGGAGGTAGATAATCGGGATGAGGAGCGACGCAAGGTGGATACCTTTGCGGGCCAGTTCATTCGAATATGTGATCTGTGACTTTGTGGCTGTCATAACTTCGCATGTTCCTTCAACGTCGGTACCATTCATGAACTCCTTTGTCCTGCGCCCATGCGCTAAGATCAACCTCGGACTTGAGGTCCTCCAAAAGCGTCCGGATGGCTTTCACGACATTCGCTCGATCTTCATCGGCATCGACCTGCACGACATCATGGAAGTGACAGCCGACGACGTCCTAGACGTTGACTGCATTCCACCTGTTACGGACCTGCCTACCGATAATCTCGTCAGTCGAGCCTGCAGACTCTATGCCGAAACGTTTCCCAATGAGAATCGAGCCGCAAAGATAACCGTCCACAAACGCATACCTACAGGCGGAGGTTTGGGAGGGGGCTCGAGTGACGCAGCTGCAGCACTTGTTGCCATGGCCATGGTCAATGGCCATACTTTGAACGACTCCCTTCTGCGTCGTTTACAGCCCCTTACTCTTCAACTTGGGTCGGATGTTCCGTTCTTTCTACATCAACGTGTTGCACTCGTAGAGGGAAGGGGCGAACGTATTACACCTCTACCTATCACGTTCCCTTGGATCATCCTTCTGGTTTGCCCCAGACTGCATATCAACACTGCTCATGCGTATTCCACATTGGGGATTACCGGTGGAAAACCGGGAAGTAATTTGGTGGACAAACTCCGTAACGCTGTTGATATTCAAGAGATTAAGCAGGATGACTTCATAAATGACTTTGAGCGAAGTGTTTTCCTCCAACATCCTGTACTTGCAGACATAAAACGTACGCTCATTGACAATCATGCCATCTATGCATCGATGAGCGGAAGCGGATCAACGATGTTTGGGTTATACACATCTGTGGAGAACGCAACAATGGCGCAATCTGCCTTCACCTCCATGGACACGTATATTTGCCATCCAGTACACGCACCATTTCTCCGCCCATGAACATCCTGTTAGCAACTGCAGAAGTAACGCCATTTGCCAAGGTTGGCGGATTGGCAGACATGGCCGGTGCTCTGCCTAAGGCATGGGCTCAGGGCGGACACAACGTAATTGTGATCCTCCCCCTCTATGGCACCATTGACACCGAGAAGTTTGGCATCGTCAAAACGGACATGTTGGTGGATGTACCGTTCGGTACATGGACGGAGTATGCAGAAGTATGGCAGGGTACGCTTCCCGACACTTCAATTCCGGTGTATTTCCTGAGATCAAGTGACTATTATGACCGCCCCGGGATCTATGGTTATCATGAAGGGTTTGAGGACAATGATCGGCGTTTCATTTTCCTCAGCAGGGCGATCTTTGAGGTAGCACGGGCATTGGATTTCCGCCCGGACGTTGTTCACGCCCATGACTACCACACTGCCCCCTGCATGCCGATGCTAAAGGTGCACTACCACAGTGATGAGTTCTTCCACCACACTGCCGGGGTGTTCACCATCCATAACATGGCCTATCAGGGCATGTATGACCCACAACGTGCAATGGAGTTCTGCGGATTTCCCGCGTCAGATTTCTATACCGGTAGTTGGTATGAGCAGGACGGCATTTTCAATTCCATGAAGGCTGGTATTCTCTTTGCCGACAAGATCACCACCGTGAGTCCTACCTATGCACAAGAGATCCGATGGACTCCAGAGGGCATGGGTCTGCAAGGGGCTTTACAATCGCGAGGTGCAGACCTGGTTGGCATCCTCAACGGAATTGATGCCGCCACATGGAGTCCGATGCACGACAAACATATTGCCGTCCCCTACGATGCAGAGTCCCTCAAAAAGAAGGACATCAACAAGAAGGCATTGCTCAAAGAAGTTGGTATTTCCGCAGCAGAAATGAAACGAGACCTGCCCGTAGTAGGTATGGTCACACGTCTCACAGAACAAAAAGGTGTGTCGATTCTCGCTGCTTGCATCGAATCCTTTGTTGCCAATGACCGGTTTCGCCTTGTTATCCTTGGCAGTGGCGAAGCCAAATACGAAGACCTCCTGAAGAACCTGGCCTATCGCTATCCGAATCATGTGCGTGTGGGTACAGGATACAATGAGCCCCTTTCCCACATGATCCAAGCAGGTTCCGACTTCTATCTCATGCCGTCAAAGTTTGAGCCCTGCGGACTAACGCAGATGTTCGCACTTGCCTATGGCACCATCCCCATCGTTCGTTCTGTAGGGGGCTTGGCAGATACTGTGCAGGATTATGACCCAATCACGTTTTCGGGCACCGGCATACGCTTCCATCGGTATACAGGGGAAGCTCTGCAGCAAGCGCTGGAAACGGCGTTGAGACTTTACAAGCGCGAACCACATTGGACGCACATGCGGCGCAATGCTATGGCGCAGGACAACTCTATCGTGACCACCGCTCAACGCTACGTCGAGGTCTTTGGCTGGGCTCAGGAAGCTCGGCGGTAAATCCTTTTCCGTAGGTCACAACAAACTCCATGTTCATCGTGCCGGGAAAAAGGTCAACCGGCGTGATTCGTTGTACGCCATACCCTGCTTGACGCCATTCACGATTGCTTCGATAGATCTCGTCTGGACCGCAGAAGATCTCGACTACTGCCCTTGGCTGTAATCCATTGGCAATTGCTGCAATTACACCTTCGGCAGTTCCGGCACGTGGAGGATCGAGGATCACTACGTTTGGTCCAACGGAAGGGTCCTTGCGAGACATCTTTTGGATGGCAAATACAACAGTATCTACGTCCTCCCCACTGCGTAGGATCTCTCGGATGGCAGTTACCTGACCACCCGCTCTGCGTATGGTGTAGCGTGCGTTGTCCACCGTACTCTCATCACCATCTACTGCAACTACACGCTGAACGTTCTTTGCAAATGCAGCGCCAAAAAGTCCATAGCCACAATAGAGGTCATAGAGAGTATCGTTCTCTGTAACTCCGGCATGCTGGCGTACAGTCTCCACAAGTTTCTCGGTCATTGCGAGATTCACCTGGGTAAACGAAAACACACCTACCTGGTAGGAGATATCGCCGATGTTCTGCATCCATGCCGATGCACCAAAGAGCTTCTTCGCTCCTATACCGGTAGCCGGACGTTCAAGATCGAGGTAGTACCGACTACCCTTGGGATCGTGATAGATCCATGCATGTTTTACGTTGGGGTGTGCCTTACCAACACGTTCGGCCAGTGTTCGCAGTGAGCGAACGATACGTGCGTCTAACCCTCGAACGTTGAGGATAAGAACAAACTCTTCATAGGTACCACGCAGGATCACGTGATTCACTGCTCCGGAGACCATTGGCACGAGTCCGTCCAACAGCTTCTCCACAGTAACATAGATCTCTGCATGTGATGTTGGTTCAAGGGGGCTTGCACCATAGGCATCACTACCATCGCCATGGAGGAGTCGTACCTGCCCCCTACCAAACTCAACTCTGCGGCGAGAAGTAGTCCGATACCCACGCGGTAATGGCGCAGGGACAATTGGATCCACAACACTAGCAGGCACCTTAAGTCCGGTCATGAACTTTTCAAGACCAACACGTTTTACAGCCAATTCCGTGTCGTACGGAACTCGCGCGAATGGTTCTACGGCCTCCCCTACTGGCACATTTTTGAGGCGGGCGGCCTCGCGGATCGAGGTATCGAGGGAGATCATTGGACCTTTACTACAACTAGTGATGTATCATCGGTGAGGTGGGAGCCATCGCTGAACGCATGAAGTGCGAATTGGATAGACTGAAGAATCGTAGACGGAGTATCGTGACGGCTTGCGCGAATACATTCAACGAGCGAATCGATGCCGTATTCTTGACCATCCTTATTGAAAGTCTCTGTTACACCGTCGGTATACAGTACAAGAACATCACCGGTGCGGACGCCCCCAACGCCAAGACGGTACGGTGGTGGATCGAGGATTACGCCAGTGAGAACGCCTCCATCCTGTAGCAGGACAACGTCATCCCCACGAATGAGGATGGGCGGATTGTGTCCGGCATTGACGTATTCGAGAGTCCCTGTAGCTGCATCGATCACGGCAAGGAAGAGCGTAACGAAAACTTCGGCAGGTGTATTCTCATAGACCAAGCGGTTCACGTGTTCAACGATCTGTGTAAGGGGCAGTCGGAGTCGCGCGAGTACATTCAACGCAGCTTGTACATTAGCCATCAACAAGGCTGCAGGAACACCCTTTCCGGCAACATCGGCAATGGCAAGGAGCGTTTGCTGTTCATCGAGGCGGATCACGTCATAATAGTCGCCACCGATCTGCCTGCTGGACCGGGTATCGGCTGCAACATCAAGTCCGGGTGTTGGCGGTAATTGTAGCGGTAACAACCCTGCCTGAATCTCGGCTGCGATATCGAGTTCGTTTTCAAGCCGTTGTCGTTCTGCACGGTCCTTGTCAAGTCGTTCATTATCGAGCGCTGAGATAACGATCGTTGCAGCTGCTTCAAGGAATTGCAGCTCCTCTTCCGTGTATTCCTGAGCGTTCAGTTTATGACATACCGCAAGGACACCAACGGAGTTACCGCGCAACACCATCGGTACGGCCATACCAACATTGAGGCGTTCAAAAAGCCCCTTTAATGGATCGGCATCATTCATGGCCGACGTGAGTTGAGGATGTTTCAGACTCAATACATCCGGATGCAACTCTTGCAGTGGCATTGATTCTTTGCGATTAATGATCACCTGCTCCATGCCAAAGTTGTCATCGAGGATGATGGCAAAGTTTGTGGTCATGAGCTGACCCATCAATCGCAACGAAAGCAATCGAAGAATTGCCTTGCTGTCCTTGGTTCCTGTGAAGTCGCGAGCAAACTCATAGAGCGAACGCACGAGCAAGGCCCCGCGTTCAACTTCCATGGTTGATTGCCGAAGCGACAACATCGTTTCAACATTATGGACAGCAATGGACAGAATGCTACGCATCAGGTCTACATAGGTGCGTACGTCGGGATCGTGTTCAACGCCGTCGAGCGTTTTACCAAGACATAATACAGCTGTAACATCCCCTTGGTGGTTCAGCGGAATGAGCCAGTTGATCCCCGCTGCGATAAGGGGCTGAGCATCGACACAATCTTCAGCCAGCGTGGGCTCGGAAATCTCAAAAATCGGCAGAGAGATCGCCGGCACACCCTTGTTGATAACTGGCTCAAAGCGCCCATTGGACGGCCGCAGTACACAGGCTCGCAGGACCTTAAGGCGTCCCATCACGCTTAAAAGGGCCGCGTTGAGGATCGGCTCTGCTGAGTCGTATTCGGCTGCACGTGTAGAGAGATCGAGTAGCGACGCTAGGTGCAGGGCCGAGCGCGCCGAAACCGGGGAAAAAGAACCTACCTCTGTCATGCAACGAATATACGGGGGCTTCCCTCAGCGGAACGGAAAACCCGTAGTTTTGTCGGCTCCTAAACCGCTCACGTACAGGACGATATGAAGTATTGCGCCGTTGTCTTCTTGAGCCTGATGATCTTCTGTCTGCCAACATCGTTGTACGCTCAGGGCGTAACAACGGGATCGGTAACGGGTACCGTTATTGGTGAGACTCCGTTGAACGGGGCTACAGTGAAGATCATATCTACCACTACCGGGTCAGTGTATGGAGCCATTTGCAAAAGCAAGGGCAACTACCTCATCAAAGGGGTCAGACCGGGCACCTATACCCTTATCGCATCGTTTGTTGGATATCGGGCCGACACCGTACGCAACGTGAAGGTTGACGAAGGTGATGCCACCACGGTCAATATCAGGCTCACAACCTCGGCCACACAACGTTCAGAGGTTGTAGTAACGGGCGAACGTGATGCCATTTTTGACGCAAGCAGGACGGGTTCGGGATCTGTTATCAATGAAGCCGCCATCAGCGCAGCACCCACGATCAACCGCAGCATCAGCGATATCGCGCGTATCAACCCGTACGCGAATCAGACGCAGACCGCAGGCAGTGACGGACTCCAAGGTATTAGCATCATGGGCGTGAACTCCCGGTTCAACAACTTCCAGATTGATGGTGCTGTTGCTAATGATGTATTCGCACTCGGTTCTGCTGGTACTGCCGGGTCGCAAGCCAATTCGAACTTCCTCTCACTCGACGCGATAGAGCGCATTCGCGTCAACGTCTCGCCGTACGATATCCGCCAGAGCGGCTTTACGGGGGGCTTGGTGAATGCTATCACACGCGGTGGTACCAACGACTATCACGGATCCATTTTCTTCTTTGGACGAAATCAGGATCTTGTTGGACCAAGTCCAGATGCCGCGCGGCGCCCCTTTGAGACCTTCTATGACTATCAATTTGGTGGTCGTGTAGGCGGACCAATCATCAAGAACAAATTGCTCTTCCACGTAACTGCCGAGGGCCGACTCCGCTCAACACCCGTAGAAGTAGCACTGAATGATCCCTCAGCGTTAAACAACTTCCCGGTAAGCTCTTCTGTGCTCGACGAGATCGTATCCATCACGAAGAACCGATACGGTTACGATGCTGGGGAGTATGGAACCACGAACATTCAGAACAATACCGTTAACATCATTGCCAGGCTTGACTACAATGTAGATGAACAGAACAAGATTCAACTACGTCACAACTTTACCTATGGCATACAGGACCGCAATCTTCAGCGGTCAAACACGAACTACAGTTTAACAAGCAGGATGAATACGTTTGAGAGTATCAACAATCAAACAGTACTGCAATGGAACGGCGTTTTTTCTAGTGAACTCAGCAATGAGCTCCGCGTGTCCTTCACTCAAACAAATGATGCACGCATACTTCCCTCGGACGCAAATGGTGACCCCATCCCCTTTGGCGAGATTCGTGTGCAGGTTGGCTCCGGTCTTAACGTGATTCTTGGTCCGGAACGTAGCTCACAGGCCAATGCTCTGGATCAGACGTTGATCGCACTTACGGACGACCTCACGTGGTTTCTGGGTGAACACACGATCACTGTAGGTACTCACAACGAGTTTTCTCGATTCAACAATTTGTTCATCCAAGACTATTACGCCAGTTATCAATTCCCAACGGTTGATGCATATGAGGCCGGACAGGCCAATTACTATCGGGTGAGTTATGCCAATGAAGAAGTAACTGGTGGCGACCCGATGCCGCGTTCAGCATGGAACATGATGCAGCTTGGCCTCTATGCACAGGATGAGTATCAGGTGGACCCACAATTGAGACTAACGTTTGGTGTGCGTGTTGATGCTCCGATCTTTCTCACTACACCTTATGAGAACCCAGCCTTTGCAGAGGCCTTCCCCGGGAGATCAACAAGTGAGGTTCCGTCGGGTAGTCTTCTCTTCTCACCCCGTGTTGGTTTCAACTATGACATATCGGGCGAAAAGTCTTGGCAACTCCGCGGAGGCACAGGCATCTTCACCGGTCGAGTTGCCGGCGTGTGGCTTTCAAACCAATACTCCAACACCGGCATGGACCTGTACCGCGCCGAGCTTGGTGGCAACAACCAACCAAATCCCATCACGAGCAGTGGTGTACCTGTGGAGTGGGATCTGCGTGTACCTCCGCCACGTCCGGGTGATTCGGGGTATCCGGGAAGCCCCATAAACACCTCAGCCATCAACATCACCGATAAAGACTTCCGCATGCCTCAGGTATGGAGGTCAACACTTGCTACAGACATCAAACTCACGGATGGCATCATCTTCACGCTCGAAGGAATGTATGGTGCCTTCATCAATCAGGTGGATTACGCAAACATCAACCTAACGCGGTCGAACCTCACCTTCATCAAGAATGGCGACACGTTGGTTGGTGTTTCGCCCCTTGACGGAAGACCTCTTTATGCAGGGGGCTCAGCAGACTCCCTAGCAGACAGAAGATTCACGCAAGTTATCCTCATGCGAAGCCGATCTGAAGGTCAGCAATACAGCGTGTCCGGTCAGATCAAAATCGATGAGACCAACAAGATCATTCCCGGCCTTTCGATGATGATGCAGTACACCTATGGTCGGACGCAGGATCTCAATTCCTCCACCGCCGCCACAGCTTCGTCACAATGGACCAGCACCGATGTGATTGATCCGAACAACGCAACCGTGGGGACATCAAACTTCGACTTCCTACACCGCGTGTCTGTTAGCGGATCATACAGGGTGACGTGGTCAAAGGGCATCTGGACGTCATTTGGGATCTTTTACTCTGGCAATTCGGGAAGACCATATTCGCTCTCCTACGCGCAAGACTACAATGGAGATAATGCCATTGGCGGTAATGACTTGGTCTACATCCCAAAAGCAGATGACTACAATACACGTGTTGTTATCCCACCACCTACCGATGCATCAGACCTACGTTCGCCGGACCAGATCTGGTCGCAAATCATGACTCTTATCGATGCCAATCCAATCCTCAAAGAATATCAAGGCAAGATCCTACCGCGCAATGCCCTGCGTGAACCATGGATCAACCAACTCGATCTGCGTATTCAACAGGAGTTCCCGGCGTTCTCCGATCATAGCGTGCAGTTCACTCTTGATGTGCAAAACGTGTTGAATCTCCTAAACCCCGACTGGGGACTCCAGCGCTATGTGGACTTCCAAAGTGCCAATCTCTTTGGCCTGGTGCTGGACAACAACGGCAAACCATTCGACGCTCAAGGCAGATTGCGCATGACCTATACCGAGCCCGTCACCAACGGCAGACCCGGCGTATACAACACCGACAACTTCTACTCACGTTGGCGTATGCAGCTTGGCATGCGCTACACATTCTAAGGGGCTCATCATGATCGCTCTTCGCCTTCTTGGAATGTTTGTTGTAATCGTATCGATTGTGGGATGTGAATCCGGCGTGATCACGTTTCCAACACCCGATCCGGCTGCTGTTCGCATCGTAAACACTACCCAGAACGTCCCAATCGTGCGCGTTACGATGGATAGTACTATCAATGTGGATGTTGCAAGAGGTCTAACTACTGAGTACACTCCTGTAGCTGCCGGACGTCCGATCACGTTTCAAATCGGCAGTCCAACAACCCTCTACCGCGACAATCTTCGCTACACACTGGGCGGTAACGGCCGTGTGATTCTCTTCGTTCGCGGAGACACGTCAAGTCTTGTAGAGTTCCGTCGCGAGATTCAGGACACAATGTTGTCGCCCGGCACCACATCGTCCGTGATCCGTTTCACCCATATGGCGGAGAACGTCGATAGGGCATATTTCCTTGAGGTGTGGATCACCGGCGGTACGAGACTACTTCCGGAGGAGTATGAACCCGGCATCAGTTCACCGTTCTATCATGGAATTGAACCCGGAACATATTCATTCGAAGTACGAGAAGGTGGAACCACAAACGTGCTGGCTGTTCTGCCAAACGTTCAGATATCATCTGGGCGTTCCTACATGCTGTACACATATGATGCGGAGCCCCCTACTCTGGACCGCATTTCCCTTTCGATCTTTTGACACACTTTTTATCGGCCAAACCAATGA
>DATGWS010000092.1:0-11037 GCA_035299365.1 Candidatus Didemnitutus sp.
AAGTTCAATTGTTTTTTCATTCAGCGTGCTTCGTCCACTCACACCACCTTCAGCCCCCTGACCAACCTTGGCAGCTGCCGGATCGCCAGGAGCCAATCTGCTCACGGCAAATGAAATCACCGTGATGATGAACAACGTTGGTATGAACAGTAGAACGCGCTTAATGAGGTATCGCCACATAGGGGGCGAAGTTACGGAGATACGGAGATACAGAGATACGGAGATACGGGGTTACCAGATTGAAGGGGAAGAAGTCAGAATGCATTAACGTAGTGTCGTATCTCTTCATTTCCTTCGACCAATTCAACTGCAATCATATCAAAACGGCAGGGGACTCTGTGGTAGTTATTCCGAGCCATCCATGCTTGGGCGGTACGGCGAACCGTTTGGAGCTTCTTTGGTGTAAGGGAGCCCTCGGGAGTACCATAGTTTCGTGAGCGTCTGTATCGCACTTCAACAAATACAAGTGTATCGCCGTCCCTTGCAACGATATCCAGTTCTCCTAGGTGCATGAATTTGAAGTTTCGGGCAAGGATATGATAGCCCTTTTCCTGTAGATGTTCCGCAGCTCGTTGCTCGGCTTCACGTCCAACGTGTACCTTATTCACTGTAACCTCCCGATATTCGCGCCCTATGATCGCTCAACTCACGGGCCTTGTGGCACAAAAACATGGAATGGACGTTGTGATCGATTGTCACGGCGTTGGCTACGCTGTGAGCGTCCCACTGTCCACTGCTGATATTGTGCCTGCAATTGGGCAAAACGTGACATTGCTCACTATCATGGTTGTACGCGAGGATGCCATGCAGCTGTTCGGTTTTGCTACACCAGCTGAACGTGATGCATTTAAGCTTCTCACATCCATTCAGGGGATAGGGGGCAGAATTGCACTAGGCATTCTCTCTGCTTCATCATTGGCTGACTTGCGTAAAGCTCTCGTTCATGGCAACCTAACGGCCCTGCAACGTCTCCCCGGCATTGGCAAGAAAACCGCTGAACGTCTCGTTGTTGAACTCCGAGAAAAATTCATCGGCATTGTCCCCGATGGACACTCCTCAGCCCCCTCCGAACTGTCACTTTCTGCCGATGATGCAATCAGTGCATTACAAGCCCTCGGCTACGCTCGCCCCGCTGCCGAAAAAGCTGTCAAAGCCGCCCTCGCCTCCAACCCGGAAGCAGCCTCCTCTCCTGAAAAACTCATTCGCCTCTCCCTCCAATTAGCACACTAGCACATTAGCACACCACCACTCTACCACTCTACCACTCTACCACTCTACCACTCTAGCACACTAGCACACTAGCACACTAGCACATTAGCACACTAGCACTCTAACACTCTACCATGCTTCTCATCATCCCGGCCATCGAACTCACCAAGGGGCACGCATTGCGTTGTGTTAGGGGTGTGCCCGGTACCGAGGTATTGTATTCAGAGATTAGCGAGCACCCGGTAGAGCTAGCCCAGTTGTGGCGTAGAGAAAACGCAAAGTGTATTCACGTAACGGATGTTGATTCGTTGACGGAGGGTATGTCGGATGTCAATCTCGTTGCAGTTATAGAGATGCAAAAGGCCGTGGACATTCCCGTGCAACTTGTAACGTGGCAGTCAACTGTTCGTGCCTATCGCAATCTTCTTGAAGCCGGCGTCTATCGAGTGGCCATTAGCAGCGTTGCGTGGACGGATCCTGAGGGAGTGCGTGAGTTAATCGATGAATTTGGTTCGAGCCGGGTGATCTTTGGTGTGCGTGCGCACAATAGTGACGTTGATCTTGGCCAATCCGTTGGAATGGTGGCCGACGAAGAGTTCATCAAACATGTGTTTGAACTTGGTGGCCGACGGATCATCTACACTGAAGTGGATTGGGAGGGAAAACTTACGGGCGAGGACGTGGATACGATCATTCGTGTTGCAGCCGCAGCCCCGGTGAGGATTACCATGGCCGGCGGTATCGCCTCGCCTCAACATCTTTGGGCTCTCCAAAATAGTGTCCCACGGAATGTGGATTCCGTAGTGATCGGCAGGGCTATGTATGAAAATCGATTTCCATGTCAGAACATCTGGCGTAGTGCAGAAGCAAAGCTTGAACCCGAGATCCACGCTCACGCAAGTGAGATCGCCCAGCAATCATCAATATCCAAACTTGATAGCAATAGGTAGCGCCAGAGTCAACTCTACGAGCATGCGCTTATAGGGCGTGGAGATGCGTGATCGAACCACCCAAGGTAACACAGCAACACAGGCCATCCAGGAGATCGATACCGGCCACAGAATCGTTGATCGTAAGAGCCATGTGCATAGACCTAGTGCTATTATCGACACGATCAGAAATGATCGAGTGCCACCTTCTCCAAGAACACGGGCAATGCTAGGTTGATCGAGTTCTTCGTCTACCTTTTTATCCGGCAGACTTTCCAACACAATGGCAGCGCATACCATCGTTGTGTGCGCTGCAAGAGCCACGTATGCCTCCCACGAGATATCGGTGTGCCGAAGGATGGGTATAGACCATACGGCCACCACATACGCCAGAACAACATTCAGGTCCTTCAGGGCCCCTAACCATCGATATCCAGTTATGCTCTGAAAGACGTGGTGTATACCGAATAAGAACAAAACAAGTATAGCAACAAGGACACTCTCCCACGGTAGAGTTGATATGCCAACAACAGCAGTTGTTATACCGACGCAGATTACACTGCAAACAAGTAAAGTTCTGTGTCGACTGTGAAACTGATGTCGAAGAGTAGGGTAGTCGCTAATCGACCTCTGTGCATCAAGTAGTCTATCTGCCGTATACACGCACCACGTGGCTCCCGGAATAACAAACCACCACGTAGACGGAAGGGGCATGCCTACCGCGTACGAGGCAAACACCCCTCCGCCGAGGATCCCGAGAACGATATCAAGATTGAGGAAGTGGACGATCACTGCGTAAGCTGATACACCACACCAACGCTTGCTCCAACAACAGAATACCCGTTTTCGCTAAAGGCATAATTATATCTGCCAGCCACATCCACATCTAACAGATCCGAGAGTGGGATAAGGAATCCAATCAGTCCGCCAGCAGATGCTCGTACGGCACTAGCACCATCTATTGCTACCGGAACGTTGCCTACCATGACATCCAGAGTGAGGAACCCTAAGCCCCCTTCAACCGTGATGTAGGGCGTCCAGCCGTGTTTGATAGCACGCCACGTTGCCGTTGCCAATATCTGGTAGTAGGTGGCCGAATACTCCGAGAAGTTGCCGTTTTCATTGTCACTCATGGGCGACCACATCCAGGTTCCTTTTGCACCTACCCTCCAATTACGGTCGAGGGCGAACTGATAACCTAGGTTGAAACCAAGTCCGGGCTTGATTCCGAACGTGTCGGCGAGGTGTCCGCCCGGCGCGAGGTAGGACAAAGAGATCAGCAGATAACTCCTAGCTGACTGAGCTTCGGACTGTAGCGAAGCGACGAGAAGAAGGAGAAAAACGAGTGTGGTGAGACGTACCATGGTCGATGGGGATAATAATGGTGGACGTTCCAAGATAGTCAAACCCCATCGGTGGAGTATGAAGACGTCGATTTCTCGTATGTTTGCGCGATTGACGGACGTACGCGTTCGATAGGAAACACGAAGGACGGACATGCCCCAGATCATCATCGATGGACGCACGATAGAGGCCGCACCTGGTCAAACGATCATTGAGGCGGCTCTAGACAACGGCATCACCATACCCCACTTTTGCTGGCACCCTGCATTAACAGTGGCCGGTAACTGTAGGATGTGTCTTGTGAACGTTGGTTCCCACAAGAAGGACACGGAGGGATCGCTCCTCTACGGAGATGACGGGGCTCCCGTTGTGAATTGGTTCCCTAAAATGCAGATCGCCTGTGCCACTCCGGTGTCAGAGGGAATGATCGTAGACACCTCGAGCGAAAAGGCGGAGTCGGCACAAAATGCTGTGATGGAGTTTCTGCTCATCAATCATCCGCTCGACTGTCCGATCTGCGATGAAGCAGGACAGTGCAAGCTCCAGGAATATGCCTTCTTGCATTCCAAGGGGCAAAGCAGGTTCGGAGAAGAAAAGGTTCACAAGGAAAAACGAGTTGAATTCGGGCCGAATGTAATGTTCGATGGTGAACGCTGTATTTCGTGTTCGCGCTGTGTTCGATTTGCCGACGAAGTTGCCAAGCAACCGGTGCTCACGTTTGTACAGCGCGGAGATAAGGTCACGATTCGCACCTTCCCCGGTACAACATTCGACAGTCAGTATTCGATGAACGTCATTGATATCTGTCCGGTAGGCGCTCTTACGAGTATCGACTTCCGATTCAAAGCTCGCGTATGGGAGATGTCCTTCACAGACTCTGTATGCCCTGGATGTGCTCGTGGTTGCAACATCAAGATTGGCGTGATGAACAATGAGGTTCTTCGCACGGAACCACGCACAAACATGCATGTGAATACATACTGGATGTGCGACCACGGCAGGCTTTCTGCTCCCGGACTCGTGAACGAGAATCGCCTGAGCGGACCAAAGATCCGCCGTCAAGGGGTTCTGGTTGATGCAACCTGGGACGAAGCCATCGGAGCCGCATCTGCAGCATTGAAGGACCTAAAAGGTTCACAGATTGCAGTGATCGGTTCTGCGCATGCATCGAACGAGGACAATTATGTGTTGGGACGTTTGGCGCACGACGTTTTGAAGGCCGCGTCAATCGACTATATCAAGCATAATGATCACAGTTTTGGTGATGACATCCTGCGCGTGAATGACGTTAGTCCTAACGCGATCGGTGCGCACAGTGTTGGTATTGCACCAAAGGGTGACGGACATGGTGTTGATTCCATGGCAGATCGCATCCGTCGCGGTGATGTAAAGGCACTGATCGTAATGTGCGAGGATCTGGCAACACATTCTCCGGCTCTTGCTGAGGCAGCCGCATCCGTTGACACGCTCATCGTGCTTGCATCGCATGAATCCGTTACGGCAAAACAAGCCAACATCCTGCTTCCAACGGCAACCTGGGCTGAAGCCGAGGGTACGTTCACAAACACCATGCATCGCGTACAGCGCTTCCAGCCAGCAGTGGTAACAGCAGACAATCAGCGTTCCATGGGACTCAAAATGAGCAGGTGGGACAAGTTTGGCGCCCCGAACGACCGTTGGTCGAACGGTCAGCGCCGAGATTGCCGTTCGGCCTGGAGCATTGTGCGTCAGATCGCGTCGGCGCTTGGAACTACGTGGCAGTATGGAACAAGCTCTGATGTTTTCACCGACATCACAAAACACATAAGCCCCTTTGCCGGCATGTCCTATGAACTTCTCGATGCTCATCAAGGGTTGATCCTTGGTAAGGCATCGAATCCGGAGCCAGTTGGCGTTGTTTACGAATCACATGTGATGAAACCGCAGTAACCGCCATGTCCCTTATACAACTCATCATCATCGTCATCCAGGCCACCATTCTGCTCACCCTTATGTTGGTGTGTGCAGCGTACATGGTTCTGGCAGAACGAAAGATCGCAGCCTGGATTCAAAACCGTGTTGGACCGAACCGAGTTGGTCCGTGGGGCTTGTTCCAGTCATTCGCAGACGTGATTAAGCTGAATCTGAAGGAAGATATCGTTCCTGCAGCGGCTGATTACAAGTTCCATGCCTTGGCGCCGGTAATCGCAATCGGAGTTGCCATCACGGTCTATGCGATCATCCCGTTCAGTGGTCCACTCGTTGAGATCGACGGTATACAATACGGTCTCTCGATGGCGCCGAACATGAACATCGGCATCCTTGCCATGCTTGCTATGACGTCTGTTGGCGTCTACGGTATTGCATTGGCAGGATGGAGCTCCAATAACAAGTATTCCCTTATGGGTGGACTTCGTTCTGCAGCGCAGATGATCAGTTATGAGCTCTCTATGGGTCTCGCCATCATCGGCGTTGTATTGATCGCCGGATCGCTGAACCTCATCGAGATCATTCAAGCACAGACCAGCGGCATTTGGTACATTTTCTTGCAGCCAGCCGGATTCATCCTGTTCTTCATAACGGCACTGGCCGAAACCAACCGCGCTCCATTCGACCTTCCTGAAGCTGAGCCGGAACTTGTAGGGGGCTACCATACAGAGTATTCCGGTATGAAGTTCGGTCTACTCTACCTTGCTGAGTATGCCAATATTCTTGCATCAAGTGCCATCATGGCTGCGCTGTATTTGGGTGGATGGGATGCGATTCCATTCCTTGATGATAGCGCCATTCTTGGCTTGGCGCCGAACTCTATTCCACTTGTGCTCCTAGGCCACGTTGTCTTCTTGACCAAGGCTTTTGCCCTCGTGTTCGTCTTCATATGGGTCCGTTGGTCGCTTCCTCGTTTCCGCTACGACCAGCTGATGAACCTCGGTTGGAAGGTCCTCCTTCCTATCTCACTCATTAACGTCATCCTTACTGGACTTGGGGTCCTCCTCTTCCAGTAACCCAGTAACTCCGTAACTCCGTAACTTCCTCAATGGCAAACATTACTTCAAATACTGAGTCGCAGCGTCTGACCTTCTGGGAACGCATCTACCTGCCCGAGATTGCTAAGGGGCTTGGGTTGACGTTCAAGCAGATGTTCAAGCCATCGTTCACACGTCAGTACCCAGAAGAACGATGGATCCCCGAAGGTTCATACCGGGGGCGTCCCGTCCTCGTCCTCGAGGAAGATGGCGAACGCTGCGTTGCATGTGGTCTATGTTCACGCGTCTGCCCAGCTCTTGCCATTGAGGTTCGAGCCGCCGAAACGGATATGGACAAGGAACGGTATCCGGAGAAGTTCGAAATCAACATGCTCCGCTGTATCTACTGTGGCTTCTGTGAAGAAGTTTGCCCGGAAGAAGCCATCGTGATGAGCAAGGACTACGAACTCGTGTTCAGCTCGCAAGAAGAGGGCATCTTTGGCAAGGACAAACTTCTTGTGCCGATTGCTCAACTGCAGGAGCGTCTGGAGTTCCTACGCCAATGGCGTTAAGCCGACGAAGTCAGTAACCATATGAAGAGTGTGATGGGAAACCGTCGCACTCTTTTTCGTTTTAGCTAGACTTCTTGTCAACGATGTGGCGCCATCTGTAGAAGTGCATGCTGCTGAAGATCAATCCTACCAATGCTCCCTGAACAACATCATCGACGAGCGACGCATCATCGTCTACAAGGCGGCCGAGGAGAATATAGAATGCTACTACTTGTATGAATATCCAAGCGGCTCGCCGAAAGATCGTTGCCTTGTCCATGACGATTGAGCGTCGCAATTCTTCGAGCCCCTTGAATACGCCATCGTAGGCCAGGATCACCTCAAAGAAAAGACTTGTTAGAAAGAACACAACAAAGAGTGTGTATCCGACGATGTTCCATTTTTCATCGTGAACAATTTGTGTGAGAACAAGTGCTCCGGGAAGTAAGAGCCATCGCATGGCAACATGGGCACGGTAGGCAGCGCGGTGCGTTAGCGAGCGCAGGATCTCGTCGGAATTGATCAGGTCTTCATCATCCTTCGGCTTCATGGCTCTTCCTCGCTAATCGCCCATTCACGAACCACATCGTAAGGCCGAAGCCCACACCACATAGCACACCATACGTTACATGTTTGATAAGGCTACTCTCAGGGTCCAGCCAAAGCGCTTGAGTGATACCCATGCCTAGAGCAAAAAACACGCCTTGCCATAACGCGATTTTCTTTGCCATTCTGCGCGCACGAGGTTTGGAGAGTGTACCTTCCTTTGCTGCACGGATGAGACCAATACTTGTGATCCATACTAGCCACGTGGTTAGTGATAGGATGGAAAAACCAAAGAGAACGGTTCCGATTATGAACTGATTAGGACAGAAAATCACGAGAAATGAGCCGGTGATACCTTGTGTGATGCCCCACCCAAGAAAAATGCGATAGCCGATCGTATGATTCATGGACCGCAACACTTCATCCTGTTCGATCGCGACAACAGGATCTTTGTACCCAGATTCATTAATGCGACCTAACACTGTGCTTCCTTTCCGAACAGCTCTTCCACCGTTGTCCCCAGCACATCGGCGATCTTGAGTGCGAGGTAGACGGAGGGGGCAAACGTACCCTGTTCGATGTAGTTGATGCTTTGTCGGCTAACACCGACCTGTTCGGCCAAGGTACCCTGCGTAATGCCGTGATCGGCACGGATCTCGCGGACTCTGTTGGGGTGTTTTTCCTCAGCCATGGTCAAAGATACTTGACAAAGGGGGGCATGTCAAGTACAATTGACAGGGTCACCATAGGATGTGTACGTCGACGTCGCTGAAGCGATGATCGGTGGTCACGATGGTACAGCTCTCTTCCATGGCCTGGGCTACAAGAAGGCGATCGAATGGATCGCGATGATCCCATTCGAGTCGAGCGGCAAGGAGCGCATGTCGAGCGGTGATCGGCAAGAAACGGAAGTCGTAGTCAACCATGCGACGTTCAATGTTCTGGACCAGACTGGCCGCCTGTGGCAGCATGCCGATCGCGAGTTTGCGCTGCAACTCGTACACGCTTACCGGGGAGACAAAGATCGTGGTGGCCTTACTACGTAATGCCTTCCGGACCTTTGGAGTGAATCGATCCGGTTCTTGATCGAACCACAACAACGCATGGGTATCCAGCAGAATGTTCGGCATTACCAGTTCAATGGATCGATGGGATCGTTGTCATCGGCGAAGTCATCCGCCACCGAGTAGTTGGAGTGGTTCGAGCTTGACTGTGCAGCACCGGCGAGCACACCGAGGCCGATAGGCCGGAGGTTTTCCTCTGACTCTTGCGAGATTGGTACGATCTTTACAGCCGGTGTTCCCCGACGTGATATGACCACCTCTTCGCCGGCGAGAACGGCCTCAACGAGTTGGGATAGTGTGGACTTTGCCTTATGCATGTTGACCATAATCATGGTAGTGCCTGTTGACCTGTGAAGTGTGACAGACAACATGCGAAATAGCTAGATATTTCGCAATCTAGCTAGATAGACGCAACACGTTTAGGCTATCTCGCGCAGCAGTGCTTGGCGCTCGATCTCGAGTTGGCGGATCCTGCGCTCGAGTGAGTCTAGTTCCTCCGGCATAGAATCGATCTCAATCCGGAGTTTCGACGCGGCCTCGTCAACCAGGTCAATAGCCTTATCCGGTAAGAAACGGTCAGTGATGTAGCGGTGGGAGAGCTGTGCTGCAGCTACGATTGCGCCGTCAGTGATGCGCACGCCGTGGTGGACCTCATAGCGCTCCTTGAGACCACGGAGAATGCTGATGGCATCATCAACCGTGGGTTCGGCAACGTAGACCTTTTGGAACCGACGTTCAAGTGCCGGATCTTTTTCGATGTGCTTGTGAAACTCATCAAGCGTGGTTGCGCCGATGGCACGCAGATCTCCGCGGGCAAGGGCAGGCTTGAGAATGTTTGCGGCGTCCATAGCGCCGCCTGTAGCGCCTGCACCTACGAGGGTATGAAGCTCGTCGATGAAGAGAATGAACTCTCCGTTTGACTCACTGACTTCTTTGACCACAGCTTTGAGACGTTCTTCGAACTGACCGCGGAATTGTGTACCGGCGATTAATGCTCCCATGTCAAGGGAATAGATGGTTTTCGACTGCAGCGTCTCAGGTACGTCCTGCGAAACGATACGTTGGGCGAGTCCTTCAACGATGGCAGTTTTACCAACACCGGGTTCTCCGATGAGGACAGGGTTGTTCTTGGTACGACGAGATAGCACCTGCAGTACTCGTCGGATCTCTTCTTCACGTCCGATCACTGGATCGATCTTGCCCTTACGGGCTTCTTCATTCAGGTTCCGTGCATACTTCTGAAGCGACTGATATTTGTCTTCAGGATTTTGGTCTGTGATGCGACGATTTCCGCGGAGGTCTTTCAGTACCTTGAGTACGGCATCTCTTGTAAGACCTTGGTCCTTTAAAAGTTGTCCGGCAGAATTCTTCGACGCCACCATTGCCAGCAATACATGTTCTGTAGAGATGTATTCATCGTTCAACCCGGTAGCTTCCTTGAAAGCGTCCTGCATTACACGTTGCGTGTCGTTTGAAAGGTGGGTACCGCCAAAACCTTGCACCTTGGGTAAAACACGCACCGCGTCTTCAGTTTTTTGACGGATGAACTCGGCATTGACGCCCACCTTTGTGAGGATCGGCACTACAACACCATCTGTATCCTGCAACAAGGCTGCTAGGAGATGTACGGGTTCTATAGCCTGATTCTCGTTATCTGCGCCTATTTGTTGCGCACTCTGAACAGCCTCTTGGGCCTTTAGCGTAAGCTTGTTGAAATTCACGGTCTACCTCTCAATGTCAATGGAGCGGAGGTAAAGACGATTGAAGTTGGTGATTAGTCCGCGGTAAGAGTTCGCAGATCTTCGGCAGCCCGCAAATAGGCATCTGGCCTCACTCCAATCCCTGATTGCATCGGATTGTCCAGCGCAAAGATCAGAACAAGGACAAGCGCTAACATCAATGTTACCAACCACGTGTACATAAGGTGGATTCGTCGATCACGCATACCAAAGAACCACAGAAAGATCACTGTCACGCCCGCGCCAATAAGCAACACAACCTTGAGAAAGGGGCTCATGTGATCGCCCGTGGCTGCAATCCGCTGATATCGTTCTTCAGACATACTGCCTAGGATGTCGAGCATGGAGAGATAGACGGATTCCTGACGAGGCCCATTGGGCTCGATTGACCGAACGATGCTCCATATCTGACTGAAATGATGGTGGTGGGATTTGACCTTATAGTGTTCAAGGTCTGAACTCCACTCCTTAAGGGCAACATGCTCGGCATACCGCAGACAGGCACGACGTAGTGAATCAGCGATCGTCGGATTAAAGGAGCGAGAAGCCTGGGCGATATCCACTAACATAGCTGCTTCGCGGACAGAGGACTCAGCAACAAGGTCTCGCCGTGACTGCCCATGACTTACCAACAGGCCAAGAATCACCGCATAAAGCACACCGAAGGTTGCATACACGGCTGCAGTAACCTCATTGTGTGGCTCCAGGAC
>DATGWS010000093.1:0-21555 GCA_035299365.1 Candidatus Didemnitutus sp.
GGATACATTCAGAAGGGATGTGCATCCCGATCTCAAGGCCGACTTCGTGATCGCCAACCCACCGTTCAACGACAGTGATTGGTTCCGCAAGGACGATGACGTGCGTTGGAAGTATGGCATCCCGCCAAAGGGCAACGCCAACTTTGCATGGGTGCAGCACTTCATCCATCATCTGCGCGAAGGGGGCATGGCAGGCTTTGTTCTTGCCAATGGCAGCATGAGTTCCAATCAGAGCGGTGAGGGAGACATCCGCAAAGCCCTCATCGAGAACGATCTTGTGGATTGTATGGTCGCGCTCCCCGGACAGCTCTTCTACTCAACACAGATCCCCGTGTGCCTCTGGTTTATCGCAAAGAACAAGAACATCGACGACAAGCGAGGCTTCCGTGATCGTCGCAAGCAAGCCCTGTTCGTAGACGCACGTAAAATGGGAACGCTTGTTGACCGCGTCCACCGCGAGCTCACAGATGACGACCTCTATACAATCACCAACACCTATCATACATGGCGTAGCGAGGAACCCGTTCTTGGCAAGGTGGAGGGAGACTCAAACACCTACGCAGACATTGCGGGCTTCTGCAAATCCGCAACGACCGAAGAGATTGCATCACACGGATACGTCCTCACGCCAGGTAGGTACGTAGGCGCTGAAGCAATCGAAGACGACGGCGAACCATTCGACGAAAAGATGAAACGTCTCGTTACCCAACTCAACGAACAGTTCGCCGAGAGCGCCAAGCTCGAACAAGCCATCAAAGCAAATTTGAAGGGGCTTGGGTATGAAGGGTGAATGGGAAACATCGAGATTGGTCGATTGTGTCACCTATCAGAAAGGATTCGCCTTCAAGTCGGCGGACTATCGACCAAGTGGACACCCAATCGTTCGCGTGTCGAACTTCACCGACCGGTCAATCGACATGGCCGATTGCAGCTGTCTGGACTACGACGCAGTGCAAGAATACAATGCCTACAAGCTCAGGCACCGTGATGCCGTAATTGCGACTGTTGGCTCTTGGCCGACAAACCCGGCGTCGGTCGTCGGAAAAACAATCTACGTCCCCGAGGAGGCGGATGCAGCTCTGCTGAACCAAAATGCGGTTCGCCTGCGCAGTAAGCCCAACCTCGACCAACGCTTCCTCTTTTACTTGCTGAAGCAGCCAGACTTTCAGAGCTACATCGTTGGGACAGCTCAGGGTAGCGCGAGTCAGGCGAGTATCACGCTCAATGATATCTTCGGGTTTGAGTTCCAACGCCCACCCCTCGCCGAGCAGAAAGCCATCGCCAAGATCCTCGGCGACCTTGATGACAAGATCGAACTCAACCGCATGATGAACACCACTCTCGAAGCCATGGCCCGAGCCCTCTTCCAAAGCTGGTTCGTGGATTTCGATCCAGTACGAGCGAAGTTGGATGGCCGAGAACCGGAGGGGATGGATAAGGAGACAGCGGCGCTCCTCCCAAGGCATTTTGAACATAGCGCCAACGGCTTGATTCCCGCTGGATGGTGTCTCGTCGCCATCCAAGATGTCAGCGATGTAAACACGTGGACGCTTAGCAAGAAAGATGCCTTGGCAACACTCGAATACATCGAAATCTCCGAAGTGAGCCGGGGTAACATCGCCAACGTCTCGACATATGTACGCGGCGAAGAACCCAGTCGAGCCCGCCGTCGCCTTCGCCACGGCGACACAGTACTTTCTACAGTCCGCCCTGACCGAGGATCGTACTTCCTTGCCTTGAATCCGCCAGAGAACCGCGTCGTCTCCACCGGCTTCGCAGTACTCACGCCGAGTAACATTCCGTGGTCATTCTTGCATGCCGCACTCACGCAACCCGAAGTCTCAGAACATCTAGGCCATTTGGCCGACGGGGGAGCCTACCCTGCTGTTGATACTGAGATCATTGGAGCCATTCAAATACCACTGCCGAGCGAACTGAAGATTCTCGAAGCCTATCACCGCATCTGCGCACCGCTGTTTGAACAAGCCGCAGCCAACCGTATCCAAACTAACACTCTCGCCACCCTTCGCGACACGTTGTTGCCGAAGTTGATGAGTGGAGAGCTTCGAGCATCTTCGCTTCACTCATTATAAAATGCTAATCTTATGAAACTAACAACAGTTGTGATACAACGCTACCGGAGTATTGTAAGGCAGGCGACTCTGGAGTTGTCAGAGAATACCACGACAATTCTCGGCCCTAATAATGAAGGAAAGTCCAATCTTTTGAAGGCCATCGTGCTTGCTATGAATTGCCTTAGTGCTGTGAGATCGCCCGTGCTTACGAGACAGAAAGACAAGGAAACGAACAAGTACCGTCTGCGACAGGGAGTTTATGACTGGAACTCAGACTTTCCTATAAGTCTGCAAGACCGCGAACCAATGGGTAAGACGAGAATCACACTGACTTTCGAACTCAATGATGACGAGTGCACACAGTTCAAGAAAGAAACTGGGAGCAAAACAAACCGGCAACTTCCTATCGTTATGGAGGTTGACGATGCGACTGTGCTGTTTAAGGTCAGCAAATCTGGCCGCGGAGCTAGCAATTACAGCAAGAGCGCCCCTCAAATCGCGAGGTTCATTAGTAGCAGGTTTGGATTTCAATATATTCCAGCGATACGACCGGCTGAGTTGTCACTGGACTTGGTCAACAATCTAATTGACAGTGAATTGTCGAAGTTAGAGACAGACCCAAAGTACATGGATGCAATGAGTGTCATTTCCTCCTTGCAGCAGCCGATTCTGCATCGCATTGAAATAGATGTAAAGCAGAGCCTTAATCAACTGCTTCCTTCAGTTAAAGATGTTAAGATCAACTTCGATGTAAGAGGAGGAACGTATCGTAGTCGACTTAGAAATCGGACCGCACGATTCATTGTCGATGATGGAGTCCCAACGGATATTGAATCCAAGGGTGATGGAATCAAGAGTCTAGCTGCAATTGCACTGATGAGATCAGTAAACCTCAACTTGGCTCGGAGAGACTCGTTGGTTGCGATTGAAGAACCCGAATCACATCTACATCCGGAAGCAGTTCGCCAACTTTCCTACATTCTGGAAGAGATAGCAAAGGAACATCAGGTGATTGTTACTTCACATAGTCCACTACTAGTTACTCGATCCAACGCCGGCATTAATATCATTGTCAATGGATCGAAGGTCAAGATAGCAGACGGTATCAAGGATATCCGGGAGTCGCTTGGTGTAAACGTTTCTGATAATATGGTTTCTGCAGAGTATGTGCTATTAGTTGAAGGTGTGACGGACAAAAGAGTATTCTCTCGGCTTTTTAGCGATCAGTCTGTTGATCTGCATTCGGCACTGAAGGAGGGGCGCCTAGTGCTGACTCCGATGAAAGGGGCAACGAAGGTGCTCTATCATATCTCTCTGTTGCGAAGCATGGCCACAGTTCCAATCGTGCTTGTTGATGACGATGTTCAGGGCCGGACATGCTATCAGGATGCCTCTGCCAATGGAGGTGTATCTCAGAAGTACTTATTCAAGTTGTCTCGCAAAGGGATGAAAGTGTCAGAGATCGAAGACTTTGTCAAGGTTGATCTGTATAAGGTGTTTGTTCAAGAGCATTACGGGGTAAGTCTGCCTCCGTCTTTTGGTACTCGTTTGAATGGAAAGTGGTCTGAGAGATTGAAACGACTATTCGAGGAGAAAGGTAAGGTATGGGACCAGGAAGTAGAAGACACTATCAAGACTCACATTGCTGGCATTGTCGAGGAGAGTGGGTGGGACGCAATCTATGAATTCGCACAAGAGGTGCTAAGCGAGATAGCGATTGCTATTGCTAGTCTTGTTTCAAAAGGAGTGCAATCGAAAGGGGCTGTTCTGTGATCCTTCCTTGCCTAGCTATTAGTTGCAGGCTATTCGTCTTCTACTACGAGTGCACTGCGAACTGGAATAGTACTATTCGCGCAGGTCGTAGTTCTCGTTCGTTGGCTCTTTCAACAGTTGGACCAGTAAGTCGTAATGGTCTGCTCTTTGCATTGAAAGTGCTGCTAATCAGTTGTTCTGAATCCCAACCCGCGCCATCGCCACCCTTCGCGACGCTTCGTTGTGGAGTAGGTGTGTGGGGAGATGTTGCGCTTTGAAGAATGTATGAGGACATATGCTTCAGCAATCCTTTGATTCTAAGAATCTACTCAGAGTCATTACGCGTGATGATGTCATTGAGTGGAACTTGTGGTCCAGACCGGACGAGAGCGACTCCGTGATGAGAACAATGTCCCTCGCTCTCGAAAGATCTAACTATCGTATCGCTGGTGTGATCAAGAGTAGTCATAATGGTAACACGACATACCAATTAAGGGAAGCAAAGGATCACGTCGGCCTTAAGTTGGTCGATAGACAGCTAAGAAGAATCTACAAGGTCAACCAATCTGATAGGAATCGCATAGTTCGGGAGCTGCGGGCACTTCTTTGCGATGGCGGACAGCTTTCAATCATCAGAGAGGACGTCAAAGCCTTTTACGAAAGTATCCCGTTTCACAAGCTAGTCGAGAAGCTAAAGAAGGACATGATCCTTAGCGATCTTGGAATATCAATGGTTGAATCTCTTAAAGATGAGTTGCAAGCGCACGGCCATTCAGGACTCCCAAGAGGTATTGCCTTAAGCGCTACTCTATCTGAACTGTACATGGAGCGTTTCGATAGTGCTATTCGCAAGTTACCATGCATATTCTACCTTGCGCGATATGTAGATGACATCATCGTTCTCACTGATTCCGAATCTGTTGGGGAGGCAAAGCAGTCAATAGGCAAGGAGTTGCGAAAACTGGGTCTCGAATTGCGAAGTGGCGCACCCAAGAGTGCGGTCAGCGAGTTGAGAAATGCAGACTTTTCCTATCTCGGATACCATTTCAAGACCCACTCTTCGGGAGGTAAACCGCCCACGGTCGACATCTCAATCTCGAAGAACAAGGTCAATAAGATTAAGCGGCGCATTATCAAAGCATTCATTGCGTTTGATCGAGATGGCGAATTTGAAACACTTCTCTCGCGCTGTCGGTATCTGGCATGCTCCAAGGTTGTCAAACGTAGCGATACTGGTGACGTCCTGTCAGGATTGAAACACAATTACAGATACATATCGGATCTAAACAAACTGAAGGTGTTCGACGGGTTTATGAGCAAAGTGCTATCGGGAGGGACGAGGTATGGCGCTGGACTTTCAGACGACCAAATAAAAAGTCTTAGAAGAATCTCTTTCTATCGAGCTTCAAGAGACGGAATAGTCGTTGGATATTCAAGAAAGAAAGTAAACCGCCTAAAGAAGGTATGGGCATATGAGTAAATATCAACAAATCGACAAGAAAGACGTTATTCGTCCCCTACTTACCGAAGTGCTCCCTTATGAGGTACCTCTCTGGTACTCCAATAGCATTTTGTATCGACGGTTGAAAACGGACGACGACTTTCTGAAAAAGTTTTTCAATAAATCACCTGGAGCCTTAAGGCCTCTCGACTACCGAATCAGACGCACCAACTATGGCACTCGCACCCTGTCGATCATGCATCCGATCGTACAGCGTGAGGTCTGCAGTTTCTATGATTCATATGGAGACCTTATAACATACTACTGCCGAAGGTCTCCATGCTCGCTTCGCTATCCTTCAAAAACTGCCAGCATGTTCAGAAACAAGAACCCTACCGGGGAGATGAATGCACAGCAAGGAGTCGAAGAAGAAGGTAGGGACAGTGTTCAATGCAGCTCCTATTTCGCCTATGGGAAGTACTCGTTTCTTTACAGGTTTTACGAATCATATGAGTACCAGACTTTAGAAAAGCGATTTCGGTATATGTCTCAAGTGGACATTTCGAAGTGCTTCCATGGTATCTACACGCACTCCATTAGTTGGGCTACAAAGAACAAGAGAGTGGCTAAGCGTGACAAGCAGAAAAAGGGGGGCTTTGACCGAGAGTTCGATCGACTAATGCAGAATAGCAACTATCTCGAAACAAATGGAATCATCATCGGCCCTGAGATATCAAGGGTGTTTGCAGAAGTCATCCTACAGGAGATAGATATTCGTGTAATTGCAAAGCTCTCTATCAAGGAGATCGAACGAAAAAAACAATATGATTTCCGTCGATATGTCGATGACTACTTCATATTCACAAATAGTCAAGACATTCATAACCAGTTTATCCAAGCCCTTGAGGAAGAATTGGAGTTCTTTAGGCTTCATTTAAATGAGTCGAAAACCCATCAAATGGAGCGTCCATTCATCACAAATATCAGCATGTTCAAACATGAGATATCTGCTGTGCTCGATGAAGTATTCTCAGTACGCACAAATAGCGACCAGCTCCCAGTTAATGTGCGAAACCCGGCACACGTCGCAAATCGTTTGATATCGAAAGTAAAGGGTGCCTTGAGAAAACACGACGTCAAATACGCTAGCGTCTCTGTTTATCTGCTCTCTGTACTTCAGCGAAAAGTAGCACAGTTTATTTCAGCCGTGGCTATGGCCAATGAGAAAGGCCTACACACTGCAGAGAGCTACCATTGGCTGCTCGTCGATCTTGATTTGCTGTTCTTCATTCACGCGATGGATCCTCGAGTCGTTCCAACTGACAAGGTGGCGAAGACAGTAAAGTCGATTATTGATTCTACGAAAAGAATCTTCCCTGATGGCGAGGAAATCATTCAAAAGAAGGTGTTCGATCTTGGAAGAAAATCAATAGAAATATTCGATGATGGAAACAACTTGGATTACTCAGTTGAAATCTTGAACATTCTTCTTATACTATCGGCACTAGATGACAGACATAGGCTTCCTACTAGCTTCCTAGACAAGCATTTTGTGAAGCGCATTCGGGATTTCGATTGCATGTGCCCGGAAAGTTACGACGCCAATGGTGGTTACTACTTCTTGTGGGTGACCGTTATGATCTACATTCAGAAAGGGGAGGACTTCAAAGAACTGCGAGAGAGAATGACTGATATTGGATCCAAGATAATCAGCCATTGCCCTATTGGACTTCGCTCCACCGAGACACTTCTGTTCTTTCTCGACTACATATCCTGTCCGGTCGTTCCTGAGGACAACCGGATTCAACTCGCGGCTACAGTGATCAAGAAGGAGGGGCTTAATATCAACCCGAAGAGCCTACTTAGCGAGTACAAAGGAAAAGGTATCGTTGTTGATTGGAAAGATCGCGATTGGCTCGAGAACAGTCTCCTGAAACGCGAATACAACTTGGCGTATGAATAGTCCTAGTCACTCGGCTTCCAACGTTATTTTTCTTCTGGGGACGTTGCCGCAAGGCTTCGGAATCAGACGGGGGAGCAATCCCACACACGATGGTTGGCGGCCGAGTGGCGTTTTACTACACGGAGGGCACGTAGTTGCAGAGATTATTTTGTAAGAATCACCTAGTACCAACTCGAATCTGCCTCCATCGAAGATGCTTCCTCGGAGTGCTTCAGGGAGTTGGGCTATGATGTGGGGTATCTCCTAACATCGTACTTAGCGAGCCGTCGCCTAAGCGACAGGAGCATTCGTAGGAGCAGGGGCAGTTGTGAAGCGGTGATTGAGAAATCGAAGTGAAAGAACACCAACGTAGCCTATGTCAAACGTCCACAGTTTTCATGTCCCAGGTGAAGCAACTCGGCGCGAATACGCGGTGTATGTGATCGTGGCTCAACATCGCGTCTCGTGTGACGTTCTTTTCTATGTTGGGAAGACAGGCGATAACCGAGAAGGGTGCAATCCCATGATCTCCCGTGCTGGGAATCATCTATCTTTTAACCGCATTCATTCGCAGTCACGCAATTTCTTCGGAAGTCCGGAGGAGTATGACTTCGAGTTCTTCTTCACAACCTTTGGCCATTACGTTCCACCCTCAAGGTCGAGGGATGGGATAGAACTGGTTAACGAAATGGAGAGGCAATTGAACCAACTCGTCCAACGTGAGCTCGGGAGGGATAATGTGGTGAACCCATTGATGTTAAATGGATACGTTCCAAAGGGTCAACGCGAGATACGGGCTCGACTGGACACAGCAGATCGAAAATCTCAATTGGAACAGTTGATTTCGGCAGTGAAGGAGTTTCTCAAACCGACTTCAAGATCATGACCCTCAACGAAGCCATCATCGAAGACCTCGCCCTCGAGTGATGCACTCGAAGCCCATTGCACATCAACGACTAGCGTTCTAATCAGGATATCAAATAGAATCCACATTCATAATCTCAGGGGTATAGCAATGAAACACATGCACTTGCTTGTGCTAATCGTGGTTGGCGTGTTAACCATGGCGTGCAGTAAAACAACGCCGGAGTCATCCGATTCGAATGGATTGCAGGCAGAAGAACAAACGATGATTGATAACCAGGCTAACAAGATTGATCTACTTCCGCAAAACATGGCCGACTATTGTGATGCGGTGGGTCGTCTTGAAGAATTGCCAAGGTTAGCAAAGACCGATGGTGGCAGGGGGTATGCACTTAACAAGCAAGCGACCTTGCGGGCGCGACTCAATGAGAAAGCCCACGATCTGCTTGCGAAGGCGGCCGGTGAATGGCTTACGCAACAAAATATCTCGAAGGCTTTCGTGGACGAGATATCGCGAGTGTATGGGCCAGAGTGGGAAATAGTTTCCTCCAGTAGTGCAGCTCCTAGCGTGGAAACCACCGGTGACGATATTCAGCTAGAATACCAATACCAGTTGTCCTTGAGAGATAAGGTCTTTCTCGGTGCAGATAAGTTCATGACGAAGAAGGGTGTCTTGAGCGTCAAGGCTACGCCGGATTGCGGTGGCAGAAGTCGGTCTGGAGTGCGTGCAGTATTCAAGGTGAGAATCTCCGATTAGCAGAAGGATTGCTAGGGAGGATTGAGAAAACTGATATACACTTACTGTAAACCAAAAAATATGCTAGATTTGTAGTGGATATCACCTTCGCAAAGAAAGGGCTTGAGCAACAAGCCAATGACCTGGGTCTGTGCATACGGAAAATGGGTGAGAAGCGCGCTAAGATCTATCAACAGAGACTTGGTGCTTTAAGGGCAGCAAGAACGCTTGAGGATGTGCGATTTATGCCTGGACACTTCCACGAGCTTGTGGAAGATCGTAAGGGACAATGGTCGTGCAATCTTGATCAACCGTATCGGCTCATATTTGAGCCTCAAGAAGACCCGATCCCTACCAATGGAGATGGGTCGTTTATATGGAACGAGATTGTTGCCGTGCGGATCGTCGAGGTTGTCGACTACCATGGCGGTTGAATGTTATGAAGAAGCAAGCATCTATGAAAACAACATCAAATCAGTTTCATCAACCGATAGCTTTCCATCCGGGTGAAACACTACGGGAGAAGTTGTTCGAACTGGACATGACTCTGAAGGAGTTTGCACTGCGTGCAGGAAAGCCTGAGAAGACTGTCATTGCCGTGTTAAATGGCGATAGCAGCATCACACACGAAATGGCTGTTCAGTTTGAACACGTACTGAAGATACCGGCTCACGTATGGACGTCTATTCAATGTGATTATGACGAGTACCTAGCTCGTGAAGAACGTAAGGAACAGTTGAAAGCGTCTGCTCGGTGGGGAAAGAAATTCCCAGTGGCCGAAATGGTGAAGAAGGGCTGGCTTCCCGTTGCTGCAACAGCTCACGAAAAGACGGAAGCGTTATGTGCGTTCTTTGGCATGAGTGGTCACTCTGCATGGGAAGACTACTACCTAAATCAGGAACTCAAGGTTGCGTTTCGGATCTCACTGAGTCACGCTAAAGAACCGCATGCCATCTCTGCATGGTTGCGAAGGGGCGAGTTACAGGCGGTAGAGCTCCCCACACATCCCTACGATGAATCAGGTTTTAAAAGGGCACTGGAGCGCATTCGATGTCTAATGGTACAGCATCCAGCTGACGTCTTGCAACAACTTCAAAAGATCTGCCTTGAGGTTGGTGTTAAGGTTGTTTATACGCCATGCATCAAGAAAGCCCCTTTGAATGGTTGCTCGCGATGGCTCAAGGACAACCCGCTGATCCAATTGTCGGGCAGGTATAAGCGCAACGACGTTTTCTGGTTCACATTCTTCCATGAAGCAGGACACATCCTCCTCCATGGCAAAAAGGATATCTTCCTTGAGGACTACGACTATTCAGAAGTGGATAGAAAGAAGGAGGATGAGGCAGATAGATTCGCAGTTCGATGGACGCTGACAATCGAAGGAGACCAAGAGCTGAAGCACCGTGGTAGCATGACCGAGCGTGAGATTGTTGCTCTGGCTAAGAGAATCAACACACATCCGGCAATCATCGTTGGCAGACTGCAACACGATAGGAAGGTTCGCCCTACTTTTGGTCATCGTCTCCTTGAGACCATAGAATTCAAGTAGGACCACATGCCTAAGCCATACTCAATACGCATCTTCCTTCCCGGCGGTGATCCTGATGGGATCCGAACGATCGAAAAATCGAATTGGAGCGGGAGCGGGTTGGTGTTCCCACGGGTACTCATGGATCAGGCTCGACAGCGGAAAGAGCTGGAGCGTACGGGCGTGTACATTCTGCTCGGCCCCGCAGAGGACAATGGACTACCAAAGGTGTATGTAGGGGAGGGTGACTCGATCCGGAGCCGACTTGATAACCATGTGAAGAACAAGGAGTTTTGGGATACATGTGTGGCCTTTACGAGCACAGACGAGAACATGAATAAGGCGCACATTCGGTATCTGGAATCACGACTGTGTGCACTGGCAGCTGCAGGGAAGAGGTGTATCCTTGAGAATAGCACAACTCCGCAGATCCCTCCGATATCTGAGGCTGATGCGGCTTATGCAGAAGGATATTTGATTGAGCTTCTACTCTGTCTACCCACTCTTGGCGTCTCGGTGTTTGAAATGCCCTCAAGTAGTGAAAATGAACAGACTCGTGTCGATTTCTGTATCGCCTCCAAGGGTATTGAGGCTTTTGGAATAGAGACACCCAAGGGGTTCATCGTTCGTGCCGGTAGTACGGCGGTAATTGATGAGGTGAGGTCGATGGAGGGGTCGCTTGGAAGCAAGCTTCGTGTTGCTCTACAAGCAAATGCCGTGCTTGTTTCAAATGGCTCAGCACTTGTATTTACACAGGACTATGTTTTCAACTCACCGTCAACGGCCGCGAGTGTTGTCCTTGGCAGATCAGCCAATGGTCGTGAGGAGTGGAAGACGAAGAGGGGGCAAACGCTGAAGGCGATTCAGGGTGGAGAAGCGATTCTATGACCCTCAACGAAACCCACGTAGAACTCGCTGCCCTCGACTGGTTTGCGGAGCTTGGATATGATGTGCTCTTTGGACCGGACATCGCGTTCGATGGGCAGAGTCCTGAGCGGACGTCGTATGAGGATGTGATCTTGGTTGAGAGATTGAGGCGTGCGTTGGTTCGCTGTAATCCTTCTGCCAGTGGTGATGTGCTTGATGAGGCGCTGCGGAAGGTGCTGCGTGTGGATGCGGCAGGACTGACGGAACAGAACAGACGGTTCCATGAGATGTTGCGCGATGGGGTGACGGTGGAGAGCCGACGCACCGATGGGACGATCTCTGGTGAAACGGTGCGGTTGATTGATACGCAGGATCTACGCGCGAATGAGTTTGTTGCGGTGAATCAGTTTACGGTTGTGGAGGCGGGCAAGAACCGACGTCCGGATGTGGTGGTCTTTGTGAATGGTCTGCCCCTTGCCGTCCTCGAACTGAAAAACGCAACAAACGACAAAGCAACTATCTGGCGCGCGTTTGAACAACTGCAAACGTATAAGATGGAGATCCCGTCGATCATGCGCACGAATGCGCTGCTGGTGATCTCTGATGGACAATATGCGCGGATCGGTTCGTTGACGGCGAACAAAGAATGGTTCAAGGTGTGGCGTACGATAGACGGACGTACAGAGCCCCCTGCCACGGCGCTTGAGTTGGAAACGTTGGTAAAGGGTGTGTTTGAACCATCGCGGTTCCTCGACCTGATCTCGAACTTCATTGCGTTTGAAGAAGACACGGATAACGATCGCGTACACAAGATCATCGCGGGATATCATCAGTTCCATGCAGTGAACGCCGCTGTTGAGGAGACGGTGCGTGCTAGTGGTATGAATTGGAAGGGGGCTGATCCGCGCGGTACGTATTTGGTGAAGAAGCCGGAACATGCCGAACCGGGTGACAAACGGATCGGTGTTGTGTGGCATACTCAAGGGTCGGGCAAGAGCTTTACGATGCTGTTCTATGCTGCACAGATCGCACAGAACGCAGCGATGGAGAACCCGACGATTGTTGTGCTCACCGATCGTAACGATCTTGATGATCAGTTGTATGGTCAGTTCCAGCGGTGCCATGAACTGCTGCGTCAAACACCACAACAGGCAAGCTCGGTATCGGATCTGCGTGCTCGACTCAAAGTTGCTAGCGGTGGAGTGATCTTTACAACCATCCACAAGTTCGCTGCTGATGGACGTGGCGAGCGGATGCCGTTGTTGTCGGACCGACGGAACATCATCGTCATCGCCGATGAAGCACACCGCAGTCAATACGATCTCATCGATGGCTTTGCACGGAATCTGCGCGACGCATTACCGAATGCATCGTTCATTGGGTTCACCGGAACACCGATCGAAACCAACGATGCGAACACACGTGCGATCTTCGGAAACTACATCAGCATCTACGACATTCAGCGTGCGGTGTATGACGAAGCGACGGTGCCGATCTATTATGAAAGCAGGATCGCAAAGCTGCGGTTGAATGATCAGGTGATGCCGAAGATCGACGATGAGTTTGAAGAGATTACGGAAGGAGAAGAGGTTGACCACAAGGAGCGGTTGAAGTCGAAGTGGGCCGCACTTGAAGCCCTGGTAGGCGACCCAGACAGACTCAAACTCATCGCTGCCGATATCATCCAACACTATGACCAACGCAGTGAGGCCATTGATGGCAAGGCAATGGTGGTCTGTATGAGCAGGCGGATCTGCGTTGCCTTATACGACGAGATCGTAGCACAACGTCCGGCATGGAAGGACGTTGTCAAGGTTGTCATGACCGGTAGTGCCGATGACGGTCCCGCATGGCAACAACACATCCGCAACAAACAACTCCGCAGAGAACTCGCCAACGATTTTAAGAACCCCAAAGACCCTTTCAAGATCGTGATTGTGCGAGACATGTGGCTTACGGGGTTTGATGCGCCGTGTTTGAGTACCATGTACATCGATAAGCCAATGCTAGGTCACGGTCTCATGCAGGCCATTGCCCGCGTCAACCGTGTCTTCAAGGACAAGCCCGGCGGACTTGTCGTCGACTACCTTGGTCTTGCTGATAGTTTGAAGAAGGCCTTAGCCACGTATACTGAAAGTGGCGGAATGGGCACACCAAGCATCGATGTAGAGCAGGCAGTTGCTGCTATGCAGGAGAAGTACGACCAGGCATGTGGCATCATGCACGGCTTCGATTGGTCGGATTGGAATAGTGAGTCGTATGCAAAACGTCTCGCACTCCTCCCCGCTGCACGCGAGCATGTCCTAGAGCAAGAGAACGGTAAGGGGCGATTCATGCCCATCGTCACAGATCTATCTCGTGCTTTTGCGTTGTGTGCCGCTACTGATGAGGCGCAGGAAATCGTTGATGATATTGCCTTCTTCCAGGCAGTGCGGGCGGCTATTGCGAAGTCGGATCCAAACGGTCGAGACCCAAGCGACATCGACGCAGCCATCCGTCAACTCGTCAACAAAGCCATCATGGCCGACGACCAGATCATCGACATCTTTACTGCAGCCGGACTCAAGAAGCCCGACATCAGCATTCTCAGTGATCAGTTCTTAGCAGAGATCAGGGGACTTAAGCACAAGAACGTAGCCGCCGAGTTGTTAGCCAAACTTCTCAAGGATGAAGTAAAGGTGAGGTCGGCCCGCAACATCGTTGAGGCCCGCAAATTCTCCGACATGCTCCAAGAGACCCTTAACCGATATCACAACAGAGCTATCGCAACACAAGAGGTGATCGAAGAGCTCATCAGCGTTGCCAAGGAGATCCGCGAATCCATCAAGCGCGGAGACGATCTAGGTCTTAACGGAGACGAGCTCGCATTCTATGATGCATTAGCAGAGAACGAGAGCGCCCGCCTAGCCATGGCAGACGACAAACTCAAGGTGATCGCCGCCGAACTCGTCAAGAAAGTCAAATCAAGCGTCACGATCGACTGGAACCTGCGCGAGCAAGCCCGCGCCAGCATCCGCGTCATCATCAAACGCATTCTCAAACAACACGGTTACCCACCAGACCTCGCCGAAGAAGCCACGCAGCTCGTATTGCGTCAGGCCGAGGTGTTATGTGAGGGGTGGGTGTAGGAGGGGGAGGGGAGATGGGTAAGAATAAGTACCAATCTGTAGTTGAGTTTACGCGTTCAGTGCAAACAGAAAAGACGAGACACGTTGCGTTACTGATTGGGAACGGAATCAACAGGTACAAGAATGAGCTTGCTGATAGCTGGTCTGCATTGTTAAGGAAATCGCTCTCGGACGTGGAGATAGAGTTGGATTGGCTAACACCGAAAGTACTAAGCGAGATTTCGCTTCTACAGCTTTTCGACTTAGTTGCGAATCAATTCGAAGGCAATGAAAATTTACAGAGGCGTTTGAAGGATGCAGTATCTAGCCGAATTCGGAGCTGGAAACCAGCTGTCCAACATTCTTTACTAGTCAATACTGCCAGGAAGTATTCAGCTCCGATACTAACAACCAATTTTGATCGCACTCTTGTGCTAGCCGATCCTGAGATAGAAAGGGCACATCAGATAGTTGAGGGCAGATACAAGCCCCACTATTATTCGCGAGAAGGAAAGTATCCTGGTTGGCAGTTCCCGTGGATGTGCTACTTCTCTAACGCAAAAATCGTTAGCCCGCTTGACGAGTTCGCGATCTGGCATCTCCACGGTACTTCTGAGTACAAGCGTTCAATCAGACTTGGACTTGAGGACTATTTTTCGATGGCTGAGAAAGCTAAGGGATGGTTGTACGGTGGCTCCAAAAGCCTGCGGAAGTCAGAGGATAGTTGGTATGGTTCACAAAGTTGGATGGAGCCGTTCTTTAAGTCTACTTTAATCATCTATGGACTTGGGATCAACAGGGAAGAACTCTTCATTAGATGGTTGCTTATCAAACGTAATGCCTACCTAAAGGATTTTGACAAGCGTGGTATGCAGTCTGGAGTAGACACGTATTACTTGTGCAACAAGAATGAGTTAAAAGGTAAAGATGGACGGGACAAGGAGCTGTTCTTGAATCAAGTGGGAGTGAAAATAGTCCTTGCATCCTCTCGCCGTCAATTATATGAGACCTTTCCCAAAGTACACCTTCCAAAATGGCTGAACAGTAATCTTATGAGACGAAAGTGATAAGTACAGTCAAAGTACCATGGATCTGCTGTGAACTAGATGTCACTAAGTTGTCTGAATTCCAATCGATAGCTGCGGATAGCAATTCGATGTGTCAGTATCGGCAGAATATGTGAAATGTCTGGCTGTTGTTAACCTCAAGAGGTAACGCATTACCAAGGTATATTAATCATAGGTGTGACTCGGAGAGAACACGACCACACAGACTTTAAGCGCATGACCCAGGGGTAGGCTTACATAGGATGACATGTGCTGCACGGACACCAAGCTGACACGTGGCCGATGGTACAACCTCAGGAGAGCCTGAATGTGCCCGCATATCAAGAAACAGTTCGTCGGCATCAGGGGCAACACATCAGCTTGATCATGTTTTTGTCTCTGAGCACCTTGTCAACTCTACAACAGTGCGTGCGCATAATGCCGTTGATGAATCGGGGCTGAGTGATCATTGTAGAGTGATGGTGGAAGTGGGGGATGACTCCCGGTGTCTTACTCTCCCGGAGTAATCCCGTAACCTTGTAACCTCGTATCTCTGTATCTCTGAAACCCAATGCCCCCTCCCACACACATCTCCGCCCCTTCCTTCTGGCAATGGGCATACTCCGACCATCTGTCCAATGCGAATCGTGGGGTGTTGGCGGAGTATATCGTGGGGATGGCGGTGGGTGCAACGGAGAAGCCGCGTGTTGAGTGGGACAAGTATGATCTGGTGACGCCGGGTGGTGTTTCGATAGAGGTGAAGTCATCGGCGTACCTGCAATCGTGGAACAACCCGAAGCCGAGTACGATCGCGTTTGATATTGCGCCGAAGGCGTGGTGGGATGCAGCAACAAACACCTATGCGACGGAGCGTGAACGGTCGGCGGATGTCTATGTGTTCTGCGTGTTCAAAGAGAAGGATCGTGCAAAGGCTAACCCTCTAGATCTTTCGCAATGGTACTTCCTTGTTTGCGCCACCAAGGATCTAAATGCGTGGTTCGGCGATCAGAAGAGTGTACGTTTGGAAGTGCTGTTAAGGAAAGGACTTATAGGGGTTTCATTTGAAGAGATTGCGGCGGGGGTGATTGATTCTGTAACCCTGTAACTCCGTAACCCCGTAACTCTGTATCTCCGTATCTCTCTTCCCCCATGCCCCTTTCTTCTTGCAATGGGCATACTCCGATCATCTATCCAATGCGAACCGTGGGGTGTTGGCGGAGTATATCGTTGGGTTGGCGGTGGGTGCAACGGAGAAGCCGCGTGTAGAGTGGGACAAGTATGATCTGGTGACGCCGGGTGGTGTTTCGATAGAGGTGAAGTCGTCGGCGTACCCGCAATCGTGGAACAACCCGAAGCCGAGTACGATCGTGTTTGATATTGCGCCAAGGACGTGGTGGGATGCAGCAACGAACACGTATGCAATGCTCAATGCGTGGTTCGGAGAACAGAAGTCTGTGCGGTTGGTAGTTCAACAACAGTGCGTGTAGTTCGTGCTGATCAGCGCGGGGTTCTCTCCACTATACACCGACCGACCAATACCTGATCGTGGGTGGTGATCACAACAGCGTACCATCCGGAGGGAAGTGGTGTCGTGTCCACATGGACGGTGTGGTCGCCCCCTGACTGAAGTGTGGTCGTGCTGGTGTATGCCGTTTGGCCTAATGGATCGATGAAGGAGATGACAGCACTGCCGGCTGTAGTTGTGGTAAATGAAAGCGTTGCCTGTGTGGAGGTTGGTGTTGGCCACAAGGCGACGGATCCGGGATGGACTGCGTTGCCACTGCCACGATGATCGTTTTCATCGACGTGCACAATGGACTCTATTGGCCTGCGCCAAATGCCGTCGCCGCTTCCACATGCATAGAAGTAGTTGTCATGCTGGAGCGCTTGGCAAGTGTATGCCGTTTTTAGTCCGTCAGAGATGTCGATCCAGTTTGTGCTCTCGTCAGCAATGTAGCGGAGCGTTTGTGATACGGCAATGAAACCGTTGCCGTAGCGGAGGAAGAAACGAATGTCGTGGTCTTCAAGGCGACCGATTACGGTCCATGTTCTGCCGACGTCGGTTGATCGGTACTGATTTAGCCAACCTGCAACCACGACGTTGTTGCCATGTGCCGCTACTGCCGTGTAGGCGATCGCGAATTCGGAACCGAGCATGTAGGCATCAACCGTTCGCCATGTGCGACCTTGATTCTCCGATATTGATAAGCCGCCGTCGGTGATGGCACAAACCACACCGGAGTTGATCGTGACTCGGTTCTCTATGTTGTAGGTGGTGTGGATCAATGGTACGGCAGGAAGTTTGGAGTCGTTGCGGAACTGCCACGACGCGCCGTCATCTGACGAGGTATACACCACACATCGAGCATAGTTGGAGATCATGGCCAACAGTCCGTTCTCATAGGCAATGGCGAAGACGGCTTTGTTGGATGTGTAACTGTCTTCATGCCGTTGCCACGTACGACCCGTGTCTGCGGATCGGTACCATCCGTTCGATGTGCCAGCAACGATGTTCTTACCGGCATCGGCAAGACATGTTACGTCGACGCCCTGGAAGCCCCCTACCTCCTCCCAAGTGGTTCCGAGATCATCCGATACATAAAAACCACGTGGACCACAGGCAGCAAACAATCTGTTACGATAGACCAATAATCCGTTGACGGTCAATGCGATGAGGCCGTTGTTGGAACGTGTCCACGATGTGCCACTATCGATTGATACATAGACGCCATGCGTGTTGTGTGAGATCAGAAGTCGGCCCCCTGCACCAATGATACTCTGTACCTTGCCCTTGCTGATCGGCACAAAAACATGTTCCCATGAAACACCATTGGTGGTCGATCTGAACACACCGTTTTGTGTAACAGCAAACACGTGACCGCCGATACGTTCCAGCTGCAGCACTTCTTCCAATCGTAGTTCATTGCCAATACGCGTCCAGCTCTCACCACGATCCGTGCTGACGTGCAGCCCTTGATTAGATCCTCCCAGGATCCTGTCGCCTTCCACCAGAAACGTCGTGTAGTTCCTTTGCGTTGAATCAGCGATCCGCCTCCACGTGCGTCCTGTATCTGTCGACATGTGATGATCTTGATTCTTCAGCAAGAACAGCAGATCTCCGCCTTGTGTGATGGTGTAGGGATATTCGAAGGGGGCTTGGGCACGTATCGACGTCCAGCTCTCACCAAGGTCCGTTGATATGAGGATGTCGTAGTAACACGCAGCGATCAGCGTTGACCCCATCACAGACAGAGACCTAATACGATCGAACTCCTTGTTCAACCTTCGCCATGAGTCGCCACGGTCCGCACTTACAGTCAACGAGTCGCCGCACGATACATAGACCGTGTTGCCAAGAACCGCCATCACCCCAAGGTGGGCACCAAGCTGTCCGCGACCCACTTCTTCCCACGTTGCACCCAGATCTGCGGAGCGGAACAGATGTTCATCGTTTGTCGTGAACACCGTGCTGTCAACAACAGCAAACCCACTGACGCCCCCACCAAACGGTCCATTTAACTGCTGCCATTGTGCGTGGGCGAAGTTCACCAAACACAGTAAGGCGGTCGCAGTGGCAATGATCGTGGAGAGAATTCTCATTTGTTTGTGTTGGGAACGTGCTTGTAAGGGCAGAGCAAGGCATGGTAGATGGTGTACGTCATTTATATCAGCGATCGAAGTAGGATTATCATAGGTGGTGTACTGACGAATTCCGTGTCGATAAAGATATGAGACACTAGGCACAAGGCCGCGCCGGTGAATGAGTCTAGTATCGTACCTTGCCCCCTTCACGATCGGAGATTACAATGCTGTACCGAGTGATTGGTGTTCTTGTTGTGTGTTGTGGTCACCAGTAGTGTCAAGCCAAATCACAGAGTGGGTGATCCATGCACAGCTTACGAATTGTAAACTTCCGCTGAAATGGGGCTCCGTATCGATTGTGTTCCCGTTTCATCTTGTTGCCTGTTATCGGGTCCTGGGTTCAGAAGGTGTTTGCAATGAGAGCAAGGTCAACATCACTGTGACGTATTGACTCCCGGAATGAAAGAGTATCTCCGTATCTCCGTAACTCCGTATCTCTCATTTGTCAGGAGCACCTACCATGCGATATCTCACGATCATCCTGACCTTGCTCGTTTTGTTGGTGTTGCTTGGGCACCCACTTGCGATCTGCAACGCCCCCTTCACATCTGATGACGATGAGAAGGATACATCGGTGTTTCGCCCGATGATTTACTCGCAGGATGTGGCAGTGGATCCGATCATGAACAATGCGGATCCGGTGTTCAAGGTGCGGGGTTTCTGTGTGAGAATCCCGGGACTATTGCGTAGGGATAGCGCACAGGTTTGTACGATCGAGGTTGGGATAGACTCGAGTAAGGTACGTGACCTAAAGACGGACTCGACGTATTCGGTGATCGTTTTTGATGTAGAGCCTCTTCGTCAGTTGTCGATCGAGAGTATCCAGAGAAGTCGCGACTACTGGTTTCAGTTTCAACATCAGAGGAATCAACGTCAACTGCCCAAAGATTCGCAGCCGGAGCCTCCAATGCCTCCGCCGGTCAATCCAGACACGCTACGATATTGTGCGATGGTCAAAACCACCCTCAAAGTTGTTGGTGGGAAGATCCCGCTAACGAGGGGACAGGTAAAGGGGCATGTGGTCATGACCGTTACGGCTACATTTGTGGATTCGATGGGGGTCGTTCATCGGCGTTCGAAGACGCAGCCGATAATGATATCGAATTAAGTGAATCGCGAATAGAGAACAGCGAACAGAGAACAGCGAACAGCGAACTCCGATACTCCGTATCTCCGTCACACAATTCATGAAGCACTTGCCCCTTACCACCATCCTTGTTGCCATCTTCTTCTGCACCTCACTTGCGGCGCAGATAGATCCGAGTGTGATGGATGTGGTCACCTATGAGGGTGATACAACGGTGCGCGTGATCATCTCGCGCAGTGGATATGAGCGGATATCGTCGCGTGCGATGGTGGAGTGGTGGACGGAGGAGGAGCACGGTGACGATACTCCATCAACACGGAAACTTCTCGCCCAGACGCCGGTACGGTGTTTGGAAGCGGGGTGGCAGATCGCGACGGGGCCGTTCTTCGAAATGCGCAATGGTCGACTCTCATGTGTTGTGGAGTGTACTCACAATGGTTTGCTTCATCCGCCACATGAGCGTATGCGGATCGATATCGGTGCTGCGGGCAAACTCGAATGCAACGTCCTCGACGACTCCGCCTTGATCGCCGCACAGTGTTTCATGAAACCGCATGCATCTCCGAAGCCGAGGCGAGATACGATCGGTGAACACGGGAGGTATGTGGTGGAGATGCATTTGGATGGCAACGTCGCGGAGTCGCCGTGGGTGACGGTGCGAGATGCAAAGCATAACAACGACGAATTGCTTCGTTCTTCTGGGATCTTGGTTGGGTATTCTGAGTCGGGGAACTTCGATGGAGGCATATCCATCGCACTGTTTGAGTATCAATGCTGTGCCGGGACAAAGTCCTATTTCGAACAGTATCAGATCGATCCCGAAGCGAAGCAAGCGCGCCTCGTGTCGCGAACGTTGTTCATGTATGGTCTAGAGTCACCACATTCGTTGCACCGAGTTGCCGACTCGATCACGACGACATCGACAATGCGTTTGTTCTTGAACACGCACGGCACGAAACCCAACAGTGATGACTATGCCGACGATGAACTGCGTGCATGGAAGCACGGCATCGCTCTCGCACCCAACACCAAAGCATGGATCGTGGCCACAAGGGAAACCGATGAGGACATGTGGGCATTCGTGATCGGTCGTCCAGCACTTACGCCCGAAGTTCGCAAACTCATCGAAAGAGACAATTCAAGTGAGGCGGGTACCGTGGCTGGATGGATGATGGTTCGGGAGAATAGCGAATAGCCAACAGAGAACAGCGAACAGCGAACAGAGAACAGCGAACAGCGAACAGAGAACAGCGTAACTCTGTAACTCTCCTCAAGCCCCATCGGGGCGAAATCCCCCTAGCCCATGACGTAGTCATGGGAAGTAAAGCGACGCAGGCGTGGGAAGAAAACGCATCAAGCGTTGCAATGATGTCCGGTGTCAATTGTCCAGTTCAGGAAGCAATGGCGCTCTATGTAGGAAAAATGACTCCCGGAGTCTTACTCTCCCGGAGTGACGTCGGGAGCCTTA
>DATGWS010000094.1:0-8037 GCA_035299365.1 Candidatus Didemnitutus sp.
TTATGTAACACCATCGTAGGCACGTTGCAATCACCCACGGCTGATCTTGAGCTCGTATACTCACTCAACGGCGTTATCGTTGAGAAGAAGACCATCTCAGTGAATTCAGCAGAACACAAAGCAGATGGTCTCACCGCTGCCCGTCAGTGGGCGCAACAGGAACTCAAGACCATGGCCGGCGATCGCAGAGCCCGTGCACAGGATATCACTAAGCTCGGTATGCGTTTTGGTATCGTTACACCAGGAACGTCACTCCTCGTACTCGAGACCCTCAACGACTATGTGCAGTATGATATTGAGCCCCCTGCAACAGAACCGGAGCTGCTTGCGCAGTGGACCGAGCAGAAGAAGAATAAACCAGTCGTTAAGGTCCAATCTGCAGAGGCCCGTCAGGCCCTTCTTGAAACACTCGTGAATAGTTGGAAATCGTGGTACATAAAGCCACTTCCGGAGCAACGCAGACCAGATACCGTTGTCAATGTCCCTCCAGCAATACCTCAAGTCCAAACAACGGCAGCAATAGCCGGATTGGGTACGATCAAAGGTCTTGTCAAAGACTCAGGTGGACGGGTTGTCCCTGGAGCAACCATCCGGGTGCTGGGTACCACGAGGGGAGGAATATCGAAGACAAATGGCGAGTTCCTCGTGAAGAATATCAATCCCGGCGCGTACTCTGTCCGTGCTACAGCAGTAGGGTATGACACGGCAAGCCAAAGTGTAGTTCTCTCTGCTGACCAAACGAATGTTGTAAACTTCGCGGTCACACCTGCAGACATCCGAATGAAAATGATCGAAGTTGCTGCTGATCCTGTAGTTGTAAGAAGTACGGACATCGGGACGACTCGAGTGCTAAAAGGTTCAGATATGACTCGGGTAGCTCGCGACAACACTGCATCTGAGTTGTCTCTAAATGCTGGTATCCGTGCATCTGACAACAATTTCGTAGTCCGTGGTTCACGCGCAACAGAGGACCAGGTCTTGGTAGAAGGACTTGTGGTTTCTGACCAATTCACTGGAGGGCTTGGCTCTTCGGGTGCAACCGTGTCTCCAAGTATGCCCTCGCCATATGCGGCACAACCTTTGAATGCAGTGAACGGAACACTGATTGCTGACCGGACTGAGAGTTTACTTGGAGATCGGGACCAGGTTCTGGAAGATGTTGTCGCGAAGGACAAGAAAGTCACCCTAGTCTCACGTGATGTCTGGACAAATGCACTTCAATCATGCTCAAAGGACTCTGTGTATTCCTGGTACCTTGGGCATCGTGCGGACTATGGTCGGAATGTTGGCTTCTACCTCGATGTATCAGATGCACTCCGAGATAAGGGGCTCCACACGTTGTCACTGCGTGTTCTTTCAAACCTTGCAGAGCTTGAAGGCGAGAACCACCAGATGTTGCGGATCCTAGCCAGGCGGCTGCTTCAACTTGGGAAGGCCGACTACGCGGTTGATGTGTTCACGGATGTGCGCGACATTCGTGATGAAGAACCACAGTCTTACCGCGACCTAGCGCTTGCCTTGGATGCATCCGGAAAACATCAACAAGCGGTAGATATGCTCTATGTGATGGCCACGCGCACGTGGGATGGACGATTCCCAGAGGTCGAACTCATCGCGCTCAACGAGATGAATCACATCATTGGACTTCACCCAAAGGATGTGGACGTTTCCAAGATCCCGGCTGCACTTCTGTACTCCGTTGCCGCAGATGTTCGCGTAGTTATGGACTGGGATTCTGATAACTGTGACATCGATCTCTGGGTGACCGATCCATCCGCCGTGAAATGTTATTTCGGAAATCGCTTCACCGCTTCGGGTGGAAGGCTGTCACGCGACCTAACTGGCGGTTATGGACCAGAAGAATTCATGATCCGGAAGGCTCCGAAAGGGACATTTAAAGTTCAGGCGAACTATTACGGAGACCGTCAACAACGCCTATCTGGTCCAACCACCGTGCAGGTTGCCGTGTATCGAAACTACGGTAGGCCGAACGAACGCAGAGAAAGCACAACTATCAGACTCAACGGAGGTTCCGCTAGAGTTGTTGATCTTGCAACTGTGAACATTGACTGATCATTTCGTACCACCGCAAACAAAAAAGGCTCGCAGTTTCCTGCGAGCCTTTTTCGTTCAGAGAGTTTGCTTGAAGATTAGTTCGCGACTGAGTAGCGGACCAGTGAAGTTTTGAACCCTGGAATTGTCAGGGGTGGAACTCCTTCGATGGTTATCACGGTGGCTACTTGCTCAGCGCGCACGATGCCAACATTTGGTGCGAATGTGTAGCGCTGCGTAAGTACGATCGGAACAGGGATGATGGCAGTGCCGAAGTTGAGGTAGAGCGTGATGTTCATCGTGATCTCGGACTTCTTAGCCGTAACCGACTTGCCATCAACAGTGATCGTCTCTGTGCCGGTTTGTTTGCCCGTGAACAAGAGCTTAGCTGTTCCTGTATACGCTTGCTCACCACTGCCAATGGTGAACGAAGGGATCGAGTCGTTCAGGGCGGTCCAAGTAGCTGCATTTGCATCGAAGATATTCACCCACTTCACACCAAAATCTGCCGGAAGGCCAAGGACGGTGAACTGTAGTGGAAATGCAGTTGCTACCGTTGACCCGGTTTGTGTCATGTAGATAGAATCTGATGCAGCACCGTTAACAAAAACGATCGACTCAATGGCGGTTCTGCCTTCATGCGTAACCGAACCATTAACAACTGTACTGTCGCTCGGCGAAGGAACATCCGTAGTCACACCGGCCGCGGTGATTTCTACAGTGATGTTGTCATGGACGAAATACGAACCCTTAGTGGACACAACGTAGCTACTTGTGTCGGACGGTGTCACCGGATCATCGCTGCATGCTGACAATACGAAGACCGCGGCAAGCGCGAAGAGGACTGAACGGATCATGTGGTGATGCTCCAATGAGGAATGTAAAAGCGGAGGGCGAGGGACTCGAACCCCCACAGGCGCAAACCCGGCTGTTTTCAAGACAGCTGCAATACCATTATGCGAGCCCTCCGTGGCGGCGACAAATCTACGGAAGCTTCCGAATCTGCAAAGCCGTTTATTCTACAACCACTCCCGGATCCATCGAACTAGGCCATGGTTCGTAGTCTTTTGCTTGTAACCCGAGGAAGTCCAAAACAGTTCCGGCAAAGAGCTGGTCCTTGATCAAGGGTGAGATATCCGTCATATCCTGGATAAATTTCCCGTGTTCGAGATCACCCAAAGGAAACGGATAATCCGTACCGTACGCGATCTTTTCTGGCCCAATAAGGGAGAGTAAAAACCGTAATGCATCCGCGTTGTGGGTTATGGAGTCCACCCAAAAACGGCCTACATAGTCCTTTGGGTCGTGCACATTGTTCACATTACACAGGTCAGGGCGAGCATAATACCCATGGGAGATCCGTCCCAGTGTAAACGGGAAGGAGCCCCCTGCATGTGAGAACATCACTCGCAGATCGGGAAATGCATCGAATACACCGCCAAAGATCATGGAGGTAACCGAGAGCGTGGTTTCTGCAGGCATCCCAACGAGCCACTGCTGGAAGTATCTGTCCGTTCGGTCTGCGCCCATCATTTCCCACGGGTGAACAAAGATCCCGGCCCCCAACTCCTGAGCTGCCTTCCAGAAGGGGAAGAGTGATCTGTCATCCAGGTTCATGCCGTTGATGTTGGTGCCGATCTCAAAGCCTCGAAAGCCTAGTTCGTTCACACATCGACGCATTTCAAGGATGGCTAGGTCTATGTCTTGCATGGGGAGAGTACCGAGACCTATGAACCTCCTCGGATGATCGGCTACCACGCCGGCAAGGTGATCGTTGAGGAACCGCGTCCAGTCCAACGCATCCTGTGGTTTGGCCCAATATGAGAACAGCACAGGTACCGTACAGAGCACCATCGCATCCACGTTGTTCGCGTCCATATCCGCAAGGATGGCCTTGGGATCCCAACAGTTTTGGTCCACATCACGGAAGAATGTTCCGTCATCTCGCATCATGCGAGCCTTACCCGGAGCATAGTGATCGAGAACGATGAACCCTCCGTATCCATATCGGTCCTTCAAGGACGGCCAACGTTCTGGAAGGATATGGGCGTGACAGTCAACTTTCAACATACTTAGACCTTAGCAGGGGGCTGGATGACGGTGCCACACTTCTTACATGTGCGATGGTCAAGATCTCCCCAGAAGCGTTCAAAGATTGGCGGTAACTGCGTAACGATGTCTGTGAGCGGAAGGAACTCCTCATAGAGCTTGGTTCCACACGATTCGCAGAACCACATAAAGGCATCGAGTTCCACAGCCTCACGCTTCCGTTCAATCACCAACCCAACGGTATTGGCCGGACGTTGCGGTGAGTGCGGCGTGCGAGGAGGCAGAAGAAAAATGTCGCCCTGTTTGATATGAATATCACGGGGCTCCCCATCATCAATGATCTTCACCGTAACATCACCCTCGATCTGGTAGAAGAACTCTTCTCCCTCATTATAATGATAGTCCTTCCGGGCATTTGGCCCTCCAACGATCATCACGATGAATTCCGTGTCCTCGTACACCTTTGCATTGCCAACAGGGGGCTTGAGCAGGTGTCTGTGTTCCTCGATCCATGTCTGTAGGCTAAATGCTGGGCGGATTGCCATGGTAGGGTCCTTGTCCACGTGGTAGTTTCGCAGTACACGAAAGTACGAAACCACTCCGCCCCCTCCCGAATTGCGGCTTTTGAAAGGACCAAAATGGATCTCTCCCTCACTGGAAAACGTGCCCTTGTCTGCGGTGCATCACAAGGCATTGGACGGGCTGCAGCGCAAGAACTTGCTCGTAATGGTGCCTCCGTAACTCTTCTCGCCCGAAATCCGGAAACGCTCCAAGAGGCAATGGCCTCCCTGAGTGTTCATGGTGGACAGTCTCATCATGCAATTGCAGTTGACATGGCGGATGAAGTTGCATTGTTAACACATGTGCATAACCATGTGGATGAACACGGCCCTATCCACATTCTTGTGAATAACACCGCTGGACCTGCGGGAGGACCCCTTGTGGATAGTGCTGTGGAAAGTCTAAAGCAAGCCTTTGAAAATCATGTACTTGTAGCACACCAGCTTACTAAAATTCTTGTAGTTGGTATGGCGGCTTCCGGATACGGTCGTGTAATTAACATCATATCCACATCTGTGAAGATGCCCATTGACGGGCTGGGTGTGAGCAATACCATTCGGGGTGCGATGGCGAGTTGGTCAAAGACCATGGCCAATGAATTGGGGCCGAAGGGGATCACGGTGAACAACGTCTTGCCCGGTGCCACCGAGACTGATAGACTCACCAGTATCATCACGCGCAACGCCACCAACAAGGGCAGATCTGAGGATGCTGTTCGTGCGGCGATGATAGCCGAGATCCCGGTTGGACGGTTCGCTCAGCCAGAAGAGATAGCAAATGCTGTGGGCTTCTTGGCATCTCCGGCAGCTTCGTATATCACCGGCACAAGCATCCTTGTGGATGGTGGACGGACCAAGGCTTTAAGCTAGGGCTAGGAGGTTCTCCACTGGGTGTGGATAACCTGTCAACAACGCCATCTTTTTTCCTACCTCCAGCTATTGCTTCTTCTGCGTGCGCGCAGTACATTTGCGGAGGTCGTAACCCCTTGTAGAGCGCAGGGATATCGCGGGGTGAGACGGGGTAAAAGAAGCCTCGGAATCGATGGGCGATAGGGCAGTTAACCACACATGTGCATAACCCAAGTGGGTTATCCACATCGGGAGAGAGAACGTGGCGAAGAAGGGACGTGATGAAACGAAGCAAAGCGGTGGCCGTAGGTCGTCGGGGCTCGTCATCACCCTACTGGGCGTAGTCTTCCTTGGTTTTATGGCAACGCAGTGGCACGACCGGCAGCTTGTTTCGAACATCAACGTGATTGGTGCAACGGGGCTAAGCAGGATCGCAGTTCAACGTGCAGTTGACACACTCAAGGCAAAACATCTGAAGACGTTAACACTAGCAGACGTGCGAACCTGTGTTGAATGCATTCCCTATGTGCGTAGCGCATCGGTGTATTTCACGGGCGTTCGGGAGATGACGGTTGAGGTAGACGAGCGACTGCCTGTTGCGCACATCGTGCATTCAGACGGATCGCTACGCTACGTTGACGCCTTTGGTGTTGTGCTACCGAACGCCGTAGAGCGCACGGCGCATAACGTTCCGGTGTTGCAAACAACAGATGGCTCGGAGATTTCTTCTGCCGATGTTCAACACATCGTATCGGTCCTCATCGCGGGGTCGCGCACGTTGCATCCGATGCTCTACCAAGAAATCTCTGAAGTGCGCTATGATCGCAAGTTGCATACGGTAGAAATTATAACTGACGAAACACGGTGGCGTCTTGGCGTGATGGATGCCTCGCGAGCTACGCAGGCCTTTGCCGACATGAATGTGTTTTGGCATGAAACCTCACAACGGCTCAACATGGCTTCGGTTTCCGAGGTTGACCTTCGTTGGCGTAATCAAGTCGTACTTCGGTATCACGTAGCTCCGCACATCGTGGAGCGTGCAGCATGAGTACTCCGGAGATCCATGTTGGACTAGACATCGGTACAACAAAGGTCTGTGCTGTTGTTACAGCCTTTGACCCTGTTCGAAAGGTGGTTGAGGTCCTCGGTGCCGGGTTGGCAGAATGCGACGGACTCAAGCGTGGTGTTGTGACCAACATCAACAAAACGGCCGACGCAATCAAGATCGCTATCGACCGAGCAGAACAACAAAGCGGTTATAAACTCGCACGCGTTGTGATCGGCGTAAGTGGTGAACACATTTCAACGTTTGAAACACGGGGCATTGTTACCACCCGCACTTCTGAGATCTCAGAAGACGATGTGCGAAGACTTCATGATGAACTCGCACAGGTGAATGTCACTCCGGACCGACGTATCCTGCACGTTATCGCGCAAGACTACATCATCGACGGCCAGGATGGGATATCCGATCCTCTTGGCATGAGCGGACGTAGGCTGGAAGCGAACGCACTCGTCATAACGGCGTCTGCAGCAGCAGTAGAGAACGTGTACAAGTGTGCCAATCGTGCAGGACTACATGTTGACGCTGTTGTTTTACAATCCATGGCAAGTGCACTTGCAGTTCTCGATGATGCAGAACGCGAAGTTGGTGTTGCTATCGTGGATATCGGTGGCGGCACAACAGACCTCGCGATTTACAAAGACAATGTCCTTCGGTCAGTGAATGTGATCGGTCTGGCAGGTCAGCGCGTTACAGATGACATTGTAACTGTGCTCGGCATTCGCAACAACGATGCAGAGCAGATCAAGGTCGATCATGGTCACGCAATTTCCGACAGCATCCTACGTGACGAACACTTTCAAGTACCAGGAGTTGGTGGTCGCAGACCAACAGAACTCTCAAAGACCATTCTATGTCAGGTGATCGAACCTCGCATGGAAGAGATCTTTGAATTTGTGTTGCAACGTATCCACGATTCCGGGCTTGCCAATAATCTCGCAGCAGGCATAGTTATCACAGGCGGGTGTTCCGACCTCCGCGGTGCAGACATGCTTGCGCAACGCACATTCAGACTTCCCGTGAACAAGGGACTTCCCCGTGGCTTCAGTCACGAAGGTCTTGCACGAGAAGTAACCACGCCTGCACATGCAACGGCCGTTGGCCTTGCCTTGTACAGCATCGAACATGAAGACGAATTCGAGGAGCAGCACAGTAGCCCCGTTATCAACAGTGCACCTGCTGCAGCTCCAACCACTCTACACCAGCCTGCCGCAACTGTAGAGCCCCCTTCAAACAAAAAGGGGCTCCTGCAGAATGTGAAAGATTGGTTCGAAAACCTGTAAACACTTTTTCCTGCAACGCGACCACATTCCGGGGGGAATCATGGCCATCGAGTTGGATACATCATCTTTTACGTCAGACGCGAGAATTCGCGTTGTTGGCGTTGGCGGCGGCGGCGGAAACGCAGTGCGAACTATGATCGCACGCGGGCTCGACGGCGTTGAATTTGTCGCGGCGAATACA
>DATGWS010000095.1:0-2364 GCA_035299365.1 Candidatus Didemnitutus sp.
CGCGAGACTCCCGAAGCGTGGGCCTCAACTCCTTGGAACGACTGAATATTGCGGCCGGACTCCACTATGAGCCAAGCCCGGTTGCTATGGTGGAAGCCTTAGCCGGGGTTGAAGCCTCTTCCCAACTTGGAGTGCGAGCCACAGGCCCCCTAGCCGGAGTCACGGGTCGACTTGCAAACTTTGATGTTGAAGATTGGATGATCAGCGGCACAGGACTGGCTGATTGGCAGCTTCTGGATGCCCAACGCACAAACACGGATCTAGATCTGCGCGCAGAGGTGGTTCGCTCACTTGCTGAAGGCTCTAATCTGAGACTATCTATTGAGTCTGTGAACCTTGGACGAGAGTTTTACACTGTTATCGACCCCACCCAGCCCCTTGATGTTGAACAGCGTTCGGAGCGGAGATTGGTCTTTGGTGGCGACGTGTCCTATGCACTTACCAATTCGCTCACGCTTGGACTTATCACGTCCCTTTCGTCTGCCGGGGTAAACAGATCGTTCGAACAAGCTGTTTCGTCCATTTCCCTAACCGCCGTGCAACGACAATTGCGAGAGCTGATGTTCGACGTAGAAGCCCATGCGCAGATCCACCTTCCAATGCTGTCGTTTATGGGCGGTGCTGCGGTGTATCAACGTAGTGAGCAAAATGGTGTCTCCAATCTTCATGGTCTGAACGAAGATGATCTTGAAGCCATCCGTTCCCAAGAATTCCAACGCGATAATGAGACCTTCCGGAGTAGGATGTTCGGAAGGGGCGAGTGGTATCCATCCCCGATAGATACAGTCCGGCTTGATGTAACCGGATGGCTTCTTCGGTATGACACGCCCAGCCAATCAAATGATGATGATCGTGATGAGCTTGCAACCGTTGCAACGTTGACCTATGCTCGCAGGCTCTCAGATATCCTCTCCATGAGTGTAGGTCTCTCCGGACAATACCTGCACCTGGTATTCCTGAAGGCGTCTCGCAGCGCACTGAACAATGAAAACCGTGTGCTTCGGTTCTCACCCTCGTTCCATGTTACCGGCAGCGTGGTACGCATGCAACCACAGTTTGAGATTCTGGCTAACTATACCGTCTATGACTATGAGGGAATGGCCTCATCCGTGAGATCGTTCAGCTTCCGACAGCTGTCCTACCGCGACTCCATTCGCGTGCAGCTCACTCCTGTCCTGCATGCTGAATCACAGATCCTTCTTCGATACTATGAACGTGCCACCCTTCAATGGTCAGAATTCTCTGAAACTCCCGAGACCGGAAGCCTTGAGTACCTTGCCAAACTGCTTATCTTCTCGCAACCGAGCATTCAGTGGGGAATAGGAGCTGGCGTCCGACTCTACACGATGAACCAAAGGTCCATTCTTGCGGGTGCACCACCCGTTAGTATAGGCTCCGTGGAGTCTGTTGGCCCCGAAGTTGTCCTTCGGTACATCGCTACAGACGGATCGCTGCTCTCTCTAACGGGCTGGTACGAGTTTCAACGAATTAATATCACGGGTCGAAGAGAATTGCCGAACCTTTTACTGCGGGCTGTCGTTCGACTTTGACGTAATGAGCCACATCAACACATATTCCCTCCGCGTGCCAAGTGAGCGATCCTGCATCACAATGGTTGAGCCGTTCCTTCGCTCTGTAGACGAACTACAGTCGCTTGGACCAAGCCGTTTTCACGATATGCACGTGGCCGTGACCGAGGCAGTAAACAATGCCATCATCCACGCACATCACTGCATCGCAGACATCCAGGTACACGTTGATATCCAGATCTCTCCACATGAGATCATTGTTGTCGTACGAGACTTCGGCAATGGTTTTGATGCAGAATCTGTGCCCGACCCTAGACTCCCCGAGAATCTCCTTCGTGAAGGGGGCAGAGGGGTATTCCTTATTCGCCACCTTGCCGATGTGGTTGAATTCCGTCGCGCCAACCCCGGAATGACGGTCATGATCAAATATTTCCGCTAATGATCCTCTCCATAATTCTCGCACTGGCCATCAGTGGCTCTACCGAGCCGCGGCCGTTCCCACCTGACGCGGAACTGTACTTCGATACCGTTGCTGCCAGACGTCACCTCACCTATCTGTCCTCCGACGAAATGCGCGGACGAGACACACCATCACGTGAGCTCGAACAAACCGCAGACTATATCTCGTCCGAGTTCAAGCGTATCGGATTAGAGCCGATCAATGGCTCCTACGATCAAGTCTATAACCTCGAACGCATCGATCTCCGTCTGCCGGCATCCATGCAGTTCACGCGTGGAGGTGATACCTTTAGCTTTTCCGTCAAAACAGACTTCATGCCGTTTGAGCAGACAGGCGAAGGCACGATCGCGAATGCTCGTGTTGTATTCGCCGGAT
>DATGWS010000096.1:0-6898 GCA_035299365.1 Candidatus Didemnitutus sp.
CAGGACGGTGTGAACGGAAGCGGTGGCATACTACGCGTGAGATATCGTCCTGAGAACACAACGGACAGAATGGTCCTGCATGCCGTTGATGCGCGTGATGTATTGAATCGTCGTGTACATGTGATCTATGCTGAGGCAACGGAGCAAAACGAAGCGGTTACGCTCGTACCTACACCAGCAAACGGAACTGTTGTACTCACCATACATGCTCCACACTTTGGGACGGCTACGGCTACCGTTACGGATATCACTGGACGATACATGGCCACGTGGCGATGTGAACTCGACGGTGATGGTAATGGGAAAGCATCCTTCTCTGTGATGGATCTGCCGCAAGGTGCATACTTCGTCCACGTCGATGCAGAAGGTCACCGTTCTACTGTGCCCCTTCTCATTGTACGATAACCATTGATCACTTAGAAATCCAGTGAGGACAATCATGAAAACGACACTCTCAATCCTGGCTCAAACGATCATGGTTATTGCCCTTATGACCGTAGTGGGGGCATGCAGCGGAGACGACACAACCAATCCGCCACCACCTCCTGCAGAGCTCACGATGGCTCTGGATCCGGCACCGATCTATCTTGGAGCAGGCTCCACTGCAATAATCAAGCTCAAGATCAACAATGCAGACAAACTCGTGTCGTGGCGGGCTGTGATCACCTTTGACCCGGCAAAGATCAACGCCACCAGTCTGAAGATTCGTGAGGTCTCGGACAACCTGCTCAGTAGGACGGGTGCTACCATCATCGAGTCAGACAAAGTCATCGACCAAGACAACGGAACGATCACAATCAGTGCTCTTGGACAGAGCGCGGGATTCACAGGTGTAACCGGTAGCGGTACCGTGGCACAGTTCACAATCTCCTCTCCCACAGCTGATCCAACGAGTGTTCTTACGCTGACCACTGCGGAGGTCTACACCCACCCCGTGGCCAACCCACCTGTAGCCAAGTCACCAACAAAGGTTTCTGCCGACGTAAAAAAGCCCTCCTAGCGTCGTCGTCAGATAAACACGACATGCGCCCCGTGAACGTCCCGTTCACGGGGCGCAGCCGTTTACGATTGGGATGCACGTCATCCCGAGCGTAGTCGAGGGGCAAGGCGAAGAGGCGAAAAGGCGAAGTGGCTCGTCCGTCATAATGTCATAACTCATAACGTAGATTTGCGAACATGAAAACTGCTGTCCTTGCACTTATTGTCATCTTTACCACAACCTCTGCTTTTGCACAGGAGTATGGGCTCTTTCATGGCACATGGTTCCATGCGAACTTTCTCGATGTTCTGAAGAAGACGTCTTCTCTTGAGCAAGCACTGCAAGCAAAGGGGGCAGACGAACCGTTGTATATACGGATCGATTCGTCTCAGCTTGAGGGCAAGGTGTTAACTTCGATGCAGTTAGGCGCAACAGAAGAGTTGTTGATGCTCAAAACGTCAGTGCCCAATGCAGGCATGAAATGGGCAATTGGGACGATGGACCATCCGTTCTGGATTGTCTCGGTTGACGAGAGAGCCCAATCCTACATTGCGCTCACAAAGATCGATAGCATGGAAGGGAAGCCAGTTGTGCTTGGCAAGTTGCCGTCCAAGAATCCTGACCCTATGTTCATTCTCAAGCGTATGATTAATGCTTCTATCTTGACCGGAATATGGGTAGACGCAAAGGGCAAGGAAACAACGTTCAGCAATGGAATGATCGCAACCATGGGCGGCCAAACATTTACGTACGATCTGTCTATCAATGGCCAGAACTATTCTGTTACGCTCACATCTACTGAGGGAAAGCCTCGCAGCTACCTGGTGCAACGTATGGGTGATGGACTGACTCTTACACCGCTCCATGGGTCCAAAACAGCACAATCACCAATCGCCCTTAAAAACAAAAACGCCGTGAAGCGATAACTGCACGGCGTTTCTTCATTCAGTCCAACAGAACGTTCCTAATCTTCATCCTTGGCATGGGCTAGATAGTCCTGATGGAGTTTCGAGGCAATCTGACTTGCAACCGGCACGTACTCTGCAAACTCAGCATCAAAATTGGCCCGTCCGGCCGTGAGGCTGCGCAACACCGTTGCATAACGATCAAGTTCAACAAGCGGCATTCTGCACGTTAGGATCTGGTAGTGTCCGTCAGCATCCACACCAACGATCTCTGCACGGCGTAAGGGTAGATCACTCATCACATCGCCCACCTGATCTTCGGGCATGAGCACGGTAACAGTGTACATCGGTTCCAACAACTGAGGATCTGCATTGATAAAGGCCTCTTTGAACGCCATACGTCCGGCCGTTTTAAATGCCGCTTCGTTAGAGTCCACGGCATGCATCTTGCCATCATAGACGCTCACGCGTACATCGCGAACATATGATCCAGTAACAGGACCCTCGGTCATTTTCTCCATCACGCCCTTCATGATAGCCGGCAGAAACCGTGCTTCAATCACACCGCCAACAATACAATTGAGGAAGACGAGTTTGCCGCCCCATGGTAGATCTGTGATCTCTGTTCCGCGGATGGTTAAACCCGTGGGATCAGGCATGCCTTCGTGATAGGGTTCAACACGCATGTGGACTTCTGCGAATTGTCCAGCGCCACCGGTCTGTTTCTTGTGGCGGTACGAGCCATCAACGGACTTGCGAATGGTCTCGCGATAGGGAACTCGAGCTGGCTGGAAATCTACATCGAGCTTGTATCGATTCACCAACCGATGTTTTGCAGTCTGAAGGTGCATTTCACCCTGGGCGTGGAGGATCACCTGATTGAGTTCAACCGAGTGTTCGATAATGATCGTTGGATCTTCTTCGTGCAGGTGATGTAGGGCCACTCCAAGTTTGTCTTCTTCGCCTTTGCGATTGGAAACCACGGACGTCCGTACGCGTGGATGAGGGAATTCGATTGGGGGCAATACGAGGTTAATACCCTTTTCGTGAAGGGTGTTGTTTACATGTGTGTTCTTCAGTTTTACAACGGCGCCAATGTCTCCGGCCTCGAGGCTTTCAACGTCGTGACGTTTGTGACCGTTCACAACAAAGAGTTGACCGAGGCGTTCCGTCACGCCGGTCTGCTCGTTCACCACATCCATTCCGTGTTTTACCGTTCCGCTATAAACGCGGAAGAACGACATCTCGCCAACGTTTGGTTCAGACGTAGACTTAAAAACGAACGCGCAAGTCTTGCCATGCGGATCAGCTGGTAACTCAACACCACTGAGTGTCTTTACCGGTGGCATTTCTACAGGCGCGGGGATCACAACGTCAATGAATGTCATTAAACGTCCGGCACCCATGTTGTTCTTTGCACTTGTGCAGAATACCGGCACGATTTCGCGTTTGATTAGCGAATGGGTAAGCCCCTTTCTCATCTCGTCTTCTGTGAGCTCACCTTTGTCAAGGTAATGGTCCATGAGATCTTCATCGTTTTCGGCGATAATCTCGATGAGTTCGTTATGGAGCTGCGCTACACGTGCTTTCTCGGAATCAGGAACGTCGGTCTTGGTTGGAGTACCACCGTCGGGCGGAAAGACATAGGCCGTCATCTTCAATACATCAATGATCGTATTGAAGCCGGCACCTTCCGCAAGCGGGTATTGAACCACCGTTGTCTCCCGACCGAACCTATCCTTAGCTTGCTCAACGGTCCGCCAGAAGTTGCTGTGCTCATGGTCTACCTTATTGACAACACAGATCACCGGCGTCTGGAATTGTTTTGTGTACTTCCAGATCGTCTCGGTTCCAACCTCAACACCATTCGGGCTGCTGAGAACCATGATGCCGGTATCTACAACGCGCAAGGCTCCGATCACCTCGCCAACATAGTCCACGTAGCCTGGTGTATCGATGATATTGATCTTGTAGTCGCGCCATTCTGCAAACATCACGGTACCGAAGACAGACGAACTTCGTTCGTGTTCTATCTCGTGATAGTCAGAAACCGTAGTGTGTTCTTCTACTGTACCGCGCCGGGAGATCTCATTGGATTCGAAGAGCATTGCTTCGGCCAATGTGGTCTTACCGGCGCCTCCGTGGCCCAGGAGGGCAACGTTTCTGATGTGGTGGGCATCGTAGGTCTTCATAGCCTGTTCCCATATGTGAAGATAATGGTGAGAACATACGGAAAAACCTATGTGGCTATCCTGACGTTTGTCATGTTACATCTCAGTGATCCTGAAGTCCACTCGACGGTTCTTCTGCCGGTCTGCATCCTTGGTTCCCTTTACCACCGGACGGGTCTTTCCATAGCCTTTTGCGCTGAGACGCGCGGCGGGTATGCCTTTTGAGCCGAGGTAGGCGAGAACAGCGTCGGCACGTGCCTGAGACAGAACGTTGTTATGTGCGTCTGTTCCTCTGTCGTCTGTATGTCCCTCGATCGAGATCTTCATGTTCGGATAGCTTGAAAGCATCTCAATGAGGCGCTGCAATTCGGTTCCGCTTTCCTGACGAAGAACCGACTTGTCGGTATCGAAGAACAGATTGTTCAATCGGATCACCGATCCAACAACAATTGGTTCGAGGTAGAGGTCTCGTTCAATCACCTGATACGAATTGATCGTTGGGAGATCAATGTTGTCACTCACCGGAAAGAAGCCTGCCTTCTCTGCGAAGAACCCATAAGAGTGGCCACCTGTTAGGACCACGGAGTAGGCTCCATTGCTGGGTTCACTTACTGCAGACCCAATGAGTGTATTCGTTGCAAGATCTTCATATCGAATATCTACTCCAAGGGGCTCCTTGGTCTTTGCATTGAGTACGCGCCCCTTCACAATAACGATTGCCTCGGGTAGGAGAGATCGAGATGCGGCATCCTGGGGCAAGTCCACGCGCATGATGCCGTCTTTGGTACCGTTACTTGAGTTAACGTAGGCGTACTTTCCGGACGGGTGTATGCAGAAGTAGGAATCCCACGATGGAGAATTGATCGTTGGACCAAGATTCATTCGTGGAGACCAATTCAACCACGTGTCATCAAGTCTCTTCGATACAAAGATGTCGTCACTGCCATAGGTATCGTGACTTGAGCTGAAGTACAACGTTTTGCCATCAGCAGCCAAATACGGACCACCCTCGTTGCCCGGACTGTTCACGTTGCGTCCAAGATTTGTAAGAGGTCCATATGATCCATCAGCATTGCGTATGCTTACATAGAGGTCTTTTTCGCCAAGTGTAGACCCTTCCAGATCACGAGAGAGTAGCATTACCGATCTGTCTGCCGTAAGGCACTCCTCTCGGGAACCAGCCCTGTTTGAATAGACAGGTGCTTCGATGGGAGCAGGAACGGACCATCCATCCTTTGTTCTGCGAGAAGTGGAATAGCCCCCTCCATTTGACGAACCGTCTGCATTGTACCGTCCCCATATGAATAACTCATTACCATCCTGCGAAACAGACGTGATGTTGTTGGGTGCCGAGTTGTTCAGTGGTGTACCGATGTTTCGACTATTGGTCCATGTGGAGTCAGTGAGTGCATCTGCCACGTAGATGTTGTCTGATGTTGTACTGTCGGTAAGGATGTAGTAAAGGTGTTGTCCGTTCGGCGATATCACAGGATACCGAGAGCCGGGTCCAATGAGTTCCTTTACGAGAGACTTCCGAACGCCAATAAAGGCATCAGGCACGATGGGCATGGGACGTTCAGTATACGTTGCATCGAAGCGATCGAAACGGCCGGACATAACTCCGGAAACCACGATGCCAATCGCGTCGATCGATCCGGCAAGTGCTGATAGTTCGCCGGTGAGTGCCAGATCTTCAACTGTACTATCATTTACAGCAAATCGTACTCGACCCTTTGAGCCGTATACGGAGAGAATATTGGGCTTCCCATTCTGCTTCACGCATGCACAGTTGCGGTAGCCTACACTCTCCGGGCCATTCTTGCTGATTGTTGTCCATGCGCCCGTCTTTTCTTCCCAAAGCCCAACCCAGATAGATCTACTTCCTCCGGCAACATAGAACATGTAGAATCTACCTTTTGAAACGACCATTACGCCGAGGCCTTCAGAGGAAGCTGATTCGTCTATAGTTGCCGTTAGCGATGCTGTCCAATCGAATCTGGCATCGATTGGGCGATAGGCAAGGGTCCAATAGTTGCTCTTGGCCATCACGCGGAAGTTCAGCATCCCATTGAGATATTTCCGTTGCAAGTTCGCATCGGAGTATTCCTCTGCCCACGACCAATAGGGTGGTTGGGAATCAAACGTCTCGTGGATTTCGCGTTTGACTTGAGCAAGAGAGCTGCCAGTAAAGCTTAAGGCAAGGAGAATGGAGCAGAAATAGAAGCGCATGTGGGGCGTTATTGTGGTGAAAAGTCCCACAAACGTATGCTAACTCCCATATCTAACAAACACTTGCATTGTATGCCCCCTTTGTTGTATGTTTGCCGTCCTATCCAAACCGCTACCCAATTCCATTCGGAGACAAAAAATGCACCCAAAGGTCAAGAATCTCGAAGCGCTTGCCTCGGCAGAAGCGTTCGAGCAGCGTAAATCCAAGGCCGGTGAAGCATCACCGGAAATGCCATCCTTCCGTCCGGGCGATACTGTAAAGATCGCTGTTCGCGTTGTTGAAGGTGAAAAGGAACGTATCCAGCACTTCCAAGGTGTTGTTATCGCACGTCGCGGAAGCGGAATGAATGAAACGTTCCGTGTTCGTAAGATCTCGAATGGCGTTGGTGTAGAACGGATCTTCCCGATCAACTCCCCAACGATCCAGTCGATGCAGGTTCTCAAGGAAGGAACTGTTCGCCGCGCCAAGCTTTATTATCTCCGCGGAATGAGCGAGAAGAAGATCCGTCAAAAACTGTCGTAATACAGCGGGGCTTCGGCCCCGTTTTTTTTGAGCCATATGAACGTAGCACTCATCACGATCGGCGACGAAGTACTGATCGGACAGATTATCA
>DATGWS010000097.1:0-4983 GCA_035299365.1 Candidatus Didemnitutus sp.
GCTCGATGTTGATGCTGCCGGTGATGAGAACGATGCCAATGACCGGTTCGGTAGAGAGTTCACATCCGTTGGTGTGTCGCCCCCTTCAGACATTAGGTACGAAGAGGGCCCGGGCCGTGTATTGCTGCAGTGGCAGAATCGCGACAATAACGATACAAACCGCATCGAACTCTGGCGAGGGAACACGGTTGACGATCTACGTCGCATCCGAACGTTCCGGCCATCTGTAACTTCATTTGTTGATGATGGACTCACGAACGATACAACCTATTTCTACGCATTGCGAACCGTTCGGGGAGGCAAGAGTAGCGTCTTCTCACCCCTTCTCACAACACGTCCAACTGTTTTTCCGGCGGGTGAAAAGATCTCTGCTCCCGTACTGATTTCTCCATCTGACGGACTGTCCGGTGTACCTGTACCAACAAATATTGTGTGGAGCAGCGTGCGAGGCGGCGACCAATACGAAGTGCAGATTGCCGAAGACGCGTCCTTCCAGAATCTTATCCATGTCCACATCGTCCGCGATCCGGGGGCATTGTTCCTGCCCTTGAGCTATAACACCACGCTTCGCTGGAGAGTACGTGCGTTGAATCAGACACATACTGGGCCTTGGTCAACAACTGCAACGTTCATTACAACACGCTCCTGCGCCGGAACGGCATTGCAGTTCAACGGAACTGATGCAAAGGCCACTGACGCATCCTTTGCGTGGAATGGAGGTCCGGTAACCGTCGAATATTGGACATACGTTAAGCGAGCAGATCGCAAGACGAGTTCAACCTTTATGATCGGGGCCTCTGACAACGGTGCAAACAGATTCCAAGCACACGTTCCTTGGGAAGACGGTGTTGTGTATTGGGACTACGGATCTGTGAGTGATAAGGGGCGTATTTCAACGACATTCGGCCCATACTTTGATCAGTGGGTGCACGTTGCACTCGTTAGCGATGGATCATCGTTCAAGGCTATCTACTTCAATGGACAACTTGCGGCTTCTGCTAACGAGGCCGGACAGCCCACCGGACTGACCGAGCTTACTATCGGTGCAATGAAGAACAACCAATTCTTCAAAGGACTAGTAGATGAGTTCCGTATCTGGAATGTGGCACGTTCGGCAGATGAGATACGATCAACAATGTTCCGCAGACTGCCTCCTCCAAGCGAGAATGCAAAGATCGTTGGATGCTGGCGTTTTGATGAAGGCTCCGGGAGCACAGCAAAGGATGCGGTGCGTAATCGGCAGCTTACACTTACGTCCACAACAGAGTGGACTGCAAGTGGGGCAACGGTTGCGTGCGAAGACGTATCACCACTCGCCTCGCCAACATTCCTTGCCGGAGTTGGTTCGGCACCTCGTCAGCGAGACCATCGCAATCAGATATCATGGTCTTCTGTGGCAACTCAGCGTGGTGCTGTCTGGTATGACGTAGAGGTTGCTGATGCCAGCGGGGCGTCGATCATTACTTCGGCCAACAATGTAACCGCCTCGTCATTGCAAAAGGTTGAGTACGACCTTGGTGAGCTTCCTGCTGATTCAACAATGAACGTTCGAGTGCGAGCTCGATCGGCCTATACACAAGGACCGTGGGTGGAGAGCACTATCTCAACACAGGTCCCGTGTGAAGGAAAGGTTGTGCGATTCAGTGGTGGAGGTGAGCGATTCACCAGCACCGACTTCCTCTTTAGTGGCAAGGCAGTTACCGTCGAATATTGGAGCTTGGTAACTACCGATCAACTTGTTCGCAGCGTTGCTTTTATGGCGGGTGAGGCAGATAATGAACAGCGCAGATTTCAGGCACATGCTCCGTGGGACGACAAAACGTACTACTGGGATTACGGTAACTGGAGAGAAGCGGGACGAGTTTCAGCGTCGTATGAGGGCAGTCTAGGTGCTTGGACGCATGTTGCTCTTGTCAGCAACGGCTATGACAGTATGGCCGTGTATCTCAACGGCACACTCGTAAAGCGCTCTAGTTTCTCAGATGCACCGGGTACACTGAAACAACTCACTATTGGCGGTAATCCGTTCTCAAAGAATTATCACAAAGGTTCAATGCGCGACCTGCGCATCTGGAACGTGATGAGAAGTGCAAAACAGATTCGTAGCGGCATGCATGAGCGGATCGCAGAGCCCCGTTCAAATCTTATCGGCAGCTGGTTGTTGGATGAGGGAAGGGGCTTGCAAGCCACAGACGTCTCCGGGAGAACCGGCAACGCGGTGAGCGCAACAGAGATTACGTGGGATGACGTTACGATGAAGCTCATGCAGGCTCCTGCCGTTGTTACCGGGCGTAGGGATGTGCAGCGTGCCGACACCGCATCGTATAGAGCGCGTACAACCACAGACGTTTCGTATTTGTGGACTGTGTCCGGTGGAACGCTCACGAGCTCCAATGCAACAAATACAATCGTCGTATCATGGACAGGTGCAGACAGTATCGGAGCCGTGACCCTCACGCGCACATGGCCAGGTGGATGTAGCGATGCAACCACTACCACGGTGCGACTCTACACAACACTTGATGTGGCTAGCGATGTTGGGCATTCATCAACGAACATCCTTGTGCATCCGAATCCGGCCTCAGACAACTGTACTGTTGTTTGGAGTGGTACAGAACGTGCCGTCGGATTTGACGTGGTAGATGCTCTAGGCAGGGTTGTCTATGCCTCTCACCTCATAGATGGTTCGGCTCTTATAGACACGCAGCGATTATCATCGGGATCGTACACGATCCGCGTTACAACCGAACGATCCGTCTATGCGCAGCGTTTTGTTGTGCAGAGATAAACTGCCACATCAATGAACGATCAGAACGGGTACGGCCTTTCGGCTGTGCCCGTTTTTCGTTTCAAAGAGATACGATCCCGATGGCCAGGAGGATACATCAATGACGCGTGTTGCCTGCGACTTAATGATCTGCACAATAACACCCTGCATCGTCATGATGTGAATCTCACCCTCGGGAAGAACGACCTGAGTTGATGCAGGATTCGGATACGGCAATGCAGTTGTTGTATACGTTTCAGATTCGATGTCGTTTGGAGTTTGCAGGCTGATCCTCTTTACGCGGTTTCTCATCATGAAGTAGGCATTGTTGGAGTTGTTGTACACCGGTGGTAGTGAGGCAACACCCTCGCGTTTGAAATTCTGCGAATCAAAATAGTTGTACGGATCGTGAGTGAACACAAGAGGACCTGTTGCACCGAGCGGGTCGTCAAAGGAGTACATACCGCTTGGCGATCCAAAGAACGACTCGTCGTTCCGGAAGTTGATAAGGTCTCCTCTGCCCGGCATCGTGAATGGTCTTCCATCATCACGTACAACGCCACCAGTGAGTGAATCAGACCAAGCCCCATAGATCCGTGAATCCATAAGAATCATTGCCGACATGATCGCTTCGCGAGTATCAAATGAGAAGCTGCGCCATGTGCGTCCATTGTCGCGTGAGATGCATGATTCGAACGGCGTTGTAAGCACAAGAGTGTGATCAAAGACGCGACTAGGATGCCCCATCCTATATCCTTCAAAAGTCCAACTCCTCCATGTAGAGCCAGCATCAGTGCTGATGTTGACAAACTTTGAACACACGGTTATGGTATCGCCATGAATTGTAATTGCGCTTGGTATCGTGTCCGCAACGAAGAGGAATGCGGTAGTGGATGTATTAATAGAAGCGCGAACGATTGTATCATTAATGGCGGCAACAATGTTGCCATCAACGTCTACGGCATACGTGGCAAAGGGTTTTGAAAGGGGGCGCATCGACCAAGAGAAACCACCATCCACGGAAGAAAAGAGGTGTGGTCCAAGTGTTTGATAGGCGTCATTATCTTCGATCAATCCCGTGATAACCAAGAGTTCACTGCCGGCGAGCGTAAGCGTCCTCCCATTCGGCAGGAAGTGTCTGCGAGGCACTGCGTGCGCTGGGCCGAGTAGAATTGAGTCGTTGGACTCTATTCGGGCATAGGCCAGCCGCATTCCACTGATATGCCAATGCGGACGAAGATCTCGGCGATACCACCACGCCACTCCGGCTTGGATGTTGTGCGTTGTCGGATTGCTATTGGATGTTTGTTGGATAGAGTCAATCCTCGACCCCATGGCGAAGTAGAGTTTTGCTGCTCCATTACTGATCGCTTCCGGTGTAACAACTACTGCGCCACCGCCGTGGAGAGACGCCGTGAATCGGGCCTGAAGTGCGTTGTTGAGATGGGGAGTGTGACCCGCGATGTTGTGCTCTTGATCTGTGTGATGCCAAATGGCGCGCAATGGCCGTATGATCCGTTCCGTTCCTTGATCGTTGATCGTATCTGTTACAAACACCAGGGACACCGAGTCTGAAAGTGCTTGGAGAAACGTTGCTTCTCCATTGAGTTCGCGCTGAAGAACAACAGCGTTCGATGTTGCGTTGATCAGCTGAAGCGTACGAGTTGCGGAATCGTAGGCCACAACGTGTGCGTAGTCAGCTGCCGACAACATTGTTGCTGTAGAACCGGTGCCACTGACGGTATCGATCCGAACATTACTGTCAACGAGTGACAATCTGATAACATGTCCATCGCGAAGAGCAAATGCGAACACCCCACAGCGAACAATACTTCGTCCTTGTATAGGAAAGCCAGGGATGGCTGCTTCAGTTCGTGTTGGAACATCGATGGCTAGAATGATATTGTCCGTGGTAGAGACAAAGCCTCGAGTGGGTGAAACAAGGGCAACGCCGTCAAAGATCTTTGAGCGATAGTCTGAGGTGATGCCCACAAATCCAGGACCCGGCATGGTCGTTACCACTCCGTCGCCAACCCCAACAACTGTTGGTTCGAGTTCTGCCGTGATGTCCATGGCAAGGATCGTGCGCATCTCCGGAGGCAGAAAAGGATACGTTTTTTCCGTGTATTGCGCACTCAGCCATGTTTGAGTAGCAGAAAGCAATAGTGTGATGAAGGTTATGCGTAGTTTCATGTATGTACGAACTCCCAAATGAC
>DATGWS010000098.1:0-1762 GCA_035299365.1 Candidatus Didemnitutus sp.
CCGACGAGATCAACGTGCTCGAGGAAGCCTACGACGGTCAGCTGGACCTCCGCATCTTCACCAAGCACGACAAGGTGCTCCGCATCAAGCGTCAAGCGTCACACTGTGACTATGTGGTAGTGATGACTGACCATGTCGGCCATCCGTTCCAGGAAGCGGTCCGAGAACATCCGGGCCTCCTCTTCGTCAAGGGTACGACTTCGAACCTGAAGAAGACCCTCACCGAACTGGCGATGCACTGATGAAGAAGGCCACCTACATAATCGGTGGCTTGCTCGGCCTGGGTCTCTTGGTCTACGTCACCCTTGAGATTCAGGCCGACCACGCTCAACATCGTGAGATGATGATCGAGTACGCTGGTATGTGTGGTCACATCATCTCTATCGGCGATGCTTGCCATGCTGACGTTGCACGGATCGAGCGTCAATGCCTAATGGATTTGGCTGATCATACAGCCGAATGGGAGCTGAATGACGTCAAGAATGCCTATGCGAAGGCGATGACTGAAGTGACCGAACACTACATCCTTTTTGGAAACGTCGGCCAAGACTGCGCAGAGGTTCAAACAGCAATCGACGACTACAACAATAACCGACCAATCAAGAAAGTACTAGATGGACGTACCAACATTTAATCGGATCCAACGCCTAGCGAAGGTGGAGAACGAAGACGTCTTCACCCGTCTAGGCAAGACCATGGAGGAACTGGGCGAACTGGCAGGAGCAATGCTAGGAGTCGCCCAAGTTCAACATACCGCTTACAAGGGAAAGACGCGAGAAGACGTGGTTGAAGAGCTCGCCGATACCCTGATCACCTCCATGTCGATAGCGGAGAAGTATGCCATCACGCGCGATGAGCTCATCGGGATGATGAACTTCAAGTGCAACAAGTGGGAACGCCTCATTGAGGAGCAGAGCAATGGGACCGGAAATTGTTGAATTGATTGAAATTGGACTATGCCTTTTGGTGATCATTTTGCTCATCATAGGATTCTGGTTCTGCGGCGAGTACTGCCTGACGACTGAAGATCGCAAGCACATGGAAGAAGAATTTTCCAAGAAGTAGAGGAGATAGAAATGGCCAAGCCCAAACTTACCAATCAAGTCAAGTTCCCTATCGGCGACTGGTCCGGAGACGGACATGGACACGTGGAGTGGTACACGATCCTGACTAACAAGACCATCGAAGAACTACGGGAGATTCACTTCTCTTGTCCTGAACTCTTAGGGATCGAGATAGGCGACATCTGCCGACCATACGGAGAACATGCGTTCAGCCGTGAAATTTCGTTCAAGCTCGCTGAGCTCGGAGTCTTCGAGAAGGCGAACATCGACGGCGCTAGCGCCGGAACCGAATTCCTGGAGGATGGCCAGTTCTACCCCAACAACTGGGACGGTCCACGGACTATGTTCCTAATCTGGCTAGCGATCCTGAAGACTGCTGACCCAACGTTCGGCTACGAGATAGTAGACGACGACATCCCCGCGATCACCTTCTACGGATCCGACGACAAGCGTAGGCATCTGAAGAATCCCGGCTACGGCCTATTTGACTAAGGAAAACAAAAAATGCTACTACAACAGATCAGAGACGCGGCCCTTGCTGCTCGCAAAGCTGCCTTCGGTCCTGCTGCGGAACCGCAGTGGCGCAAGGACCTGCTTGTCACTCTCCTTTCCGAAGCAGAAATGTTCGGCAAGAACGAGGCCAACAGGGAATCGACTGATGAAGAAGTCATCGGCGTGATCAAGAAGTTCCTGAAGAA
>DATGWS010000099.1:0-2812 GCA_035299365.1 Candidatus Didemnitutus sp.
CCACTTTGTCGTGCCGGATATCGACATCCTGGACTCCTACACGCTCAAGGCCAATGCAATTTTTACGGGCACGAATTTCACGATCAATGATATCGATCTCCATTCGGGTGATGGTCACGTCATGGGGTCTGTATACCTAACAGACCTCAACGATCCTGACCATCTTGGCGTAGACATCAAGGTTCATGATTCGCATGCGAGATATGCAGATGTCCGCCGTAGGCTGCGTTTTATAGAAATGCCGGATCTACCGTTCCTCGGCACTACGATCATGGATCGTGTTCACCTCACCGGACACCCGGCTGACTCACTCTGGTTCGAGGTACACGGCGGTGATAAACCGGGACGAGTTGATGGTGAGATGAAACTCTTTCTTGCCGGCAAGCGATTGGGTTATGAAGTGGACATGGAGATCAAGAATGGCGACGTTGCAGTGTTTGCTGACTCCGGAGTAGCAACAAAACTGAATGGGCGTGTTCTGATCAATGGACGAGGTGTAACGCTGCAGGACCTCGAAGGCACCTATCAAATAGAACTCAATAGGAGTGTCGTAGCAACACGCCCTGTGCGCCGCGCCCGACTCATGCTTCGCGCCAATGGTGCAGGTGAACTCACAGTAGATACCATGTTCGCCGACCTTACTCCGTTCAGACTCGACAGTATCGACGAATATGCACTCACACCCGATGATCGCTTGGTAGGATATCGTGGCGTGATCAATGTAGCAGATACGGCTCACCCAAAATATTCAGGACACGTTGAGTTCTCGGCCATTGATCTTGCAGCCTTGCTCGAGACACAGTCACTGCCTACACGTTTCACAGGCAGACTTGATGTTGACGCGGAGGGGATTGAACTTGACAGTCTCCTAGGAACGATCAGCGCCGAGATCGACGAGTTTTCCCTCAATGATCGTGCTCTTTTGCCATTCTCATTGAAGGGGCAGATCACGAGCGTTGGTGAGATTAAGTCGATCACCATTGAAGCCCCGTTCATGTCGGGTGAGGTTCATGGAGCCTTTCAACCGTCAAATCTGATCGGAGCATTTGGAACGGCCGTCGACAACACCTTTGATGCCGTGAAGCAGCGCATCAGATACTTCTATCCTAACTCCGGATATGTTGAATACATCGGCTTGCCGGTAAAACCATTGGAGGCATCATTCAACGTTGTGTTGAGAGACGCGTCACCGTTGAATATCCTTATGGACAGTGTTACGTTGTCAGCGTCGGCACGTGTCCGAGGACGCATCATGTGTTCAACGGACAGTATGTTTTTGGACATTGACACACTTGACGTGGCCGATCTCATCGTTCAGACAGATTCAACTCGTATCATCAGTGACAGAGTACACCTTTCAACTACAACTCGGCTTGCGGATGTTGCCACCTCACCGAGGCTCATTGAATTGACCATCGTTGGTCGGGTCGATTCCATGTTAACGGTGAATTCGATGCGTGTTAAGAAGCCCGTGATCAATATGTCGGCTCGCGGAGACTCTATCCGTCTGCGAGGCAGAGCCGAAGTGAACGATATCACAGCGGGAGTTGGGTTGATAGGACAATTCTACGCTGATTCGGCTGATCTTTCCATCGATTCACTCCATGTGATCGTTGATACTGCCCGTGGTTTGGAATGGAGGTCTCTGCATCCATCAGGCTTGACATTGCACGACGGTAACTTCCGAGTACGAGATCTCGCCGTTCAGCGATTGGACGCAGAAGTAGTTGTAGCTAATGGTAGGTTCTCCACTGATCAGTTCGAAAACCTTACGGTTGTTGTTCAAAATCTCAATCTTGCTAGTATCCCACGATTTGTTGACCTGTCCGATGGACATCCTGTTCGGCTCATCGACGGGATGGTACGAGAGCTCACAGCTCGTATCAATGGTCCATGGGAAGCCCCTGTGATGGACCTTGACATAGATGCTATCGGCGTTCGCTATAATGGTGAACTTATTGGCACTCTTGCCACTGCCCTTCATCACGAGAACCGCGATGTAACTGGCTCTGTAACCATATCTAATCCTGCACTCAAAACAGAGGTCAAGACTCTCGATCTCGTTGTGAAACATCTGCCCCTTGACCTTGGGCTTCGTGGAGTGAATGAACGACTCGTTAAAGGAAAACCCGTCGATATCGAGATGCGAGCCAATAAGTTGGCACTCGCAACCATTGAGCCCTTCCTCCCGGCTATTGAGCGACTCCAAGGAATTGCAGACGGAGTTATCACCGTAAAGGGAACAACGCCTGATAATATCGAACTCGGCGGGAACGCACGATTCAAGAATGCCAGCTTCTTGTCTTCAGCTACCAATATCATCTACGATGCAGATGGAGTGCTGCATCTCGAAGGTTCAAACCTCCATCTCGATACAGTTGTGATCCGAAATCGCGATCGAGACAGGAAGAATGGAATTGCCTATGCACAAGGGCTTGTTGTCTTCAACGGTCTTGCCGTAGAAAGCCTGGATTTCACGATTCGTTCTCCCGGCGTTTTGGTCATGAATAAGGCATCGCAGGCAAGAAGTCCAGATATTTTTGGTGACATCGTCATTGCCACTGGCAAGAAGCCAATTCGTTTCTTTGGCAAGCTCGACTCTCCGGTGCTTGAGGGCGATATCCACGTCTTATATACAGACATCATTTTCCCACAAGAACGATCATCAACACGATCTCGATATACTGCGTTTGAGTACAATCGAGCTAGTGACACAAACAAGCGGTACAATTCTGTGATGGAACGTGCGATGCGAGAGCGGATAGCATCCGATACGTCAGTTCGAGACACCAACAAGGTTCATCCCGTTGCC
>DATGWS010000100.1:0-8788 GCA_035299365.1 Candidatus Didemnitutus sp.
AAGCATCCACAACCTCTACGCCGGAAGGTTCGCACGAACAATCACCCCGTAAGGGAGTGATGAATCCCGGAGCCACAGTCACCGTCCGCGGTACCACATCTTCCGGCACCATCATCAGCATCGACGAGAAGAGCACAACCGCCATGATCGACGTCAACGGCATTAAGTTCAAGGTGCCCCTTGACCAACTCGAACATGGAGGTCAGCCGGCACCCAAGGAACGACGTCGCGAGGCAAGTGTGGTGGACCATCTCAAGCTCGACTCCAGCACATCACTCGATCTGCGTGGCATGCGCGCCGATGAAGGTCTGCGCGCCCTAGAAGACTTCATCAATGACGGTATCCTAGGCACACTCTCACACGCCACCATCATCCATGGTAAGGGCACCGGCGCTATGCGCAAGGTTGTACACGAATATCTTCACGAACACCCGCAGATCAAATCATGGCGCATTGGCACCATCCATGAAGGGGGCGACGGGATAACGGTGGTGGAGTTTCGTTAGATGGTTAGATTGTTAGAGTGCTAGAATGTTAGATTATTAGAGTGGTAGAATGTTAGAGTGTATTCATTGATGTTTAACGGAGGTGAAGATGAAGGGGCTCATTTCGATCGGTTTTGTAGTCGGATACTTGGTTTGTTCAACGGTGTTGTATGCCGGAAACGATGGTGTAGCGACGGATTCGGCGCGCTCAATATCATCTGTGTCCATACCTGCTAATGAGATAGCCGACGTTCACTTTGCTATGATATCACGGCTAACCCAACGTACCAACGTGCATGACGTATCTCGCGGGGCAATACGGGTAGTCTCAACTGCGACGGAATGCGGAGCACCAACGATGATTAAGGTCGCGAGTTCTGTGGGTGGTACTGTGTCCGTAGCACTAGTAACCTTCACGACGAATGACGACAGATCGATTGTTGAAAGCAGCACGATAGCTTCTTTTATTGTTGCTGCAGGCGAAACGCATCTGCCAGTTCAACTAGGGTACCTTCGTGAAGGCAGATACCAACTCCGGGTCTCTCATGGCAAAGAGCACGATGCTGTGCCGTTTGTGGTGACGGAAAACTAAAATAGTATTTTAGGAGACGTTGAACGACAATTTAGATTTGAAGATGCTAAGTCATTGCAATAAATGTAGATATGTCGATTAACAAACATTGCCTATTTTAGCATTCGTAAAATGTGCATTTTAGAAAACGTGTTGTGAAGCCCCTTCATTTAACAATACCAACCCCAGGATTCGACCACCCGATCGTTGAGGATATTATTGCTCTCGAGCGGTGGAAATCTAAAACGCTTGGTGGGACAACGCACCCTGCGGTGTTCGCAGATATCAAGCAGGTCTACCACCTGCTGGAGAGTTTAGGGTCAGCTCGTATCGAGGGGAATCGCACAACGATCGATGAGTTGGTTGAAGCGGCCGTGAATGGTGTTTCCGACTCAACGGAAGGGCTTCGGGAGATCTCCAATCTTGAAGACGCGATGTCTTGGATCGAATCGGTGTTTGCAAAGGAAAGCCATCGCAGAATTGATCATTCCTTTCTGCAGGAACTTCATCGACTCACCGTGAAGAATCTACGTCCCCCTGAGGTAGGGGGCGAGGGAGATCCTGACCCAGGACGATACCGTAGCAGTAACGTGGCGATCACGGGAACGTCGTTCGTACCACCACCCGGACGGGAGGTGCAAGAGTTGATGGATCGATTCATTACGTTCATCAATGAACCGATAGATGTACGGCGTTCCCTGATGCGTATCGCAATTGCACATCATCGTTGTGCAGCTATTCACCCGTTTCGCAACGGTAACGGACGACTGGTTCGCCTACTTACCTATGCAATGCTCATTCGAGACGGGTATCGCATTGATCAGGGCCGGATCATCAACCCAACGGCTGTCTTCTGTCATAACCGAGCTGACTACATGGACGGGCTAAGCGACGCAGACGACGGAACCGAAGCGTCAAGTCTCCGTTGGTGTGCGTTTGTTCTTTCGGGATTGCGACGTGAACTGGAGAAGGTCGGAACACTCCTGGATGCCAACATCCTTGGTCCGCGTATTCTTCAGCCGACAATACGATTTGCCGTACAATCTGGACAAATCACCGATGAAATGGCGCAGGTACTGAGTCGTATCGCTAAGAACGGCGATGGTGATGCATCAACATATCGATCCGTTTACCCCGGAAAGTCCGCAGCCAGCATCTCCCATATCATTGCCGATCACAAACAGATAGGAATCATCGCTGCCTATCCAACCATCCGCTCCCGTCGTTATGTAGCGCGCTTCAGCGGCCCGGCACTGTTAACCGCGTTGATCCATACGATGGACGCCGAGGGATACCTGCCGTTTCGCCGTGATGATCGTGGGGCGTAGGGCACGGCACTTCGACTCCGCTCAGAGTGACCGCACTTCCGTAACTTTGCCCCATGTTCAAACGAGTCCTGATCGCCAATCGCGGCGAAATAGCCCTGCGCGTAATGCGTACCTGCAAACGTATGGGGATTGCCACGGTGGCTATCTATTCGGATGCGGATGTTCGGGCGCCGCACGTGGCTGAAGCCGATGTAGCTATTGGGATAGGGGGCTTTACACCACGGGAATCGTATCTGGTGGTGGAAAAGGTCCTGGCGGCTGCAAAGGAGTCGGGAGCCGATGCGGTGCACCCAGGCTATGGCTTCCTTTCAGAGAACGCTGAATTCGCACGGGCAGTGGCCGAGGCGGGCATGACGTTTATTGGGCCAACGCCTGAGGCGATTGCGATGTTGGGTGATAAAACAGCAGCTCGCGACCTTGCAATTGTTTCAAAAGTGCCGATTTCACCAGGGAGCGACGGGGCTGTTGCTTCCTTTGAAGATGCACGCGCAGTTGTTGAGCGTATCGGCTATCCGGTGATCATCAAGGCTGCTGCAGGTGGTGGTGGCAAGGGAATGCGCATCGTTGAAGAAGCATCGGAGATCGAATCGGCCTTTCACGCAGCTCAGAATGAAGCTCTTACATCGTTCAATGATGGACGGGTCTTTATTGAGCGGTATATCGTGGAGCCCCGTCACATCGAAATTCAGATCTTGGCAGATCATCACGGGACGGTGCTGTATTTCCCGGAGCGGGAATGTTCTATTCAACGCCGACATCAAAAGGTGGTGGAAGAGTCACCATCAACGGCAGTAACTCCGGCCATCCGCAAGGCCATGGGAGAAGCGGCTGCCCGACTCGTTCAAGCGGCATCGTATACGAATGCCGGAACGTTGGAGTTCTTGTTGGATGCACGAGGTGAGTTCTACTTTATGGAAGTCAATACCCGACTCCAAGTGGAACACCCGGTAACGGAAATGGTCACGGGCATCGATTTCGTGGAACAACAACTGCGCATAGCATCAGGCGAAAAGCTCACATACAATCAGGCAGACGTTGCAAAACCAAAAGGTGCTGCGATCGAATGTCGTGTTTGCGCGGAAGATGTCTTCAATGACTTCCTTCCCGATACCGGCATCGTATCCTTCATGCAGTTGCCGGAAGGTGATGGCGTCCGCAATGACACAGCCCTCTACGAAGGTTATGAAGTAAGCGTCCACTACGATCCAATGGTCGCAAAACTCATCGTCCACGCCAAAGACCGCGAAACGTGCATCGAACGCACGCTTGAAGCGCTCGACAACTATCAGATCGTTGGTTTTAAAACAACCATCCCGTTCTGCCGACTCGTTATTGATTCAGCCCCCTTCAGAACCGGTGCCTACAGCACATTCTATGTGAAGGAACATTGGCCGATCTCCCAACCCGAACACTTCCTTTCGTCACTTGCTGCGATAGCCGCGGCAGGGTTCACAGCAGAAGAGCAACGTAGACAACCACTACCATCCCATGACTGATACCACACCTGTCAGCGAGATCTCGGTGACCACCGAGACGGCACGCGAACTTGGACTCACCGACGCGGAGTTCGATCTGATCTGCGACAAACTAGGTCGCACACCAACCTACACGGAACTTGGCGTGTATTCGGTGATGTGGAGTGAACACTGCTCATACAAGAACTCGATCCTGCAACTCAAGACCCTTCCACGCAGCGGCGGGAGAATGCTTGTTGCGGCGGGTGAAGAAAATGCCGGTGTGATCGATGTTGGTGAAGGATACGGCGTTGCATTCAAGATCGAATCACACAATCACCCGAGTGCCGTTGAGCCGTTCCAAGGAGCTGCAACGGGAGTAGGGGGCATCCTGCGCGATATCTTCACGATGGGTGCACGTCCAATAGCTGCATTGAATTCCCTTCGCTTCGGTGAACCCGATACAGAGCGCACAAAGTATCTCGTCAAGGGCGTCGTGCACGGCATCGGCCATTATGGCAATTGTTTCGGTGTCCCTACAGTAGGGGGCGAGATCTACTTCGATCGTTGTTACACCGACAACCCACTCGTGAATGCCATGGCTGTTGGTGTCTTGCGCGCAGACCGTATGGCGTCTGCTACAGCACTTGGCGAAGGCAACCCGGTATTCATCATGGGATCGAGCACCGGCCGTGATGGTATCCATGGCGCGTCGCTCCTGGCCTCGCGAGAATTCGATGCACAGACGGAGAACATGCGTCCAACGGTTCAAGTGGGCGACCCATTCGCAGAAAAACTGCTGCTCGAGGCCTCGCTAGAACTCATCGAAGCAGGCGTTGTTGTAGGCATGCAGGACATGGGTGCTGCAGGCATCTCTTGTTCGACAGCCGAGATGAGTGCAAAGGGCGAAGTAGGCATGCGCATCGATCTCGATAAGGTGCCACTACGCGAAGCAGGGATGAGTGCCTATGAGATCATGCTTTCGGAATCACAAGAGCGTATGCTTGTTGTTGTGCAAAAAGGCATGGAAAAACGCGCCGCAGAGGTCTGTGAAAAGTGGGATGTGCCATTTGTGCAGATCGGCGAAGTAACATCCGACGGACACGTCAACGTATCACGTCATGGTAAGGTTGTTGCCAACATCCCTGCACAGTCTCTTGTGTTAGGGGGCGATGCACCGGTCTATGTGCGTGAACAGAAGAAGCCGGAATATTTGGAGCTCACCAACCGTCCAGTTGATCAAGGACCGAACCTCCACGAAAAAGAATGCACGGAGATCCTTACCAAACTGCTCGCATCGCCGACCATTGCAAGCAAGCGTTGGGTATATGAGCAGTATGATTCGCAAGTGGGCGACAACACGGTGATTCGTACAGGTGGTGATGCTGCCGTGTTGCGCATCAAGGAATTGCCGGGCAAGGCCGTTGCAGTTACAACAGACTGTAACAGTCGCTTCGTCTATCTCAATCCCTATCGCGGTGCAATGTCGGCCGTGGCCGAAGCTGCCCGCAACTGCGTCTGTGTAGGTGCCGAGCCCGTTGCCATCACTAACTGTCTCAACTTCGGCAATCCATACGATCCCGAGGTCTACTACCAATTCGCCGAGGCCATCCGTGGCATGGGCGATATGTGCAGGGCTCTCAACACCCCCGTCACGGGCGGCAACGTCAGCTTCCACAACGAATCACAACAACACGCCGTCTTCCCAACGCCAACCATCGGCATGTTGGGACTCATCGATGACATCACAACTGTTATTGGCAATGCCTTTGTGAATGAGAACGAACATGTACTCATGCTCGGATGGCAGCGCAGTGAACTTGGTGGTAGTGAATATCTCAAGACCATTAAGGGTAGGGTGACAGGTGAAGCCCCCTACATCGACATTGATGAAGAGGTTCGTCTGCAGCGTGCAACACTTCTTGCCATTCGCTCCGGACTCATCACCGCTGCACACGATTGTTCCGAGGGCGGACTACTCGTTGCGTTGTCGGAGATGACATTTGGGAAGGGGCTTGGGGCAACCATCGACGTACCATTCGATCACAACGCCGGTAACGTCTTTGGCGAAGCACAAAGCAGGATCATCGTCAGCGTACCGGCAACGGCACTTGATGCAGTACGAGATCTCTGTTCTGCAAATGAGGTGCCATTGACCATGCTTGGCACTACCGGCGGAGACACTCTCAACATCAAGGGTCTCGTCAACCAACCCGTCACCGACCTGCGTGCTATCTTCGAAGGCGCACTTCCATCGATCATGGCATCCTGAATCACCACGGAACACCTATGAACCTCCAACGCTTCGCAACACTTTTCACACAGCCGTGGGCAACGGATGCACTGCCAACACTCATTCGCATCATGCTAGGTGTGTTGCTTGTGTATCATGGAAGTTCCAAGGTCTTTGATGGTATGGGTGACATGATACAGGGCATTACTGATCGCGGGTGGCCGTTCCCAATGCTCCAAGCATTTATGGCAGCTTACATCGAGTTTGCCGGTGGCGTCCTCCTTATCGTTGGCCTCATGACACGTCCCGTGGCCCTGATGACCATTGGCCTCTTCAGCATCATCTTCTTTGTGTTTTCTGCTACAGATCCCTTCGCTAAGAAGGAGAAAGCACTGCTCTTCCTCTTCCTTGCCATCTATGTGTTTTTGTCGGGTCCGGGCAAGGCTAGTGTGGATGCGTTGTTATTTAGAAATGACCAGAAGAAATGACGTAGTGACGTAGTGACGTCATTTAGTCATTACGTCATTTCGTCATTTCATCTAGAGGTTCCTCGTCGCTCCGGGCGAGGCACGGCCTCGCCCCTACGCTCCTCGGAATGACGCTACTACACGCTTACTCTTAGGAAAAAGAAACGCGAGCATCATCACTGATGATGCTCGCGTTTCTCTTTACACAAAACAATATTGGCAGCGTCATCCCTCATTTAAGAAATGACTTAGTGACGTTATGACAATCATGACGATATGACTGTTAAGACGTCATAGTCGTCATAAACGTCATAGTCGTCATAAAGACTTTTCATGAGAATCTGAGCGCGCTTGCCGGACGTATCCGTGCTGCCATGATCATCGGCACAACGGCTACGATGATGCAGAGACTGATGCTGATCGCCGGGACGATGATGAAGGGGGCGGGGGAGAAGCTTACCGGGAGTTCGGAGACGTAGTAGATCGCTCCGTCGAGTCGGATGAGGTGCCAGGTGGATTGGATCCAAACAAAGGCAAGGGCGATGAGTGCGCCAAGTGCAGAGCCAATGGCTCCAATGGTGATACTGCGCACAAGGAAGATCATCATGATCCGCAACGGGGTCATACCAATGGTCATGAGGATGGCAATGGACCGGGTCTTCTCTACCACGGCGATGAGGAGTGTAGAGATAACGGTGAACACAGCTACAATGCTGATGAGTCCGAGAACGATGGGGATGGGTTCCTTCTGCAATTCGATCCATGCAGAGATGGCTTGGAAGGTGTCGAGATAGGTGAGGACGTATGCACGTGGACCGAGAACATCACGCACACGCGATGCAACACCACGAGCACGGGTCTTGTCGGTACATGTGATGAGGAGACTCGACGCTACGTCGTCAGGCAACCGAAGCTTCTGCCGTATGATGTGAAGGGGCATTACAACTACGGTATTGTCGTAGGTGGCCATGCCGGATCGCAATACGCCCCCTACACGAACGGTAAAGAGAATGGGCTGTGTTGACTCTGCATTTGCAGCGTAGATAACGACGGTGTCTCCAACATCCACGCCAAGGTTGGCGGCTATGGTCTCACCGAGCACAGCGCCGTTTGTATTCACACCCTGACCTCGGATGATCATGGGGCTTATGAAGTTCGTTGCACGCTCCTCGGTGACGCCGGAGAGAATGATACCGTCCACACCTGATCGTGTACGAGCCAATGCCTCGCGGTTGAACACGATATCCACTGAAGCAACACCATCAATAGTCGACACACGCTCTATGGATCCACGCGCGTTGCCGATCACATCACCAAGAATGGGCTTTGCCTCCACGTGCGATGTGAATCGCATAGCTGTCTCTTCGATCTTCTCTTCATATCCGCGCAAGACACTGATGGCTATGATCAGCGCAAGACTTCCCAACGCAACACTGAACACCGAAACGATGGTAGTGAAACGCGCAAAACCTTCTGCTCGGAGTGATCGAGCAAAACGACTGGCAAGTAAGACTGTTATCGGCATTTGCATCTACTAGAAAGGTACTAGTTACTAGGTACAAGTTACAGGCTACTTGAAAGGGGTAACTAGTAACCAGTAACTAGTAACTAAAGAATCCCCCCGAGGTTTTTTTTCCATGAAGACCTGCATCAACATACTGTTGTTGCAAGAGTGATGGAGTGAAGCGAGGTTCGTGGAAGAACTGTTCCCATTGCGACTTCGTAACGTCGAGGTTGACGTCGACACCGATGAGATCCATGAGTTCAAACGGACCCATCTTGAATCCGATGCCCTTCATAAGGGTGTCTACTTGAGCGATGGATGCAGCCCCCTCCATCACAATGCGTTGGGACTCGTTGTAGTAGTTGCGGGCAATGCGGTTCACAATGAAACCGGGGGCATCGGCAGCAACGACTGGGGTCTTGCCGAGGCCTTTTGCGAATTCTACGCAGGTGGTTACCACGTCATCGGAGGTGCGCGGACCCTTGATCACTTCCACCAACTTCATGATGTGGGCAGGGTTGAAGAAGTGGAGTCCGGCGAACCGCGATGGGTTTGCCAGACAACGCGCAAGGGAGGCGATGCTGATGGAACTGGTGTTGCTTGTGAGGATGGCGTCCGGACGGCACACACGTTCCAGCTCGGTGAAGAGTGCGTGTTTGATATCAAGACGTTCTGCAATGGCTTCGATCACGATATCGGCCGTTGACATCACATCGATGCTCGATCCGGTAACGATGTTCTGCTCT
>DATGWS010000101.1:0-6126 GCA_035299365.1 Candidatus Didemnitutus sp.
GTTTTGAGTAATCGAACCCCCTGTACGGCGTCGCGACGTCCGTGACAAAATACCCGAGCGTCGTTGGATCATTACGTGATTACGTCATTTCTTCTCGCGTTTCTTTATACACAAACCAGCGGGGCCAGCGTCATCCCGAGAAGCGTAGAGGCACGGCATGACATTCACTATTCACTATTCACTATTCGCTATTCACTATTCGCTATTCACTATTCACTATTCAGTTAAGGTTCTGTAAAGGTCTCTCCAAGTTCCCTATTAGCTAATGTTGCTGTATGAAATCTCTCATACTGCTACTTGTTGCTCTTGTATGCGGCGTTGCCTTTGGGCAAGTACCAGTGTTGCCTGTGGCATGGACGCTTCCACCGTACGTGGCGATTGTCAATGCAAGTGATTCGACGGTGGTGTATGCCCACGGCACTATTGTAACGATCTGCGAGGCCGTTAGTGGGTCGATCATTCGCTCATGGGAGGCGGGTGGACGTGTAGAGGCAATCGCATTCGAGAAACACCGAGAGGGAGTTGTTGTAGCGATGAGGCTCTCCGTAGACACCACTCGGGCTTTACTCATATCCAGCTATTCGTTAGAAGGGGCTCTCCGTGAAGTTGATACACTTCCTACATCGTCAAGGCCCTATGAAAACAACGGAAAGCTATTCATTAGTCCGTCGGGGAATGTTCTTGTCGGTAATGGGTTCATCTACAACAGGAAAACAAAGTCCGTATCGCAGCCGTTTGAGAGAAGCAGCTACCTTTTCCACGCGTCCTTTGGTCAGCATGACTCATTGTTGCTTGCGTATGGTTTGACGTACTATATAGATTTCAAAAACAACGCCGTCCGCTATTGTCAAAGAGTCACTCGAGGATCAAAACTGATCGGCAATTGCCCCGGCGTTGGTATCGATCAGTTTCTTCATGGAACCAACTACATTCTCTCCAGCAATGGTATCTACGATGGTACCAACGACGTCCTCTTTGCAGAGTTACCTGAAATTATTAATGGAATAGTGAGTTCAGATGGTATGCGGAGTATTGGAGAGTCTCGTGATGGCTACATAGCCGTGTACGACATCTTTTCAGGGCCGAAGTATAGAATGCCGTTGCCGTACTCATTGTACATTTCATATGTATATAGTGCCCCTTGGTCGATATCACCGAATGGACAGGTTGTGGTATTGCCTGGTCAGCCCATGCCCGTGTATATCGTGCCGCCATCGACGCAAACTCCGCGTATCCATGCCCAGTTTGAATCACTAGTGGTAACAGAGCATAGTCCTAAGGTCATGACCTTTGCATCTCTACCGATCACAAAGCCCCTTGAGATTCGCGTTGAAGTCAACGACAAACCGGTCACCGGTCGAGTCTATTATCCGAAGGAGTTAGGGAGTCACTCGATCCGAGTTGGACTCTTTGATGGCAACAATGTTGTGAGTGATACTGTCGGACAATTCACGGTAGCCCCTTTGGAGCGTTCGAAGTACACAATGTGGATCGGGTCAGCTGGTAGAAGCATTGCTCTCTCTCCCTCTGGGGATCGTTTAGCTTTTGGCGCACCGGTACCAGGAATCGTTGATCTTGAACATGATTCGGTGCTGATGATGAGAAGTGGTCTGGTGAGTTGGGAAACAAGGGCTGTTACGGCGTTTGCCTCAAACAATCTTGTAGTGTTTCAATCATCCTATCGGTCAAGTGATGGGTATGGTGGTAATGAACCGGGTCCATACCCATGGCAAATACTTCACTACAATGTCGTTGACCTGCGAGACTTAGAATGGGCTTTCCGAAGTACGTCGTTCACATCCCACAATAGCCAATATCCAACTGCAAGGTATAGAATCGAGCGGGCCACCGATCAATATCATGGGAGATACATTAGTTACGGTTTGAGTTCTTTCCTACATGGAAATCTCGAATCAGGCTGGATGAATATGATGACATTTTCTGAGGACTCCAATGCCAACGACGTACCGTGTTGGGACTCACCTCTCTACGTGGCATTCGACCCATCACAGGATAGACCATTGTTACTTGGCAATCTAGCAGAGGACACATCAAAGGCGGTGAGACGCGTATGGCGAGAGAATGTCACTACGGGTGAATGCGAGGAACTGCCCAACATCCCGGTGGGCCCGGCAGTGTTCGTACACAACGGGGAGTACCTCTGGGTTCCAAATCATGGTGTGTATGACGCTACATCGGGTGCGCAAATACTTTCGGCACGGTTGCCGAAGAACATCCTAGCCGTTCCACATTCGAGTCTCGTTCTTGAGGTACGAAATCATATGAGTGGGAACACGACCAAGTCTATCGACCTCGTATTCTACAAGTCAACAGACAGCATTCCATTGAGGATCGTTAACGTCCCAGGTAGATATTACATCGAAGCGTCTATTGACACGGCTGGCGCTCGCCTGTTAATTGTTACTGGTGAACCAAACGTAGCCAATATCATTGATCTGCAGAGGTTGCTCTTAGATGAAGGGCTCGACATTTATCGTGTGGAAGATCGACCGAAGGGACTACCAGATACTTCCGGAGGAACCCCCCGCGGGCCCTCCGATTCACATGAATCATCGTACCCAAACCCATGCTACGATCACGTCACATTATCGTTCGTGAAGAAAGTCGATGGAGCCACAACCGTCACCGTTGTCTCTCTACAAGGGGAGATCGTATGGAACGCTGCTCTTGCTGACTCGCAACAGTCCGTCTCCTGGAATCTTCGTTCTAAATACGGAACTGCACTCTCGTCGGACCTATACTCAGTTATCCGTCGTGCCGAGGACGGCACGATCATCGAATCATTGACATTCGTTGTTGGATCGGAATAGTTAACCATACCGCATCCATGTGCCATTCCCAACCTCTGTTACGAACCGGCACCCCCTCTCGAGCGAAGCGTGCGAGAGGGGGCAGGGGGGTGAGCTGAGGAACCTTGTAAAGAGATGACGTACTGACTGAAAGACGCAATGACGTTATGACTGTTATGACGATTATGACTTATGATATCCCAAACTCTGCTACGAACCGGCACCCCTTCTCAGAATGAGAAGGGGAAGGGGGATGAGCAGAGAAGCGTGCAAAAAGGGGCAGGGGAATGAGCCGAGAAGCGTGCGAGAAGGGGCAGGGGAATGAGATCTTGACTGGCGTCGGGCTTAAGCCCGACGTTGTGAAGAACCCTTCGACTCGGCTCGAAATGACAAAAGGAATGACGTTATGACGGTACAGCATGATAACGTACTTTCGAAAAGTCACTTAGTCATTTCGTCATTTCGTCATTACGTCATTTCGTCATTTCGTCATTACGTCATTACGTCATAATGTCTTCACCAGGGGTAACTATGCGATTCACCATTATTGTTATTCTCTTTGGACTCATCTCGTCTTCGAACGGGTTCTCTCAAGAGCCGGAGTGGCTCTTTAAAATTCCCAAGTATTATCGACTCAAAGGGGGCTCTTCAGTTTTTGTGGTTGATAAACAGCGAGGCGGTGTATTGTTCGATGGGGGAGCGTATGATACATACATTACATATGACGGGGGAGAAACGTGGAAGACAATCTTCGACATAAAAATGTTCTATCTCGATGTTGCAACGTCGTGGCAAATGGATAACGTAGGAAGATGGTACTATACCGGAAACGTATACGGTAAGATGCCGATCAATCTTGTTTCGGAAGATGCCGGCGAAACAATGCGCTACACGATTGCCGATACCAATGCACTACCTTTTATGGGTAGATGGGAAGATCAACCAACTGTAGTTCTCCCCGATGCTCTGATGATCGATGCATCCCAGCCACGGTATCCCAGACCCGGCACACCACGTGGGAGATATACGTCATGTGATGCGGGTAGAACCTGGACGTTTCATGGAAGCAGCAGATATCTGTCTCAAATGGATGGACGGACCGTTGGTGCCGGGCGTTTTGTGATGTCCGATTCTACCTTCAAAGCAAAGGAGATCATCGCTTGTTCTGACTCAGTAGTTCAAACATCGATCTCTACCAGCAATCCATACGTGCGGCTCATAGACGGCACAGTTTTACAGTACGTTCCAAACATAGCCGGCTTTGTTCGTGGGTTTCATATCACCCGTCCAGGCAGTTCAACAGAAACCATCTACGATCCACCGTTTACGATCGACTATGGCGGACTCATCAATGATACAGCCGCATTGTACTTCGGTAGCCGTGGTCAAATACTGCTCTATGGAATGGTAGGGGGCTTCCGACTCATTGACGATCCGCCCGTCTACAATCGCTTTCAACGCGTTGGCAATGCGGGGATCTATGGAGACAGAGTGCTGATGCAAACCATCATTCCAAATGGCAATCTCCGTGACGGAACTCGGTGGACAGTATACAACCTGCGAAGTGGTGAGGCCTCAACGTTTCTTCGACCACCCTCGTATGGCACGTCATGGGGCATATACTTCAGAAGTAACCCCTTCGATGTACATGGTGTTGTTGCATTCTCCGATAGCACGTGGCTGGCTTCGTTTCTTAATGGTGAACTCCTTCGGACCGACAATGCCGGTGCAACGTGGACCATCGTCGATAACATTCAACGAGACGAGAAATGGGGCGAATCATGGATCGGTATTAATCGACTGTTCATGCGTGGTAATGGCCAAATGGCCTTGATTAACGAACGGAATCGATTGATGGTGAGCGAGCCCACCACTGATACGTGGCGAATCATACATCCAGCCCCTTTCATACATGAGATCGATTTAGGCAATAATAGTATCTCAATTTTCACAAGATCGAGAATCACCTATGATGAGGACAACGGTGGGAGATATCGGGCAGCGTTCGGTCCGTCATCGATCTATTTTGCACACCCAGATACAATGTGGATCTCTGGCGATGTTGTTGGTAGGTTCACTGCTGACGGACGGTTCATTGACACAGTTCTAGCTCGACGATCACGCCTCATCAAACGGATATCTCCGTTGGTAACGATCTCTGCAATGGACTCACTCTACTTCACGTTTAATAATGGGAAGGATTGGGTCTATGTTGGCTATTCATTGCCAAAGTATATCTACAATTCTGACACGCTCACGGCAGGTGTTGGCGATGTTGCCGTTGCCAAGGATGGATCTATCATTGTTGGTTTGCGCGGACTACGCACCTATCACGCGGATGGCTCACTGATAGATACAGTTCCCGGTGGGATAATGAGATCTACCAACAATGGTGACAGTTGGGAGCGCTGTACGTCTGACATTCCCGAATGGCTACACATTACTTCGGTCATGACATCACCCTCCGGAACCATCTTCTGTCTCGCATCAGAATTGAACTTAGATGCACGCGCAGTGAACCCGTTCACAGGCGAAATCGAACTGCTTGACCACTCGGCCTACGGTGAAAAGGCCTTCAAGCTAGGCTTCAGTTATATCTATCGGTCCACAGACAACGGCCTCACGTGGTCGCGCACATTTGTTTTCCCCGACCGATTCGTACTTCCCTCAACCGACATGCGGTTCACCATGATGCCCGATGGACGAATCCTCGCCATCCACCCAACAGCCGGAATTGCCATCAGCCATAATGATGGTCTGTCATGGGGCTTGGCAGACCCTTTGAATATCGGAGACCAGATCGTGAACGATGTTGTGTTCACCGATGATGGTTATGCTCACATCGCTACAAACGATGGGTATGTGCGCATCCTCATCGAAAACATTCTCAGTGTACGAGAATCACATCATGTTTCAGGCTCACTCCGTGTACTCACAAACGATGACGGTTCTGTTACGTTCCTTAACGAGATACCATCCTCCGTATCGGTCTACAGCATCGATGGTCGCCTCATACAACGCCTCGACGACCCAAATGGCATCCAGTCCTTCCAACGCAACAACGATGGACATCGCGCCGTTGTAATCGTTGCAACCGTCAAGGGCAAAACGTTGTCTACGATCATCATGACGAAATGACTCCGCTCGCTTCGCTCGCAATGACGAAATGACTCCGCTCGCTTCGCTCGCAATGACGAAATGACGGTACGACGATTATGACTTCCGATATCCTAAACCTCTGCTACGAACCGGCACCCCCTCTCTAGCGAAGCGTGAGAGAGGGGGCAGGGGGGTGAGTTTTTGCCAGTCGGCGTGC
>DATGWS010000102.1:0-3904 GCA_035299365.1 Candidatus Didemnitutus sp.
GGGAGGTTATACAAGGCACACCAAGGGCTGTGGTCTCTTCCTGAATGCCACCGGAATCTGTCAATGTAAAGGTAGCCGACCGCATGAGTGCCAAGAAGTCTACATACCCCACGGGATCAATCATATGAACGTTTGGCGGTACGTCAATGCCAAGGTTCTGAAGATTCTTCCGTGTACGGGGGTGAACAGGGAAAACAAGGGGCAATTCTGCGGCGAGTGTCGTAAGAACATCCACGATCATTCGAAGCTGGTCGGGGTGATCCACATTGCTCGGTCTGTGCATTGTGACAAGTGCATATCTGCCCCTTTCAAGACCAAGATCGTGATGGATCGTGCTCTTTTCCGACTTCGGCAAGGCGTAGAGTAGCGAGTCGATCATGGTATTGCCAACGAAGTGTATTCTATTGGCATCAACACCATCATGTTTGAGATGTGTTAACCCACTCTCTTCAGTTACGAACAGATCATCAACAATGGCATCCGTTGCGATACGATTGATCTCTTCTGGCATGAGACGGTCAAACGATCGAAGTCCTGCTTCAACATGTGCGGTGCGAATCCCAAGCTTTACACTAACTAATGCACAAGCAATGGTGCTGTTCACGTCACCAACAACGATCACGTAGTCTGGCTTTGCTTCCAGGCAGACCTGCTCAAATCCGGTCATTACACGAGCTGTTTGTTCAGCATGCGAACCACTTCCAACGCCGAGGAACCACGTAGGATGCGGCATGTCCAGATCGCGAAAGAAGGCATCGGACATCGCAGCATCATAGTGTTGTCCCGTGTGCACGATATGATGTTCCCACGTTTCACTATACGCACCAAAGGCGCGATGGATGGGAGCAACCTTCATAAAGTTTGGTCTGGCCCCAACAACCGATATGATCTTCTTCACTTACCATCTCCAAGCAGAACGATGTTCTTTCGTGGTCCACGAACATCCTTGGTGGCATTGCGAGTATCGATCACCACCTTTGCATTCTTCACGATCATGTCTATGTCAAACGAACTGTGATCGGTTGTGATCACTACAACGTCATGTTTCTTGATGTAGGCTGGTGTAAGGGTCTTGCGACTTGTGAGGATTTTGCCGTGCACATCAACTGACGGGATAAAGGGATCGAAATAGCTGATGTTGTGGATCTCATCTTCGATACAGAGCTCGGCTACTTTGAGTGCGGGAGAGTGACGAAGATCATCAACGTCCTTCTTAAAGGCCATTCCAAGCAACAGGACCTTTGCATTCTTCAGCGTCACAGGTTGTTTTGCGATTTCGCGTTCGATCATTGCTCTCACGTAGAATGGCATCGACTCATTCACTTCTGCTGCGAGCGTGATGAAGTTCGTAACGAAGTCTACCTCGCGTGCTGCCCAAGACAGATAATACGGATCAATCAGGATGCAATGTCCGCCGATACCAGGTCCGGGATAGAACGGCATAAAGCCGAATGGCTTTGTCTTAGCAGCATCAACTACTTCCCAGATGTTAATCCCTAATCGGTCGCAGAGCTGCGCGAGTTCGTTCACAAGGGCGATGTTCACACTCCGGAAAATGTTCTCTAGGAGTTTCTCCATCTCTGCAACAGCTGGCGAGCTTACGGGAACCACATCGTTGATAATGCGTTTGTTTACGGCAATCGCAAGATCCGTACAGGCGTTGGTAACGCCTCCTACCACAACCGGAGTGTTCTTTGTTGTCCAGGTAGTATTCCCCGGATCGATACGTTCGGGAGAAAATGCCAAGAAATAGTCTCGACCGCACTGAAGCTTTGTTGCGTCAAGAATGGGTTTGACGTATTTGTCAGTTGTGCCGGGAAACGTAGTGCTCTTTAAGATCACCAACTGCCCCTTGCGGAGATGTTCGGCTACACCCTTGGTAGCATGTACAATGTGTGAGATGTCGGGATCTTTGTTCGGAGTGAACGGCGTAGGAACACAGATGTAGATCACATCACACTCTCCTGCAACACCAAAGTCCGTGGTTGCAAACAACTTCTTGGTCTTTTTTACTACATCACGAACAGCCACATCGTCCAGATCTTGAATGTAGTTCTTCCCTGCCTGCAGGAGCTTGATCTTTTCTTCACTTGTATCAATTCCGATGGTACGGATACCACTTTTTGCGAATTCGAGCGCAAGGGGCAGGCCAACATATCCTAGTCCTACAACTCCAACGGTCATTGAACCATCGAGGATACTGGCCATGAGACGTTCTTCAGGTTTGCTGGTATTTGCACGCGGACGGCCGACACGGCGGAGCGCCATGGTGATTCCTTACAGAGTACGGTGATAGTGCTGTTGGTAATACGAACGGTATTCGCCACTACGAACGTGGTTGCACCACGTTTGATGGTGTTGGTACCATTCAACGGTTGCCTTGAGACCATCGTCGAAGGTCCACGTTGGCTCCCACTCTAACATTGTTTGTGCCTTTGTTGCATTGATCGCATACCGTCTGTCATGCGCCTTGCGGTCGGTAACATGTTCGATCAACGAATGATGCCCATCGGTGTGCCTAAGGATCTCATGCGCCACATCGATATTCGTACGCTCGCCAAATCCACCCAGGTTATAGACTTCACCGGGTGCACCTTTTTCAAGGGCAAGGAGGAGCCCCCTGCAATGATCATCCACGTGTAGCCAATCGCGAACCTGACGTCCATCTCCATATACCGGCAATGGACGTTGTTCTATGGCGTTGAGGGTCATAAGGGGAATGAACTTCTCGGGAAACTGATATGGCCCGTAGTTATTGGAGCATCGGGTAATCACGGCATCAAGGCCATGGGTGCGAACAAATGACGTCACGAGAAGGTCACTCGATGCTTTCGAGGCCGCATATGGCGATGTTGGGTCGAGAGGTGACTGTTCTGTGAAAGGGGCATCATCGGGTCCGAGCGTGCCGTACACTTCGTCTGTAGACACATGCAGGAACCTGCGCACGCCAAACGTCCTGGCTGCTTCCAAAAGCACGAGTGTGCCTGTCACATTTGTTTCAATGAAAGGGGCTGCCGACACGATAGATCGATCAACATGGGACTCGGCGGCCAGGTGCATTAAGGCGTCTACATCATATTGTTCCATGGTGGCATGCACAAGCTCGGCATTGTTGATAGAGCCATGAACAAAGACCACCGAGCTACCATCAATCACACCATCAAGATTCTCGAGGTTTCCCGCATAGGTCAACGCATCAAGAACAATAACACGATACCGACCCTGGCCAGCGATCATGCGCACAAGATTACTGCCGATGAAGCCGGCACCGCCGGTGATGAGGATCGTGGTCACGTCTGATTCCGAACGAAGTGGTCGTAATTCGATTCACGCGAAAACGCTGTAGCCAAGGCACTTTCCGCCCCTTAACATCTGGCATGGGCAGAAAACCTGTACAAAATACGCTAATTCTGGCTGACCACTCGGCCGATGAGACGCATCACGCTTGCAGCGAGGGACGGTAACGTATCGGAAAACGTGTAGAGGCAGAGTTGCGATGGTAATTCCGCTATTCCATAAGGGCTGCCGCAGGCAACAACGATGATGGGTCTATCTCCGGCCAAACGCCTCATCACGTCCGGAATGTTGTCCATTCCCGCTAGCCTACCACGGAAAGCAACAGCCTTACCGAAAAAGGCAAAGACCACACATTCCGCCTCGGTGATCCCGGAACGTAGAGCTTCGAGGTCTGTGTCTGAGATCGATCCGTCGATATATCCAAAGTCAACATTCAATTCTGTTGCTTGTGCGAGCGACTGAAACCACGTTGTTGCTGCATCGGCTTCGGCTTCATCGATCACGGCAAAAACTGCGGCTTGTGTGTACTTCGTGATCGGAAGAAGCGCAGCATCACCCTCGAGAAGGATGGCTGCATCGGCTGACGTAAGTGCTATCATCGCATGAG
>DATGWS010000103.1:0-2654 GCA_035299365.1 Candidatus Didemnitutus sp.
ACCCCAACGACTACGTCGTGGGCTAGTGGATTTATGCTCTGTGTTGTTCTATTGGCATTGCACGATACAGGCGTTGCGCAAGATCTTTGGTTGTTTCGCTATGACCACCAGCTACAGACCTTAGACTCCGTTAGAATAGACCAGGCCTCTCCGTTCACGGGCCTTACCGAACCTTTTGTCGGCTCAATGCCTGGGTCGTTTTCACTTCCAGAAGTCCTCGACTCTTCAAAGGGGCTCATTGCACAATCAACGATTCGACTTCCTGCCTCACAGTGGTTCGATGTTGGTTCCTACCCGGCTCGTTGTGCAGTTGCCATCAGAGGTGTGGATGTTGATGGAGAATACCCCTCTTGCACTGGAGTTATGGTTGGAGACCGCTGGGTACTGACGGCAGCACACTGCCTCATAAATGTTGTCACCGGAAAACCACACAGCAACCCTCGCCGTGCCTATCCGGGATGGGACCGCGGACCAGGTCCCACAAATCCCCAGTTTGGCACGGTAGTCCGCACCTACTTTGTGAAGAATACCGGCGGAGACTTACTGAACTATGACGTTGCGCTCTTAGAGATTGACCAACCAATTGGTCAGCAGAAAGGTTGGGTTGGCATGGCAACGTTTGCTGATACGTCTTGGGTTACCGGAACGCTGATTCACCGATTCTCCTACCCAGCTTCGGTTGACCTAGCCGATACAACCCGAGTATACAATGGAGACACTCTCTTCTATCGACACGGTCTTGTTGGGATTGACTACACTCCCTTCATCCGCTCGTACGATGTATTCGGCATATCCGGTGAAAGTGGCTCTTCTACCATTACCGTCATCAACGGACTTGTCTATACTACTGGAGTCCTTACATGGTTGATGGATAGTAGATCTTCACTCATTCAGAATTCAATGTTCACCGCATTTCACGATGTTATTCGTGGATCAATATCGAACGTGGATGCAGATGAATCACGAGATCATATTGTGATTATGCCGAATCCAGCAACATCGAATATTGAGTTTCGGCAGAATGAGCGTCTTGCTGGAGCCATGTATTCCATCATCGACCTTCTCGGCAACACCGTTCAATCCAGCGAATCGCCTCGTTTCGATGTAACGGGCCTTGCCGAAGGCATGTATCTGGCAGCAGTTCAGATCAATGGCAATAGACGTTACAGATCGTTTATCATCACTCGCTAATTGGTCCAGTAGTTCTCACATGCCTTCCATCTCCGTCGTCATCCCCAACTATAACGGCAGACACCTGCTGGAAGAGTATCTACCGACAGTGGTAGCGGCTCTTGACAGCATTGCCGTTGATCACGAGATCATTGTTGCCGATGACGCATCAACTGATGGATCGGTTGAGTTCCTTCGTTCGCAGCATCCTACCGTACGTGTTGTTGTCAACACCGAGAACAAGGGATTCTCCGGGAATATCAATTGCGGATTTCGACTTGCCACCAAGGATCTAGTGTTGGCACTCAATAGTGACGTAGCCTTGGACATCAACTACTTCGTTGACCAGCTCCCGCTCTTTGAAGACCCATTGTTGTTTGGTACCATGGGCAGCATCTATGAAGGTGATGACAGACTGATTGACGCGGCAAAGCTACCGGTCTATGATGGCTTCTCGTTCAACAGTACCGTGAATGCAACCTACCCCGAAGAACCTGATGCTGTGCGAACGACATTCTTTCTCTCCGGTGCCAATGCACTGATGGACAGGCGTAAACTCATGGAGCTCGGAGGGATGAACGAGATCTACTCACCATTCTATATGGAGGACGTGGATCTTTCCGTCCGCGCATGGCGTCGTGGCTGGACGTGTCTCTACGTGCCTACGTCCAAATGCACACATGCCCCCTCATCAACAATCGCCAAGACATCCCCATCTGACCACGTGCGCATCGTTTCTCGTTGCAACAAGATGTTGTTTCATCTCTTTCACTTGCAAGGGGCTCCCCTTCTCCGCTACCGGCTCTACCTCACGGCGAACTACCTGCTCCGCTGGATGTTTGGAGACAGACAATGGTACAATGCCTTCAGGCGTATGCATTCACTGCTGCCCCAACTGCGCCAGATGAAACATACGTTCCAGGCAACCCACCCGCAAACGCTGCTCAATGCCCGCAAACACGTGATGGAAGGCTTACCTCCAGCGGCTCGGCGAACGTTTTAACACGCCCCATTATGTCCCATGACTTCGTCATGGGCTACAGAATTTTGCCCCGACGTGGCATTATTCGCTGTTCGCTATTCGCTGTTCGCTATTCGCTATTCGCTGTTCGCTGTTCGCTATTCGCTGTTCGATCGCTGTTCTACGGATAAAAACGTATCCCCACACCTGCATCTAGGCCAACGACGAAATCAGGATAGATACCGATGTTTGGGCCAAGCTCGAGGAAAATTTCGATTGGAGTGTTACGAGGAATGATGTTGATACCGGTGATCACGCGAACACCAACACCGAAGTCGGCATCGTCGCGATAGTACCAGTACTTCTGCCCCTTATCCTTATACCAGAAGCCACTGCCTTCCTTGCCAAATCCAATACCAGCCCCAGGGCCGGCAATGAGCTTTACAACATCGGATTTGAAGACATTGAGGTGCCAAAGGTAGTCAACCTGAATACGTGGGGCACCGAAATACGAGGCGCCAAT
>DATGWS010000104.1:0-8734 GCA_035299365.1 Candidatus Didemnitutus sp.
ACTAGTTACGAGTTACGAGTTACTGGTTACCGTTAGACTCTAAGTGTGCTTCGGAAACCGCGGCTACCGTAGTAGGACTGAGCGCCGTTATGGTAGACAAAGACGGTGCCGTAGCGGAAGTCGGCAAAGATGGCACCACCAAGATCGCGTATGGAGGGGGGAGTGAGCAGCCAGCTGGACGTTTTGGTGTCGAACCGACCGAGCTTTTGGAGGTCTCTGTATTGAGCTTCGGTGAGGAGTTCAACACCCATTGCCGTGGCCATATCGATGGCGGTGTTTTCTGGGAGATGTTCTTTGCGCGACTCAAGCCCCTTACGATCATAACACATGCTGCGACGTCCGCTCGGACTTTCAGCGGAACAATCAACAAAGGTGATCTCGCCTGTTTTTTTGTCATGACCAACAACATCCGGTTCGCCGCCGGTGATCTCCATCTCATTGAGCGACCACAACTTCTCTGGATGTGCTTGGAGTCGGCGAAGTACATCGCTCCACTCAACGCCCTTATGACGCTTGGCATTCTTCAGAAACCGCGCCTGCAAGGTCTCGAGGAGTTCATTGCGTGTGGCAACTGACAGTTGGTGTGCAGACTTTTTCGCCATCGTCAGATACTCTGACCGAAGGTGAGAAGATTGTTATCCGGGTCGAGAACCGAGAACTCCTTCTGTCCCCATGGCTTGATCTGCAAACCACCATTTGGATGGATCACTACATTGTTCTTGATGAATGCCTGATACACGTCATCGATCACTTCCGTGCGGATATAGATCTGTCCGTAATTCTCCGTCGGCACAAGATCCTTGAACTCAAAGAAGTGGATCTCAACGTCATCCTTCTTCATCATGAGATACTCGACAAAACTTTCACTCCCTGTTTCTTGAAAACCAAGAAGTCCTACATAGAAGTTGCGCGTTTCCACTTTCGAACGCATCGGCAGTTTGGGATGTACAGATCGTAGCATTGTGCTCTATATAGGTTGGAAGAACGTAGAATTTACGGATTCAGCAGATTTGTCTATAAGCTTATCCAAACGCGGTTTCAATTCTACAGTAGCCGCTCCAAGATTCCCTTTCTCTTTGCAATGTTTTTGTAGTCCCACTGTATCCCCCTCGACTTCGTAAGCCAGCGCTGTACCGCCATCGTGTCAATATCCTCAACTGTACGATAGACAATTGATGCATCCTTAAACTTCTTCGCATGAATGTTCAAATCGACTTCTTCGAAGTCCATGCCGCTCCAGAACATCAGTCGTATACCGGCCTTCTGCTTGCTATACCCAACTATTGGATTGCCGTCCAAGAACCAAACAGGGTGTGCATGCCACACCTTACTCTCCGCCTCCTCCAACACATTGTCGATCATCGTGGCTAGGAGGTCGCAGATTGCTTTGTCGTCTGACGTCATATCGTCATTGTATTTGCTGATATCCTTGTTCACAAACGTCCTGTTCTGGAGGGTGAATGATGATCACGAACCTACACTGCCTTTTTGAAATTACAAGGACAGTGCGTAGCCTCGTAACCCCGTAACAGGATACCTCATTACTCCTCTATCGCCTCTATACCAAGTTGTCGTAGCTCATCAAGATGATTCTTCATCATTGTGAGCTGTTCCTGTGTGTGTCCCTGCCATTCTGTTATCTCGCCAACAACGCGAAGCGCATCCTTTGTTCGATATGACCTCGTAGGGTTACCGGGGAACTTCTTGTCGGTGAGGTTAGGATCATCCTCGATAGAACCGGTTGGCTCTACGATGTAGATCCTACCAGCCCCTTCCCCTTGAGCGAGTTCTGCACCCCATACAGCAGCATCGAGCGTTGCCGTGAGGTAGACGTAAAGTGCGTGTCTCCGGCTGCCATAATTCGACCGAAAGCCCGGCTCTATGAGGTCGCCGATCTTCAAGTCGGCCTTGGTGCCGTGGTAGAAGTCAATTCCATCCGACGTGATTTTCGTGACGGTTCCACTCATCTCAGTTACTCACTCTTGACGTTTAAACTTCGATCGAATATAGAGTCCATGTATGAAAGCGCCAATGATGTGGACCACCATGATGAGTATTGTTATTCCCATGAGTCTCAAGCCGTATTCATTGTGACCGGCGATCTCCCGAGAAAAGATGTAAAGGAGGGCCATGTAAGAAACGAAGATCACCAAATGTGCTAGAACTGTACTCCAGAAGTAGGGACGCTCAACAAGTATGAAGTAGGTAGCAATAGCGAGCCCAGGCGGAATCAGGAATAAGATGAGCATCAGGTATGACATATTAACTGAGCTTATTCACGGAGTGCGTTCAAGTAGTTGGCGATTTTCATTATCAACATCCGATTGTCAAATACCTCCTTGCCCATGAAGCCGTCTGGGAGGCACGAGTTGATGAAACGCGAGAACTCGATGCTGTAGTTGGTAAACGTCAGTCCCTTGTATTCAATTTTCCAAGGAAGATTCCACGGATATCCGTTAGAATAAGAGTGGCGCGAGGCAATAAGCGTGTCGCCATTGTTGTTGACGAGTTGTACGGCTATTGTGCTGCTTGATGTACTAGCGAAACGCTCACGGCTATTGAGTACTTGTGTGAGGATAGAGTCAGGAAGAGAATCGAGCATATTCGGGACGGAATAGTAGAAACTCTTGTCGAAACTATTTTCGGCAAATTCATTGTATTTCTTGTTGTTCCTGACATTGGCGTCAACCATCGATCGATAGTTTGATTTGTCCTTAGAGGTGATACGAAAGTCTCTCATAGAGGGAATTGTTGCCGGATTAGAATTAATGTCATCTAGAACTTGGAGAACTGAATCGACTCGAATGCTCCGTTTGAAACGGGAGGGCCTAGGATTGGCATTGCTGCTAATGGAAACATTAGTCGATTGAAGTGTTGTGTCACTGGTTCGGCTATACACAATGATGTCATTGTCGTAGTTAAAACAACCACGGCCAACGGACGATATTGAAAGTGAAGCGGTCGGAGAACTGACAAAGTCACTGAGTGAGAAAGTTGGAACGTATTTAGTCGATTTGCGGTCATAAATAGAGTAAAGGTAGTTGGTATTCAATCCATCCCAAAGTATCGCAGCGCTGTCTGATATCTGCTTGCAACCACCTACATAAAAGCCAAGAACATTGTCTCTGTACCAACCAGAGCTGTCATCATCAGCCATATAGATATGATCTCCAGAGACACCCCATTTCATTCCTCCAGATCGCATGACGAATGTTGGTTCTGGTATGGCAAAGTCTAATGTGTATGGTCGTGTGCGAATAAACCTGCTCTCGCTGACCTTGTACACTTCGTTGTTTAAGCACAATACAAACAAACTGTTGTTAATAGCTTTTAAGTCAACTGGATGACAGGAAAGTGCTTCACTACGTATGTCGTGAAACGCTATAGGACTGGTAAATGCGAGAACAGTTAGGTCCGCCTTTACAGCGAAGAGCTTCTGTGTATTGGCATCAATTGCAAAATCATAAATGTCATGGTGGAAGCGCGCCCATGAGATATGATGACGAGGTGTGATAAACACACGTCCAGCCTGCTTCACGATGATGAACTCATTCCAGAGTGCGATCTTCGAAATGCGATTATCAGTACTCTGAATCTCTCTATTGGCCTGAATCAGATTTTGGTCTAGTGGAGTTGGCAAGTGGGTGACCGAACTCCAGTTGTCAGTTGTTGCGACAATCTCGTTATTGTCAGAACTTGCCACTCCGATGCCCGAGGATCGCATGCTGATGCCATACGTCCTATCGGAGGATGAATAGGGTAGCTGTTTAGTTGTCCAACTGCGACCGTAGTCCTTCGTATAGAAAACTTGCTTTGACAACCCACCCATCCAGGCATGACCTTGATCGCTCGTACAAATGGTGTATATCCACGAGTTACCACCGTAATCCATCAAGTTCCATGTTTTACCGGCATCTGTCGTTCGGTAGTACCCATTCTTCCGAGGGTTATAGCCCGTGTCCACGGCTGAGATGTATCCCGATAATATTGCGGTGTCTTTGTCGAAGAAGGAGATCCGTTCATAGGACTGATGACGGTACTCTTCATCATTCTTTTTGCTCAAAGATCTGTCAGTTATCCAATTGGAGTCTATACTCTTTGTGTAATAGGCGTGACCGGTGGCTGATACCAGCCAAATCTCTTCATTGGGAGATACGGATATCTCTTCAACACGCCCATTGATATCGAGCAGAGCCCGACGGTCTCTCGTCTGACCATACATGGTACACGCCAAAAAGAGGATAACTATTGCAAGACAGTACTTCATATTTGCGCCAATGGATAGGAATCGCCAACAACAAATTACATCGATAGTCAACGACACAGGAATACTGTAACCCTGTACTCCCTCTGTTCAAATGAAAAGCCACAAATATCATACCACTAGCATTGCAACTTCTGGCAATGACTTCTCTTCTTGGACAGTTACGATTTGCGGGAGAGACCTATCCTCCACCGACGTCACTTGTCCCGAGTGCAACATGTTGTATAAATAGAGCAGGCATTGGAACCGCTTGCGTGGTAGACTGTAAAATGTGCCCAGAGCCAGACCTACTACGCCAATGAGATAGGTGAAGTTGTGCATTGAAATCACTGTAATTTAAATCATACCCAACTTGTCACATATACGATCGAAATGCGGGACTTTCCATCATCGCTCGTCTACGCCTACTGGATACTCTTCGGGATCGCGATCGTTGCCCTGATTGCAAGCGCTGGCCTCTTCCTGATGTTGTCAGCAGTATTAGTGCTGCCGGTACTATTGGTCCATTTGACTATCGGATTCAGGCTAGCCTTACTTAAGAGAAAGGTTGTACTTGTGCTATGTTCGGCGATCAACATGCTGCTGTTCGCACTTGTCCGACCAGATGGTGTGCATGTCATTAATCAGAATGGCTTGACAGAGCTACTGGACCTAGTCGGTGTACATTTCAGATTTCGCAGTGAACACGAAGGACTCTTCACGTTTCTAGCGCTTATTCTGTTCGTCATCCAAGTTGTATTGGAGCTGGTGTTGTTGTATAGCTCTCGGCGTGCACGACACTAAAAAGCAATGATTGTGAACCCTGTAACCACGTAACCCCGTACCTCCGTATCTCCGTATCTGAGCCCGACGCTACTACCTCCCTACATACCTCTGCCCGGGCAGCTGTTTCACCTTCCCCTCCATCTCTAGGCTCATGAGTCGTGAGAGTGCTTCGCTAATGGTGCATTGCCAGCACGATGCAAGTTCATCAACAAGGTGGGGTTCGCCATCATCGAGTCCGGGTATGGAGCAAGAGTTAGTAAGGGGCTCCTGACTGTGTGAAAGGTTTACGTCGTTAGAGATGTCGTCGGCAGTGGTAAGGCAATGGGCTTGACCCGACCTGATAAGTGCATTGCACCCTTCACTGCGTGTTGAGTTGATGGGACCGGGCACGGCGTAGAGCGCCTTACCTTGTTTGGACGCGAATTCGGCGGTGATCAAGGCGCCCCCTTTCTTCTTGCTTTCAATAACAACAATGGCATCACTAAGCCCGCTGATGATTCTATTGCGCGCCGGGAAATAGGGAGGTTGGGCCTTGATGCCACAGGCGTGTTCGGATATCACACAGCCGTTGTTGGCTGCTATGCGATCGGAAAGGTCATTGGCAGGGATGGGCGTGATTTTATCGATTCCACTGGCGATCACAGCAATGGTTCTGCCGCCGTGACGTAGGCATGTCTCATGTGCGATCATGTCGATTCCATTTGCAAGGCCACTTACAATGGTGCATCCTCTGCAGGTCCATTCTTCAACGAACATCTCCGTCACGGGCTTGCCGTAGTGGATTGTGCACGACCGAGTTCCAACAACACCTACCGAGCTTTCATACTCGGGCGGGAGAGCCCCCTTCACATACAAGAGAGCAGGGAAGTTGTCGATGGAGTTGAGTCGAACCGGATATCGCAGATTGTTGAAGGCAATGATCGAGATGCCAAGTTCGGTGCAGCGTTCGAGCTGACGTTCTGCTTGCTCACCTAGGTCCATGGGGTGACGCCCGATGGCTTCCAACGCCGACGTGAGAGTAGTGTGAGCACAGGCCAATTCCCGCACCTCAGCCGACGTGAGACGTCCGGCAAAAGAAAGGGCAATGATATCGATGAGTTCCATCCCTCATCGTGTGTTGAAGGGGGCGGAATGTGACGAATTCAGAACAGCGAACAGCGAACAGAGAACAGCAAACAGAGAACAGCGAACAGCAAACAGCGAATATTCGATCAGCCCCGTAGGGGCGATATTTACCTAGCCCATGACGTAGTCATGGGGGTAAAGCAGCGAAGCATGACGTAGTCATGGGGGTATGGGGGGTAAGTCTACAACGCCGTCATGGTTGCCTTTACGCTGCGGGCGAGGGCTGGACGGAGGTCTGTGGGGACGGTGGATGTTACATCATTGAGCGTGCGGGTGAGGTCTTCGCTGAAGGAACGTAGACGTGGGAGAACGTCGGCAATGATGGGGGCGTCGCTTGGGACTTCTACAGTTACCTTTCCAAGGTTGAGGAAGAGGGCGATGATCTCTGCTTCTTCCTGCGAACCGCAGTCGATAACGGTGTCCTGGCGAGCCCCTTTCCAACAGGTGACACGCCATCCGAACATCGTGCCATCCACTTCGGCACGAGTAATGCCGGTGTCGACGATGATGGTTCGGCGATGCTCCTCGGGGAGTTGTTCGAGAAGGGGCGTGTACCACTGACGTAGGGGCTTGATCTTATGCTTGCGCTCAAGTTCGTTGGCAAGGGCGTTGGTGAGGTGACGTACATTACTTGGACGATGCCACCATGCAAAGGCAAAACGATAGACCCACCGCTGCTCTTCATCGGTGAGGGCAAAGACGTCCTGCATAAGCCATTCATCAAGCTTGCGTCGGTCTCGATGGATGGTCTCCTGACGTACACTGTCCGACGAAGCAGCACCAAGTTCTGCTACGAGTGAACGTATAGGCCGGCGCGCCAGTTGTGCATGTCTCTTGAGATCGATCGCGTCGAGAATTGCATCCGATGGTACTGGAAACTCTTGAGCGTCTCGCACAGTGATGTCGAGTACGTTGTCTTCTAATCGTACAAGCTCAGTGAGGAAAAGCCCCATTGAGGAATTCATCCACAGGGTCAGTGCATCAGCTCGTGATGGTTCTTTCAGCGAAATGCCAATGAAGGCATCGGTGATATAGGCCTGTACCGTATTAGCACACACCAACCATCTGTCGGATTGATGTTTGGGGATGATAAGGTGAGGAGTGGAAGGGGGCTGGAGATGCCACCATACCTCGCGGTGACGGACCGATGAGCGCAAATGAATGCCGTCACGCTCGGCACGCTCAATACGCGTAAGAACGTTCGTACCGGCAAGTTCTGTGCGGTCAGTCGGGAGTAACAACAACCTGCGGTCCGATCGCGGAAGACCGAGCATGGTGTCTACATCATCAGCCGAGGTGAGGATGATGTTGTCGCGCACAGATCCGTCGTCCATCGTGCGCTGCCAGTATTGCATTTCTAGGTCGTCATTGGCAATGTCGTGAGTATCCGGTGCAAAGAGGTCGTTGGCGCCGGTCCGCATGCCCCCTGACACTTCGGCGATATCCTTGAGCGAACGGAGGTGTGGTCCGGTCTTTACAAGGATCGAGGCGAGGATGTCGGGCGGGATGAGGAAGTCCTCCCATGATGGTCTCTCTCTCAGTGTAGTCTGACTCACCATACGCACCACGGCCTCATCATTGAGCTTGCCACGCTCGGAGGCATCGAGGTATGCAACGAATTCGTCGAGAGCTCTGAGTCTGGCTTGTTCCAGGTCGCGTGAGGCCTTTGACGTGGGGAAGAAGGCTGCTATCGGACGTCGAAGATAGACGAAGCGAGCAGGGGGCTCCTGCATCGTACCCTCGGGGAGTTTGCGTGCGATTACACAACACACACCGGTATCGGGCTCTGCGAGGGCTTCAGCGTCGCTGACCACAACCCACTCCACGGCAAAGCGCGACGTGAGAGCATAGCGCATGGCATCGTACTCTTCGTCGTGAAGGCTGGACATAGGAAGGAATAGCACAATCACGCCGTTATCTGAAATGGGCATCCTACTTAGTAGGAGCCTCAGGCGGTGACGGTCATGATGGTCCGTGGACGAAGCAACAACAAGATCCCAAGGTGTCTTTGAAACCTTGGTGTCTCGCAAGATTCGTACGTCATTGGTGGCATCTAGTCTGCCGCTCGATCGCAACACCACGGCGCGTTCGTCATCAGCAGATGGGGCATAGATACGGGCATCACACGTGTCACTGCCCTGCATCAGGATTTGTCGCACACTTGCTAGTCCTTGTGTTGGACCGAGTTCCAACATGGCGATCTTCCCATGTGTACGCCCTCGCACATGTACAACAGCTCGCAAGGCAAGATCGATGGCATCGATCGTTGGAACGCTTGTTCGCTGCACACGTGCACATCGCTGTAAGACCGCGTCAACCGCACGATGGAGTTCCGTGTCGGAGAGACGTTCTGGATCGAAGCGGTGGAGAAAATGTACCAGATCTGCCAAGGTCATGCGGAACATGGCCTCGCGCTTCGGTAGAACATGCACATCGTCCACTCGTGATGGGAGCATTGCAAAGCCCCTTCTTCGTGCTTGACGGAAGAAGGCACCAACAAGATCGAGCATGAGATCGGCACTCTGAGTCCCATAGGGGATGGAGAGTCTGTCTATCTCACCCGGCTTTCGAAGTTGCATC
>DATGWS010000105.1:0-21369 GCA_035299365.1 Candidatus Didemnitutus sp.
CATCATCGATGCTCATGATTTTCGAACACGAATAATCTCGACACGCGAACAATTGCGTGCTCGATCCCATCCGGACCCATCGCAGTTCAATTCACTCGTCGGTATCGAGAGAAGGCTGGATGAAATCATAGCACTTTTAACATTGCGTCGCACATCTTAAGTATACTCTATGCGCATTCTCGTAGTTGGAAGGCACGAACGTATTGTCCTTGGAGCTGCTCGTGTAGCCAAGGCATTTGGGAACACCGTGGAGGTAGCGTGTTCTCTCGATGAGCAGCGGACCAAGATTTCGGAGAATTCGTTTCAACTGATCCTGGTACACTGTGCAGTCAATCGTGTAGATCGCGACGAGCTTGCAGCCACACACGAGGTAAAGGACTTTGTAGCCGTTGATTCATTGTTCGACTACTTCACGTAGTACGCAGCTTCCTTGAGATTGTCTTGTACGGCATAAGTGAACCCCTTTTGAATGCTGAATGCTCCGTGTCTGCCAGCTGCATCAATGGCAAGAATGCCAACTTGGAACTCACGGTAGTTCGTGTGTTTCGAGACGATGCGTTTGATGGCCGTCTCACACGCTACTTGTGGATGGTCGCCCATTCGTATGCGTTCAACGGCTAGGAATGATGCCAACGTTCGTAGGACTGTTTCACCAAGCCCCGTGCACGTTGCCGCGCCCACCTCATTGTCTACGTAGAGTCCTGCGCCAATGATGGGAGAGTCACCAACGCGACCATGTATTTTATAGGCCAGTCCACTCGTAGTGCAGGCTCCAGCCATCGCACCGGTGTTGTCCATTGCCAAGAGTCCGATCGTATCGTGATTCTCCATATTGATCACCGGCGAATAATTCTTCTTCTTGCACCATTCCTCCCATGCAGCGCGAGCCTGACGTGTGAGTGAATTTGGTTGTTGAGTGACACCTTGTTCGCGAGCAAATCTCTCGGCCCCGGATCCTGCAAGCAATACATGTGGTGTGCGCTCCATAACCATGCGAGCTAGGCTGATCGGATGTTGAATGCCTTGCACGAAACACACCGAGCCGGCGCGACCATCACCGGTCATAATTGAAGCATCGAGAGTAACAACACCATCACGATCCGGTAAGCCCCCTAATCCAACACTAAGATTGTTTGGGTCGGACTCTACGACCATTACCCCTTGCTCCACGGCATCGAGAACGGATCCGGCGTTATTGAGAATGCGGAGAGCAGCCGAATTGGCTGGTAGGCCATGGTCCCATGTTGAGATAACGAGTGGTGTCCGTGTGCTCTCGGCGAGAATGTGTTGGGCAGAAGCAAGTGTGGCGGCCCCAACAGATGCTGCAATGAAGGTGCGACGATTCATAGAGGAGACGAGATAAATGACGGAGCATGTTTGCCCGATGGAAAAAGGCGTCGCAACCTATGGGTTGTGGGTGCGTATGCGCACCTTCTCATTTCACACAAAACTGCAACGAAACGCGTATGAACGAACTCATGATCACTCTTCGACTCATCCACATATTGTTTGGCGTACTATGGGCAGGGTGGACCTTTAGTATGGCGTTATTCATTGAGCCTGCGGGAAGAATGGCCGGTCCGGCTTCTGGACCCTTTATGCAGGCATTAGCTGGCCGAACCCCCTTGATCAAGTACATGTTAGCGTCTCCACTTCTCGTGGTGAGCTCCGGTCTGTGGCTCTTATGGATTGTCTCTGGCGGATTTGATGTTGATTGGATGGTAACCACGCACGGAGCAGTGTTAATGATCGGAAGTATATCGGGGCTATCAGCCTTTGTGTTTGGATTCCTTGTGATGCGTCCAGCAAGCCAGCGTATGGGTGCGCTTGCAGCCGAAATCGGCGCAACCGGTGGGTCCCCTACTCCCGACCAGATCCTCGAACTGAGCGACGTTCGGGAACGACTCGGCAAGGGTGGTCGCATCGCCGCTGGTCTGTTGCTCGTAGCCGTTGTTGTGATGGCCGTTACGAGGTACGTGTAGGGGGTGAGCGTTACGCCCAGGGCACGGGTGAGCGTTACGCCCAGGGCACGGGTGAGCGTTACACCCAGGGCTAAAGCCCTGGGTCAGCGTGAGTGGTGACGCCCTGGGTCAGCGTGAGTGGTGACGCCCTGGGTCAGTGTGAGTGGTGACGCCCTGGGTCAGCGTGAGTGGTGTTTGCGCTGGCGTGCTACGTAGCGGATGACGGTTCGGAGAGCACGGAGTGACACGGTGTTCACGTAGTAGCCGGTTTGCCAGCGGAAGTCCTCGAGGGCGGGAAGCATTGCTGTGAGTCTGAAGGAGGTTGCCCCCTTCACCCGTCCGATGAATGTTGAGAGAGCAATACTCGGTGGTATGCTTACAACGATGTGGACGTGATCGTCTACCCCACCGATCTTGTAGACCTTGCCACCGATCTTTTCGCACTCCTTGCGAATTACCGACCACACGATCACTTCGATCACCTCTCGGATCCACCGAGTACGATACTTCGTTACCAAGACAACGTGGTAATACAGCTGTGTGTAAGAATGCGTCATGCATGTACGTGCACCCACAACAGGGAAACGTGACACGCTTGCATGACCCAGGGCTTTAGCCCTGGGTGTGAAGCCCAGGGCTAAAGCCCTGGGTCAGCCCCCTGGGTCAGCCCCCTGGGTCAGCCCTGCGCGCTCAGCGTGAACTCTCCGCACTCGAACGCCCTTCCATTCACCACCACTTCCACACGGTGCACGCCGGGGTAGTGCGTTCGTGTAGTGTGTTGCTTGAGGGAAATGGTTTTGCGAAGATCGATGTGTTCACCTGGGGCAAGCTGTGCCGTGGTGAGCTTGAAGACCTTGGCATTTGTGGTGCCGTTCGACTTCACAAAATGAACGCTGAGATCAATGAGCAGATCTTCGGTGAGTTTCGATGTGTTCTTCACTGTGAATGTCACGCAGACGTTGCCACCGATCCTTGGTGTAGCTGGATCAATGTTCGAATTGTTGATCTTCACGGATGGCGGTTTGTCATACCCTAACACTGCAAATGCGCCCTGTTCGCCACGTTTGATCGAAGAGCGCAATGCATGTTTCACAACCCATTCTCGGTTGGTGCTTGCCCCCTTCAACCACTTCTTTGCTGTAGAGAACAATGCATCGGGGTTGTCCTTGCCTATGTCGTTGAGGTTGTTGGCAACAGACCGACGAACGTAGAGAGATGGATCGTCCTTGAGCTTTTCGAGCAGAGCAAGTACGGGCTTGGGGTTCTTCTGGAACGCCGGCAAGCGTGTGGCCCAAGGAAGTCGGGGACGAGTGCCTTCACTCACAAGACGGCGCACATGGTGACTTGGGTCCGTGGCCCATTGATGAAGGGTCTCCAACGTCCGTTCCTGATGATGCATCAAATATGGCCGGATACTGAACTCTGCAGTGAACCGTTGTGTGAGTTCATAATTGGCCCTCATCGCCTCGTTAAAATGGGGCAGGCCATGCTCCGCCACATAGATCGTAAAGGGCATGTAGATAAACGACGAGAACTCCTGGTTTTCTGCTACGTCAGGGGGCTTGGGGAGAGCCCTCACGATGATGTCGAGGGCCGAGGGAACGTCGGACGGCAGATGCCGGTGCAATGCAGCTGCGATGTGCTTGGCCCGCGGCAGAAGTTCGAGATCGGCCAGTCCGGTGGTGGCCATGCGGCGGAATGAGGTTGCGTCAAACACCGGGTAGGCCACCTGTACAAGCTCGGAGATGGCTTGGATGGCGCTGCGGTTGAACATCTCTTTAAGGGGCTCAGGCATGATGTGTCGAAAAGGAAATACGAAAATGTTGACTCGATACGTATTTCTACGTACGTTGCGCCAGAGGAAGTAGCATCGCATCACCTTTTCCCACCTACTCCATTGGAGGCCTTTATGGGGTTCGCGAACAGTACTCTCCGCTCTCTGCCTTTTGGACAAGTCATCGGCTCACCGATGATCGCCGCGATCCGTGCCCAGGCGTTGGCCGCTCAGGCCACAGTAGACTTCATCAAGAACGTTGGATTTGTACCGCCCACACCGTCAGGTGGTGGCTCTACTCCTCCGGATCCGGCCGAGTTTGGTGATACCCGATACGTTGTGTTCAAATATACACGACTCAAAACAGGCGCTGGTTCGGGTGCGGGTGCAACTGCCCCCTCATCACCCGGCGCAGATACGGAAAAGATCGAGCTGCAGGTACCAATCCTGACGATCGTCCCTATTCCGTACATCCGCATCGATGAGATGACCATCGACTTTACCGCTAACATCACCGAACAACACGAGAGTACATCGTCAAGCTCTTCGTCGGTGGCAACAGATACGTCACTCGATATCGGGTATTCATTCTTCCTCTCTCCGGTAAAGGTGGGCTTCAACGCAAAAGTGGCCACCAGACACAACAGCAATCAGACGCAGTCCTCCCGCAACCGTGTAGAATACACGATGGATATCCATGTTCGAGCGGTTCAAGATGAAATGCCGGCCGGACTCGGTAGGGTACTTGGCATCCTCGAAGAAGCGATCCTACAACGTAATAGCTAGAAGGGAGGGTAAGGGGCTATGGCAGATCTCCGCGATGTTGTTGGCGCAATACTCCGCGATGTGACTGAGGCACGGGGTCAGGCAGACCTAGCGGTGCGCGATTTGGTCTCATCCTATGCAAAGGATCCTATCCTCCGTGCGTTCACCATTCCACGTACCGAGATACGCGATCTGAAGATCGATCTGAAGGTTGCCGTCAGAAGTGTAGATGACTCACCGGATGATCGCGCACGAAAGGAGCAACGTGTTCGAGATGTTGTCCGATCTTCCATAGCCTCTCTTCCGTTTCCGCTTGATCCAAAAATCGAGCAATCCATCTTCAAAATGGGGCTTCTGTCAACAACGCCTGAATCGATTGAAAAAGAGCTTTCGGTAGCCGCACGATCCGAAGCTCTGCGCTTTGCTGAGTCAGCAAAAATGGAGGTCTATAAGGACCTTATCGTCGTTGAAGAACGTAAGGACATTGAGGTTCGACTGGTTGCATTCTCAACCGACATTCAGTTGACACCACGCAAGTTCACCACGCTTAGAGACGCTCGGGCACATGTTGACACGATCTCAAAACTTCGTGCCGGACAGACGCTTACTCCTCAACAAACCAAACTCGCAGAAGCGCGCATGAAGGATGAGCGCATGCAGATCCAGAATCGCGCTTCTACAGAGTTCCTCCTATCGATCAAACAGATCTCCGAAGCGCTGGCTGCCAAACTCGCTGCGATTGCTGCTCAGCCTTCTGAGAAACGAATGGTCATTGACGTTGTAGCGGAGGATCTCAAGGACATTCCGCAACACATGATCTCTACGGTCACGATCTCGTTGGATGTGAACAACATTCTTCCACAGGAGGAGGAATAACATGAGCGCACTCACACCGCGAACTCTTGGCGATCTCCTCGGTGCTCCATTGCGTGCGCTGATAGAAGCAGAAGCCATAGCCGCTCGCACCACAGCGGACTTCATTAAGGAGGTTGGGTTCTTGCCCCCTTCCAACCCCGGAACAAAGGCGGGCACTGACGATATCGGTACTCCTCGACTTGTTTCGTTCAAGTATAGTCGCCGGTCTGCTGATGGAACGAGTGTTGAATCAACGATTAGTGTTCCACTACTTACTATCGTACCTATCCCGTCTCTGCAGATCAGCGAAGCAACGATCGATATGTCTCTCGTGATCACAGATGCTGCGTCATCACCAAGTAGACCGCAGATGAAGGCGATCATTGCCTCGCCCCTTGTTAAAACATCGTTGCAACGACCAACATCATCCGGTGACTCGGGTCGATTAACGATGGATATCTCTGTTACTCTTCAGCAAGCCGATCTCACACACGGCATGGTAAGTCTCATGAATCTGCTTCAAGAAGGAATCTCCGACACACAGAAGGAGAAACAGCCGTGACGCAGTTCTTTCGAAGCATCATTACTTCGATCTCAATATGGTGGAATCGTCTCCTCGGTCGTCAGCCCGAGGAGACCATGCCCGTGGTAGAAGTGAGCAGGGATCCCGGACTACGTTGTCCGGAGTGTGCTACACATATTCGCGTTACAATAGCAGACCTGCTCTACGTTGGCTCAGTGGTCTGTCCTACGTGTCATCTTGTCTTGGAAGTTGACAAGGAGCGATCACATGGTGCTATAGACGCGCTCGCAAAACTCGAGGCGGCCCACGAACAAGCTCGTGCTATAAGTTCAACGCGCTAAGTACCCGCCATCAACAGGGAAATATGAACCTGTTATGAATGTTGCCTTCTCACTTGTAAGGAAACAGATGAGGTCTGCAACTTCTTCCGGACGGCCGAGCCTGCCCATCGGATGGAGTGACGTGAGATAGTCGCGCTGCGTTGGATCTTCAATGATCCCCGCAATCAGCGGGGTCTCGATGAATCCGAGACCAACAGCATTCACGCGTATACCTTGCAGTGCATGATCAAGTGCAGCCGCCTTCGTTAGACCAACCAGTCCATGTTTTGCCGTTACATAGGCCGGTGCACCGGAAAATCCAACAGCCCCAAGTATGGATGAGACATTCACAATGGAACCACCACCTGTTGCAATCATGGAAGGGATCTGCGAACGCATACCTAGGAAGGCGCCATTGAGATTGACATTAATAACCTGGTGCCATCCATCAAGACTATAGCTACCTGTTGGATTGGCTTCACCACCAATTCCGGCATTATTCACGGCAATGTCTAGTCGGCCGTATGTTTTCATCGCCACATCTACCACGTGTTGTTGGTCCTCGGGCGACGTAACATCACATCGAACGTACATTACCTTGCCCCCTTGTCCACTCAATGCGGCAGACAATTCTTGACCAAGTTCGTCTTGAACATCAGCGATGATCACGGCAATGCCGCGCCGATGATACTCTTCTACCACTGCTTTGCCGATGCCGGAAGCACCGCCTGTTACAATTGCTACGTGTTGCATATATACCTCGTGGCAGCAAGCTATCTACGTACAGCCCAGTATCCTATGACGAAAGTCAATACCCCATCAGCCAAAATGTTCCCATTAGCCCCTTGCCCTTGATATCAACTGTCCCACGATCAATAATCCTGTTTCCGAGTGGAGCTAGGCGTCGTGCCATTTCTTCCGAAATATGGATCCGCCCTGATTCCCCGGAGCTCTCCATGCGCGATGCAACGTTTACAGTGTCGCCCCATACGTCGTATTGCAAACGCTCTGTGCCAATAACGCCTGCGGCAACCGGACCACAATGCAAGCCGATTCGAACTCCGATTTGTGGGAACGACTCGGACATCATACGTAGAATATCAGAAGCCGCTTGTGAAGACGATTCAGCAACATTTCCGTTGAATGCTACGGACATATACGAATCGCCGATTGTCTTGATCTTCATCAACCCATGTTCGGCAATGATCGCATCGCAGGCTGTAAATATCTCGCTGAGGAGCTTCACTACTTCATCCGGAGCCATGGTTGATGACATCGACGTGAATCCGACCAGATCCATGAACATCACTGCGGCCATCTCAAAGGCATCGTTGACTACTTCTCCCCGTAACACTCTATCGGCGATGGTAGGGGGCAGGGTGTTGTATAACAAGGCGCGATGTTTTTCCGTTTCAGCGCGCTCGGCATCTATCGATTTCTGCGCTTCTATCATAGCGAGCTTGCGAGTGGCTTCTTGACCCATCACCTCATCTCGAATACGTAGATGCTCCGTGTTGTGATGAACATAGCCGTCAAAGTCCATGCGCTTCTTTGCCAACTCACGTGCGGCGGCATGGTGGTCTCCGGCATCGGCTGCTCGACCGATGTTCTCTAACATGACGATGGACTCTACCATCAGCTCATATGCCCTATCAAAATCATTCGCGTGTTCATGGAGTCGAGATAACATTGCTCGATGCACGGCAGTGGTCTCCGTTTCACCAAGGCTGACGGATTCCATTTTGGATAGCACCTCACGTGCGTCGTCCAGCAATCCATCGTCGATATATGACGCTGCTAGGTTGCCTAACACATGTAAACCAAATGCCACGTCGCCAACTTCTTCATTTAGCTCAAGGGCACGTTTCATGTACTCTCGAGCCATGTTCTGATCATCGGTTTGCGAGAACACATTTGCAATGTTTGCTGTGGTACGTGCAACTCCGTGAAGATCTCCGATCTCCTCATGAATTGCAAGTGCGGCCTCGAAGTGAGTTCGGGCAGCAGCATAGTCGCGAGTATCGAAGAAGATGATACCAACGTTTCCGATGCCGATGGCAGTGCCGCGACGATCACCCGACTTCTCGCACAGGTCGCGCGACCGTTGGTAACACTCAAGTGCTCGTGGGAGGTCACCGGTGCTCTTGTAGACAACACCGATGTTGCCAACAGCTGAGGCTATACCACGTTCGTCATCTGACCGTTCGAACAATTCTAAAGCACGATGGAATAGCTCCAAGGCTAGCGCATATTCTCCAGCTGCACGATGAACAGAACCAAGGTTCATTGTCGCCCTTGCTATGCGACGTTTGTCATCTATGCTGTTGAAGATGCTGAGTGCTTCTCGATACGCCTGTGTTGCTTCTTCGAGTTCACTCGCTTGCACATGAAGCACCCCAAGAAGCATGAGGACGTCCGCGGCTCCGAGTTTGTCGTTGATCGAAGTGAATAGATCTAATGCGCGTTGAGCATGTCGTTTTGACTCCTTGCTTTGCCCGCTGATCTTGGCACCGTGTGCTCGTGCAGTTTCTGACAAAGCTTCGCCCTTTACATCTGCATAGCCCAACGCTTCATCGGCCAACACAGTCAGCTGACGAACATCACTGATCGAAACGGCTTTGTCGATCTCTGCTGCAATAGTATCAAGCGTTCTCATTATCTGTCCGAACATACGGCAGAAGTACTCTTCGAATGTAAGGGGCTTACCGGAACATCAGATCCTCGTGCCGCAACAGCCACCGTTTGTGGTGGAGACCCCCTGCATACCCCGTAAGCTTCCCATCTCGACCAATCACGCGGTGGCAGGGGATGAATATGAGGATCGGATTCTGACCGATTGCCGTCCCCACTGCACGTGTCTTCTCCCGTCCTCCTACGTTAACAGCAATGTCCGTATACGTCCGTGTCTCTCCTGCGGGAACATTCATAAGCTCCGCCCAAACACTTTTCTGGAACTCCGTTCCTTGCGGTTCCAATGGAAGATCGAATACCCACCGCGTACCGTCTATGTACTCCAACAATTGTTGCTCTGCCTTTAGTAGCAGGGGATGATGAGAAGCCCCCTCATTCGGTGTAACAACATTCCAATCGAGAGATACAATGTGTTGCTCGGTGCACGCAATACGCAACACTCCTATCGGTGTAGGTATCGCCTGTACAAAATGCGTGAGTGAGTTGACTATCATTGGAAGATCATTCTCGATGTTGTAGTGCCACTCTAACAAATGTAATTGCACCTCGGAACACCTCATGCCAGTCTTCGGCTAACTCCGCATCGATAGGGTGCCAGAAGAAGCTAAAGACGTGACCGCCATCATCAAATGTAAAGTGATCCCAGCTATCTGGCAGTTGCGTATTAACCGAGCATAAATGAAACGACCATACTTGATCCTGATACCCTGTCTCCCATATTCCGAGATCGCCAGTAATGACCGCGTTCAAAAGTCCGGCTTCCTCTCGTAGTTCACGGATCGCAGCTTGATGTGCTGATTCACCCAGTTCAATGGTGCCCTTGACGAGCTGATTCCCGGCGAGTGGGTGGCGGAATGCCAAAATCTCCACAACGTTGTTCTTGCAGCGCAACACAACCGGGCACGACTTGTTGGGTGACATATCGAAAGATAGGGAGTTGAGATACTCGTCCACCGAATACCTATCTATATTCGACTCACTGCTAGTCTACGTCTAAAGGAAGGGGCGATGCAAGATCGAGTTAGTTAGGACGTGTGTAGAGGATAGGTCCAATACATGAGTCAGACTCTTTGTCAAGGATGGAGCAAGTTGGCAACAACGCGATTCCACCCAAAAAACTCTTCTGGTGGAGAACACCTAAAAGGAGATGAATGTGAGTACACGATCTCAATGGTTGCTCGGAGTGGCTCTATTTCTTACGCTGATCGGACTCGCGTTTTTGCTACCAATGCACATGGATCGTCTTCATGATGACGTGATGGCAATTGTAGAATCACAGAAGCGCGACCGCATCAAGAGTAGAGTCGGGCTAACGCGGATTCCTGTCTGTGTGAACGATCGGTGGGGATATGTAGATGAACGCGGGCAACTCGTGATACAACATCGATTCCGTTCTGCAGGAGAGTTCGCGGACGGACTTGCCGCAGTTCGAGACACTGGGCTCTTCGGGTACATCAATGAGATGGGGGACTGGGTTCTTGAGCCTCAGTGGGACGTCGCAATGTCCTTCTCAGAGGGACTGGCCACAGTGTATTCGAATGATAGAGCAGAAGTCATTGACAGTTCTGGTAGAACGATCTTTACAGGTCCCTATAACAACATGTCTCCGTTTGAAGGGGGTATGTCAATTGTGGAAACGGACTCAGGTGACGGAGTTGTTACGTCCGAGGGTCGGGAGATTGTAAGGCCAGGTCATAAGTTCTATATCATCGATTCGTGTAGGATACTTCTCAGTGAAACAAAGTCCGATGATTACGATAACCCAGCCTATCATTCATGGCGATTGATCGATCGATCAGGCATATCGATCCGTTCCTTTGAAGGGGTACGCGCTGTCGATTCGAAGTATGGCGTCCCGCTCGTCGTTCTGTACTACGGGAAGAACCATGACGAAGTGTTCGCTCAGATCATAGACCGTACCGGCCGAACGAGAGATGTGCTTACGAGAGAGGAAACCGAGATCATCCAGTACGGAAAGGCACGCCACCCTGTAGCAGAGTTCATCGGTACTGACCGTCGAGCAACATTGAGATCACTTCGCACTGTGTTCCGCTCATATGACTGGGAGATGTATCTCGAGTCAGAGTTTCTTCGATCCCTCAAACGTATTCCAGGAGAAGACGTTGTTGTGTCCAATGACACTGGGATTGTGACCGCTCGCGAAGAATACTCCGAACCTTCCTTCCTGCGCTTCTTCCGAAGCAATGGCGTCGCCTTAGTACAGGTTGATACGATGTGGGTAGACAGCCTCGTGTCTATCGTTCGTGATCATATTATAGTTACGATCCACGATACGATGTGCGTTGTGTCATCCCACGGTGCCATCGTTTGGAGAGGTAAGGATCGTGCAAGCTCAACTACCGAGAGAGATATTGCCTATCGAGGTGACTCGTTTGGGGCAATAGTATCCAGAGGGGACGAAGATCTCCAGCCCAAGAGTATTGATCGGTCAACGATGTCTAGACTCAGCGCTGACACACGGGCAGATGGCTTGGACAGTGTTCATGTGATATCAGAGTACACGGATAGGAATAGTCAACTGCTGGTCAGTATTGTAAATCGACGGTCCGACACCATACATCTTATCTGGTCATCTAGGGGGGTGCAGCTGGACCTCGAGGCTCGCCGATCCCCTCTTCATGAATGGGTCCGTGTTGAGAAGGGCATCTACCTCTGTGGACAAGATGGTTTCCCGTTGCCTATCCCTCCAGGTCAGTTCATTCGTATGAAAGGAACGGCCTATCAGGGAGCAAGGATCTACGAGACGCGTCTTGCATTTATCGTATCACGGAATAGTGCGAGCTGGAGGCGGAAGGCCAAGATGTGTTACAGCCCTGTCTTTACTTCAAGACTGAACCCAGCTCAGTTCTATCGATCGGCGTACAGATAGTAAGTAGGCTTCGGTCACTTCCTATATAACAACGGCCCACCATCCTCTCGGATAGCGGGCCGCCGTTTCAATTAGCACATTTGGCACACTAGCACACTAGCACACTAGCACACTAGCACACTAGCACACTAGCACACTAGCACACTAGCACATTAGCACATTAGCACACTAGCATATTAGCACACTAGCACATTAGCACACTAGCACACTAGCATATTAGCACACTAGCACATTAACATCGGTGTAACACCTTCGGTGTTGTTGTAATTGTTTTCCCGCCCCATTTTCTCGAGAATTGCATCACATACTAGCGTTAGAGAAACAGTCGCATTCACTTTTTATCACGTACTGAGCATTCCTAGAAGAATGCAAGGAGAATGTATGGCGTACTTCCTTATGATCGTGTTGTTTGCGATCGGACTCACAGTGGATACATCGGCGAGTGCGTCGAAGGTGCAGAACGTGACCACGGTTGTTCGCGTTTATTATGAAGGGTCTGGCTCACCAGCATCTGGTGCCAATATCTACAACCACAATACAAATCAGCTGCTCGCTACAACGGATGCCTTCGGCATGGCCTCTGTAACGACGCCAGCTGGAATCACGTTGCGCGTGGTAGAGCCCGGCTATGGTGGAGAGGTGGCCTACATCCATGGCTTCGACAGAATGGAGGATGATGGCGCTATGGTGGCTTGGACGATATAGCAGGTACGTGCAATGAGGGGGCTATACATCACGGGCATTGGCTGGTTGAAGGTGGCTGGGCTGGTACTTTGGGTGACGTTGTGTCTCTGGACGAGCTACGATTCAGCGGCTACGTCGGTGCCAGATGCCATGGAATCAGAGTCCGAGGATCTAGTTGAGCTTGGACGACGGATATTCAGCGATAGTACGATCTCCAAGAAGGGCATTGCCTGTAGCAACTGCCATCAACCTGCGAATAGTCTGATGGATGGACTTCGAGTGTCGTTCGATGGTTTACGCACTGGGCGCAGGAATACGCCTAGTTTGCTCACGGTTGAAGCCTACAGCGTATTCTTCTGGGATGGGCGGGCAACGTCATTGCGATCGCAAGTAGAAGGCCCCGTGTTTAGTAAGGCAGAACTTGATCTGGACACCGGGGCAGTAGTTCGTTACATGGATACTGCCTCGGTAGTTTGTAACCCATGGAAAGGATCTTCTGCATGGAAGACCCGTGAACGTTCACATGCTCTGGAGCTCTTCTTTGCAAGTCTTGTAGCGTATGTAAGAACACTCGGTATACGTGTTGACGATGCAGAACAGCGTAACAGGAGGGTCAACAAGGACACACGTCTCTCGATGGGGCGGACGATATTCTACGGCAAGGGCGGCTGCTATGGGTGTCATGTCGGTACATGGTATACGGATAATGACTTTCACAACACCGGAGTCTATCCCCAACCTACTATCATTGCTTCGTCCTACTCTCGGACCGGAAAGATGAATAGGAGACTTGACTATGATAATGGTCGTGGCGATGTTGTGGGCGGTGTGCAGAGTTTGTTTTCCTTCCGAACGCCGAGTCTTGTTCGAATCGCAGAAACCGCCCCTTACATGCACGATGGAAGTATGCCGAGTCTAAGAAGTGTAATAGACTTCTATAATCGAGGAGGCGATGCGATACCACCTCAAAAAAGGTCATTGTCGTCGGCCATACGTCCACTACATCTCACGGAACAAGAGTGTCTGGCTTTGTTGAAATTTCTCAATGCTTTGTAGGAGAGTCCTCGTGGATCCTTACACCATAACATATACCAAGCAAGGTTCGGGTTTAGACGTGGTCGTTGAGTCGTACGAACACGAACAACATCCAAAACGACATATCGTAACGGAGCGCACGCGAGTGGTCCGCAACGATGATATTATCGAAGTGATGTGTCGATTTTCTGTAACTCCGTCCGGATACGATGAAGTGAGCATCACGATCCATCGGAACGGCGAGATGGCCTATGAATGGAATGTGAGTAGGGCAGAAATGCTGTCATACATCTCCAGTCAAAACCCACCACAACCTGATTCACTTCGTGTTCTTCTCGTCGACGGCCCGAATCCGATGTTCAGTTGGTTGAACGCACGACTGCTGTCAGCTATTCCACCAAACAGCAGCTCATCGATGCAAGTTCTGCAGCTTCTCTACAGAGATAAGTCGATGAAGGTTGAACGATACGCCGTAGACGACACCGATGGAGTTCTGACCATCGACCGCGGTGAGGAGAATGGTACGACCACCTACCGCGGACTTCCTACCCAGTTCTTCCCTGACAAGATCTTGGAAGGAGCTACCGTTACGTACACTCGGTCAGAACAACACTAGGCCAACACTCTACGAAAAGGAAAACGGCCCACCATCCTCTCGGATAGCGGGCCGCCGTTTCTATTAGCACACTAGCACATTAGCACATTAGCACATTAACGCCCTGCGATCAAGTTCAACGCGCTGCCTGCCTTGAACCAGCCGATCTGCTGGGCGTTCATGGTGTGTTTGAGTTCGATGGTTTCACCCGATCCATCTGCGTGAGTGATGCCAAGAGTAACCGGCGCTCCCGGTGCGATGGTTGTGATGTCAATGGAGAGACGGTCATCTTCCCGGATCTTGTCGTAGTCAGATGGATTGGCGAAGGTGAGCGGGAGCATGCCTTGCTTCTTGAGGTTCGTCTCGTGAATGCGGGCGAAGCTCTTTACGATGATGGCCTTGCCACCAAGGAAACGGGGCTCCATGGCAGCGTGCTCGCGTGATGAACCTTCGCCATAGTTCTCGTCACCAACAACAACCCAGAAGATGCCACGGGCTTTGTAGTCGCGCGCGGTTGCAGGTACTTCGGCGTATTCTCCGGTAAAGGTGTTCTTTACCGCGTTAGCTGTATCGTTGATGTAGTTGATAGCACCAATGAACATGTTGTTGGAGATGTTGTCGAGGTGACCTCTAAAACGCAACCACGGACCGGCCATGGAGATGTGATCAGTTGTGCACTTGCCCTTTGCCTTAAGAAGTAAGGGCATGTTCTGATACTCCTCTGGCTTTGGTGCCGCAAATGGTGCAAGTGCTTGCAAGCGGTTGCTCTCCGGTGCGATAACCACACTCAGCCCCCTACCATCTTCTGCGGGAACGATGAATCCATCGGGATCGGGGACGAATCCTTTCTCCGGGAGTTCGTGACCTGTAGGTGGCTGCAGCATCACACCATCGATAGGTTCCTTCATGAAGTTGGTTGTGAGGTTGCCTGCAAGGACAAAGGCGGCTACGGTTTCTGGCGATGCAACAAAGGCATGTGTCTCCTTGATGCCGTCATTGCGACCGGTGAAGTTGCGATTGAAGGACGTGATGATGGAGTTCTTGTCCCCTGCCTGAACATCATGACGTTTCCATTGACCGATACACGGACCGCATGCATTGGCGAGAACAACTCCACCAATGGCTTCCATCTTTGCCAAGATCCCATCACGTTCGATAGTTGCTCGCACTTGCTCTGAGCCCGGTGTGATAGTGAACTCGCTCTTGGCCTTGAGTCCGTGGGCAGCTGCAAAGGTGGCGATATCGGCAACGCGACTCATGTCCTCGTACGACGAGTTGGTGCACGATCCGATGAGTCCAACGCGGAGTTCTTCTGGCCAGTTGTTTGTCTTGACGGCCTTTACAAACTCAGAGAGCTCCATCGCACGGTCCGGTGTGAATGGCCCGTTGATATGGGGCTCCAAGGCATCCAGATCGATGTGTATCACTTGGTCGTAATACGCCGATGGGTTGGATTCAACCTCAGCATCAGCACGGAGATGTTCTGCAACACCATTGGCTAGATCTGCCACGTCGTTACGTCCGGTTGAACGGAGATATCTCTCCATCGATGCGTCATACGGGAACACGGATGTTGTTGCACCGATCTCTGCGCCCATGTTACAGATCGTACCCTTGCCTGTAGCAGAGAACGAAGCAGTGCCGTCACCGAAATATTCAACGATTGCACCGGTGCCGCCCTTTACTGTGAGGATGCCGGCAAGCTTCAAGATCACATCCTTTGGACTTGTCCAGCCATTCATCTTGCCTGTAAGTTTCACACCGATGAGCTTGGGCATCTGCAACTCCCACGGCATGCCGGCCATAACATCAACGGCATCTGCACCACCAACACCGATGGCGAGCATACCCATGCCCCCTGCATTCGGCGTGTGTGAATCTGTACCGATCATCATACCACCGGGGAAGGCATAGTTCTCGATCACCACTTGGTGGATGATTCCCGCGCCCGGCTTCCAAAAACCGATGCCGTATTTGGTGGAGACGCTGGCGAGGAAGTCAAAGACTTCTTTGTTTTCTGTAAGCGACTTCTCAAGATCCGATGTGGCGCCATGTTCAGCGCGGATGAGGTGGTCGCAGTGTACAGTGGAGGGAACCGCAACCTTGGGGATCCCGGCCGACATGAATTGCAGCAATGCCATTTGTGCCGTTGCATCCTGCATCGCAACACGATCGGGATTGAAGTCCACATACGCACCGCCGCGGGTATATGCCGTGGCTGGCATATCTGCCATGTGCGAGTAGAGGATCTTTTCTGCGAGAGTAAGGGGGCGACCCACCACCGCACGCGCTGCGGCTACCTTACCAGGAAGGTTGTTGTACACGGTGGAGATCATTGAGAGGTCTTGCGTTGCCATGGTGGTAGAGTGTTAGATTGTTAGTGTGCTAATGTGCTAGTGTGCTAATGTGCTAATTAACGGCGGTGCTTGAAGTACTTTACGCCGGGGAGTTTGATGAAGTCTGCGTCCTGTGTGTAGAGTGTTGCGCCATAGGACAGGGCCGTTGCATAGATGATAGCATCGGCTGTTGACAAACTGTGGGCTCTGCTGATCGCTGCCGCTTGGCGAGCACGGTCCGAAGATAGTTCGTCTATCACATAGGCCTGCATACCCATTGTAACCGCCATTGCTTCACGCATGGAGACAATGCGTTCGATAGAGCGGTATACTTCAAAAATGCACACACTCGGGACGATGATCTCTACGTTTTTGCCCTTGAATACACGAGCGTATTCGTCGGCATTTGGTCCGTTCTGAACGTATTCGATCCACGCCGAGGAGTCGAGAACAACAGGCTCATGTTTCATGGCTCAAACTTCTCCTTGTCACGGATAAGCCGAATATCATGATCCTTGAGATATCCACGCATTTCATCGATGGTGAGTACCGGCACCAAGACGAGCATTCCCTCGTGGATGAGCCAACGCACACGTTGTCCCGGAACGAGACCGATCTGCGCCCGTACCTCCTGTGGAATTACCACTTGGTACTTTGGAGAGATGGTCAAAGCTTGCGATTGCATCTATCGAACCTTTGTCGTTGTACGAGGAGGGTATCGATACGAAAATCGTACAACGGGACGTAAAAAGCAAACTATTTGAGGCCCACGACTACGTAGTTGGCCTCAGCGATGCATCGCAGGCAGCTTCACAACAAACACAGCACCGTTTTCGGTAGGGGGCTCCAAGGTTATCGTGCCTTGGAGGGCCGAAACATAGTTCTTCACGATACTGAGGCCGAGTCCGGTGGTGAGTTCACCATCGGTGGGTTTGGCGCTGTGGGTGGCGAACTTGGTGAAGAGGTTGGCGCGGTCAGCGTCTGTGAATCCGGGACCTTGGTCGGCAACGCGGATGGTGGCAGCGCCATCCTTGGCTTCAACGGAGATAGAAACGGTTGAGCCCCTTGGCGAGAATTTCACTGCGTTTGAAACGAGGTGTTCAACGATGGTCTGGATGCCTGCCGGGTCGGAATGTGCCATTCCAAATCCACCGATACGATCGAAGGATATGGTGATTCCTTTTTCTTTGGCGCGTGGCATATGACCCATCACAACGGTTTGCACGATCATCGCAGGGTCGAGATGGGTAGGGAAGACGGCCACACCTGATTTCTCAATGGTATTGAGGAGAAGCAGATTCTCAAGCACTGCTTGGATTCGCGTGCCGGCACTGCGTATCGTGATAAAGGAGGCTAATGCATCGTCCACACTGAGCTTCTTCTCGCGGTCTATGGCATGAGATGCTGCATAGAGGATCTCTTTGAGTGGACGTTGAAGATCTTCCCCTGCCAGGGCTAGGAGCTCTGCCTTTTCTGCGTTGAGCTTTGTGATCTGATGGTTTTGCTCGATCACCGATCGATTGGATGATTCGAGATCATCACTCTTGCGTTTGAGTTCTGCTGTTCGTGTGGCAACGGTTTGCTCAAGCTCTTCGTTGTAGCGAGCAAGGTGTTCCACGAGCTGTTTGTTTTCCGATCGGAGACGGTAGGTCTCTACTGCGGAATCGATCACCATCTTCAGCTCGTGTTCGTCCCACGGCTTTGTAATGTAGCGGTAGACTTCGCCCTTGTTGATGGCATTAATGATGGCCTCGAGATCTGCAAATCCGGTGAGGACCATGCGGATGGACTCTGGTCTTGAAACACGCGCGCGCTCGAGAAACTCCACACCTGTTACCTCAGGCATGCGTTGATCGGTGATGATCACTTCAATCGGCTGTGTTCGCAGGATCTCTTCGCCTTCGGTTGCGCTGAGTGCTGTGTGAACGTTGAAGCTTCTGCGAAACGTTGCGCGAAAGGCCGTAAGGTTGAACTCTTCGTCGTCAACGTACAGGATGTGGGCAAGTTCTGTGTTCATGGCTAACTCTTGGTCTCGCCGTCCGCCGGCTGGGCGATCGGCAATGTGATGGAGAATACCGCTCCGTTGTCATTGTGGACTTCTATCCGTCCGTGATGACGTTCAATGATACCATAGCTGATCGACAACCCAAGCCCCGTTCCCTTACCAACGTCCTTCGTTGTGTAGAAAGGCTCAAAAAGTCGGGGCAGCGATGCTTCAGGAACCCCTGCTCCGTTGTCGGCTATCGTTATCGTGACGTGCTCGCCCCCTAACCGTCGAACCCGTATAGTGATTGTTGGGTTGCTCGTCTTTTCCAACGCATCGATTGCATTGGCAAGGATGTTCATGATGACCTGGTTGATCTGACCTGCTCTGCATTCAATGGGCGGGACGTCATCATACTCCCGAACAACGTCGATAATGCCCCTAATGCGGGTGTTGAGCAAGGTTAGGGTGCTCTCTATCCCATGTACAATGTCCGTCAACTTGATCGACCCTTCATCCAGGCGGGAAAAAGTACGCAGACTCCGCACGATTTCTGCCGTACGCCGTGCCCCGGTCTCAATCCCATCCAATAGCTCAAAGATCTCCGTCCGCAATTCATCAGCAAGGGGGCCTGTGCCACCTATTGATTCATATTCCAACAGGTCTCTTCGCAATGGAGCAACGGAACTAGCGATGAAGGTTACGGGATTGTTGATCTCGTGAGCAATGCCAGCGGTGAGCTGACCAAGCGAGGCCATCTTCTCACTTTCCACAAGTAAGGTTTGAGCTGCCTTCAACTCCACATTCCTGAGTTGCTCAATCTCCGCAAGTGTATGCGCCTCTTCTATCCGCCTTCGCGCTTCTAACTGTGATATCCGCCGTTGCGCCGTTTCATCGCGCACTCGCTCTCGATGATCGTAGAGTTCCTTGATAAATCGCAGTGCCCGTTCAAAATCCTTGTGATGCTCATAGTACTGAGCAAGATGTTCAAGGATAAGGGGGCTGATGGTCTTTCGCTCTAGGCCAAGTGTATAACCCTCCATGAGATAGGTCTCGGCTTTTTGGGGGTCATAGAGCGGACTGTCTTCTTGGTCGTACAATGAGCCGAGAAAGGCATTCGCTTGCGACTGACCGGCTGTGCTGTTGTTGGCGATAGATTGATTGAGAGCCTCGGTGAGCATCTCCAAGGCTGCAGCGGAGTCGCCACGTTGACGCAACAGATTTGCGGCGTTGGCAAGTGGCAGCGTGGCAAACGTGTGCGTGCTCCGAACGTGACGGAAACGAGCGTGAGCTTGCTGATACGTTGCAAGTGCCCGATCGAGATCGCCGGTTTTCTCAAACAACACACCAAGGACATTCTCTGCTCGTGCAGCCTCTGCTATGTCTCCTGCTACTTCAAAGAGGGCCTTTGAACGCTGAGCATATCCGATAGCCTGCGAATGGTCATGTCCGAGGTCGTGGAGAATTGCAAGATTGAGATTGGTCTCTGCTACATACCAATCATTGATCTCAAGCTTCTTGTAGAGATCCAGAGCAACAAGCAGTTCGGTGAGTCCATCCTTAGGACGTTGATCAGCAACGTAGGCCGAACCCATCGCACTGAGCGTGCGTGCAAGCTGTGAGAGAAGTCCGGCGTGTTCTGCCTCGGACCGTGCCTCTTCAAAAAGTGTTATCGCCTGTGTGAAGTGTTCGTGTGCCCGAAGCAACATCCCGGATAGTCTGAATGTAAATGACCGCACATAGGGATCGGATATCTCCTTCACAAGGGCAAGCGCTTGTTCGATCCGCGCATATGAGTCTTCTCGCCGATTCGTTCGGTCGAGTTCGCGGGCACGCACAACAAGAGCGATAGGGACGTAGGCGGTCAGACCGTGTGCCGCGAGTTCGGTGATCAACGCGTCAAACGACGTGGGCGTTTCATGGTCATTGCTGAAGTGTATGGCGCAGTTGTGCCAGAGCCTCGCTTCAACTTCCAAAGCGGCCTGATGATGCACAGTTGCAAGGGTTCTTGCTTCGGCTGACGGACCCAAGGCATCAGCAGCCTTCCCCATGTGAATCCGAGCAAATGCGAGGTCGATCAGTGCTTTGCACTCGGCTTCATGATCTCCAAGAGCGTGCGCTACTTCAACACGGTGTACGAATTCCGGTTCGGTTACCCGGAATGGTTCGCTAAAGAGCCGTGTGTACTCGCTTTGCTGCATGGATTAAGATAGCCGTTCTGCGAGCTCCATCCACCGTGTTGTTGCCTTTTCTATCGAGGCCATCAACGCATCGTGCTTGGCTGCCCACTCCTGGTGGTCGGTATAGCTTCCCGTACCCGATCCAAGTAGGGCCACGATCTCTTCATTCTGCTTTTCCAGATCGGCGATTTTCGCCTCGAGTGTGGCGTATTCGCGTTGCTCTTTATAGGTCAGCTTCTTCGGTGCGTCGGCTGTAGCCGACGCAGCATCCTTGCCCGACGTATTCAGGTCCTTGTTTGCTGAGCCTTTTTTTGGCTTCGCTTCGATCTTCTCTAGGTACGACGAATAGTTCCCCGGATATTCCTTGATCCGTCCACCGTCTTCAAAGGCCCAGATCGTATCAACTGTTTTGTCGAGAAAGGCACGGTCGTGTGAGACGATCAACAGGACGCCCTTGAAGAATGCTAGGTAGTCTTCAAGTGCAGAAAGTGTAACGAGGTCGAAGTCGTTCGTAGGTTCATCAAGGAAGAGAACGTTAGGGTTCGACATAAGAATACGCAGCAGGCCAAGACGTCGCCGCTCGCCCCCTGACAACGTGTGTACATATGCGTGTTGCTGCTTCGACGAGAATCCAAACCGATCGCACAGTTCTTTTGCTGTGATGAATCGCTCGCGTCCGATGCCCACATCGATATACTCAGCTATCTCCCGCACATTCCACACAACGGTTTCGTTCTCTTTGAGATCCTTGATTTCCTGCTGGAAAAATCCAATGG
>DATGWS010000106.1:0-2111 GCA_035299365.1 Candidatus Didemnitutus sp.
GGGTTCTTGGACGGTGCTCCGTCCGGCACTCCAAATCAACAGCACAACCGACCTCCTTGTGCTCCGCACTCCGAGTGGATTTGTGGTAGACAGCATGCACTACGATGGAAAGAGACATCATGAGCTTTTGCCACGAGCCAAGGGCATATCTCTTGAAAAACTCTCTCCGCAGCTCGCGAGTATCGACCTATTGAGCTGGACGTCGAGCGGCGATCTCAGCGGAGGAACGCCGGGCAGGCCGAATAGCGTTGCCAGAGAGCCCACGATTTCCGGAACAATGTCCGCTCTACCAAGCCCCTTCTCCTCTAATCCGGGGAGAAGAAACTCGTACACGGTGATCACCTGGACGCAGCCATTCTTGCAGGCCATTGCCCGCGTTGGCGTGCGGCGTCCGGACGGCATGTTCGTTGCCGACCTCTTGAACGCCCACTTCATCGCTAGGGAAGGGGGCGTTGTGTGGAACGGCACTGATGTAATGGGGCAGCGTTTGTCCCCCGGACCGTACGTAGTGTTCCTGGAATGTGTTGATGCAGCCTCCAGCGCCGTCTATCGCAACCGTTGCCTTGTGATAATAGGGGAGTGAATCAAACGTTCGGTAGCTTCGTGGTTATGGCAACGAAGAAAAACAGTGCGATCCGCAATAAGAAATTGAAACCGAGCGATACCACCGCTCCGGCAATCCATACATCCTTGGCAGATCTCAATGACGAAGAGCTCTACCTCAACCGCGAACTTTCGTGGATAGAGTTCAATCGGCGCGTTCTTGATGAAGCTGAGGATGTGACCCATCCGTTACTGGAACGAATGAAGTTCCTGGCAATATTCTCTACGAACCTCGACGAGTTCTTTATGATCCGAGCAGCCGGATTGCAGGAGCAGATCTACTCTGGGGTTACGGAGCTTTCGTCGGATGGGATGACGCCAATAGAACAACTCAAAGAGATCCGCTCTCGACTCCTCCCTCTGTACAAACGTCAGAGCGCTATATGGCGCAAGGATATCGAACCCGCACTTGAGCGAGAAGGTATTCACATCCATCATTTCGCAGATCTGACGGCCGATGAAAAAGTTGAGTTTGAGCGCGACTTTGTAGACAACATCATGCCCGTGCTCACGCCTCTGGCTTTAGATCCCGGACACCCCTTCCCTCGGCTTCTCAACCGTTCGCTCACGGTGGCCTTTGTGCTTTATGACGACACCGATGATACCGAGGACATGAAGGTTGCCGTTGTGCAGTTGCCAACGGCTCTGCCACGTCTGGTGAAGCTCAACCGGTCTTCCGGACATCACTATGTCCTTTTCGAGGACATCATACGTGCGCATGCAGGCATCCTCTTCCCGGGGCTGCGATTGCAAGAGAGTCACATCTTCCGCGTCACACGCGATGCCGATGTTGAGATAGCCGAAGATGAAGCGAATGACCTCATGGCCGCAGTGGCCGAGGGCATCCGTCAGCGCAGGTGGGGAACGGATGCTGTGCGAATGGAGATCGGCTCGGACATGCCGAAACGTCTCACTGCGTTCTTCACCAAGGCACTCGAACTCGAGGCAACTGATGTTTATAGCGTAGATATCCCGTTGAACCTGCAGGACTTCTTTGTCTTAATGCAGCTAGATAAACGCAAGCTCAAGGATGCCCCCTTCAATTCCAGGCAACTCTCAGAATTCACTACTGAGGGCGGAGACATCTTTGACGTGCTCAAGGAAGGTGATGTGTTTGTGCATCACCCATTTGATTCGTTCACAAACTCTGTTGTGCGTTTCATTGAGCATGCAGCTGACGATCCAAACGTGCTTGCAATCAAGATCACGTTGTATCGCGCCGGCGGCAGATCTTCAGTGATTGATGCCCTCAAACGAGCTGCCAGCAATGGAAAGAACGTAACGGCCTTTGTGGAACTCAAGGCTCGATTTGATGAAGAGAACAACATCGCATGGGCGCGGTCTCTTGAACAATCTGGCGTTCATGTTGTGTATGGTGTAATGGGGCTTAAGGTGCACTGTAAGGTCTGTCTTGTTATCCGCAAGGAAGGCAAGAATGTGCTTACGTATGCGCACGTTTCAACAGGCAACTACAACCTCACCACATCGAGACTCTACACCGATGTTGG
>DATGWS010000107.1:0-16650 GCA_035299365.1 Candidatus Didemnitutus sp.
CCCGTTGCTTCATTCATGATGCGGAAGCGCACCTTGAAGTTGATACCCTGACGTGTGTAGTTCACGCCCTGCGGGCCTTGAACATCGTTTGTGAGGTTTTGTACAATGGCAACCGGCTGGATAGCACCAAGACGGATGTCACCTGCAAGGAGTTCGTAATTGTTGGCCTGAGCCGTTGGAACAACGACGGAGAAGTTCAGATTCGCATTGTTGTTCAGTGCACGTACACGATACGACACGTTGATAACGCGAAGAACGTTCTTGTACTGCTTGAACTTGATTGCAAGGAAGTCCTTCGGAACCGTATTGTCGTCATTACGAGTACTTGTGGCGCGAACACCACCGGATGGGTGTGTGTTAACGTTGAAGAGGTACTCTGTTGCTTGCGTGTACTTTGGTGTGTTGTAGTCAAGGATCGTGTTCACTGGCATTGCAGCTGGGAAGCCACTCCAGTTAAGACGACGTGCTGGACCGGTTACACCAACAGTTGAGTTACAACGCATCCAAACAGTTGCAGGGTGCGGTTGAAGAGCTGCGCGTGGGGCGATACCAAAGAAACGCTCATACTGAACAACAACAGAGCTGTCGTTACGGTTAAGTGTTACTTGGAGGGAGAAGCGATAGTGCTCACCAATGCCCGGACGGTTGTTAGCTGCGAAGGTTACGTTGTGCGTAACACCACCAACAACAGCTGTCTTTGCACCGATCGGTGTAAGGTTTACATAGTAGATAACAAGCTTGTCATTTGATGGCGAACGCTTGTAATACACCTTTGAGAAGTCATCAACTGCGCTGTTCTCGGTGTTATACACCGAAACTTGGAGATCGTCCCATGCCGGAGCGATGAGTTGCGGTTGGCTACCACCGAATGTAGCACTGAGATCACCCTGGCCAAGCATCGTGTTTGCACCCGAGCGAATACCCGAGGTTGCGTTCTGCACATTGTTACCGCAAGCAACATACTGGTAACCCCAGTTGTCGACTACAGCATCTGCCATACCGTCTCCAGAGCGACCACGCGTATCATCCGATGATGGATCATATGCAGAGAATACACCCGGTGTTACCTCCAGCAGTGTACGTGTAGTAGGATAACCGAAGTTATCGTACTCGTAGAAGTACCGGCGGTTGGAGAGTGCAATGAGTCCGTTTGTGGATACGTAGAACGAATCCTGGCGGACACCATTGAAGTAGAACGGAAAACCGATGGAGATCGGACCTGCAAAAGCATTGTCCGTCGAGTCAGTATTGTTCGCTGGATTACGGAAGAAAGCCCATCCACCATAAAGGTTTTGAGCTGGATCCGTCCAGTACGAAGTAGGAAGTTGGCGTGGACCTGATACGATACGGCGCCAGGTTCCTGGTTCCGTTAAAGTATCCACAAACTGGGTCGGATCAGGACGCCAGAAATCAGGTGCTTCGTCGTCCGAGTCGACGAAATAATACCCCGTGGAGATGGGCGGACTGGTGCGAGAGTTAGCACCCGTTAGGGTGAAAGGCAATGGATACGAAGCAACGGGGCTTCGATTGCCACTCTTACGCAACACATCCTCGCCATCTTTCCCGTCTCCCGCGTAGGCAAGCGATGTGCCTACCAACGCAGTCATGAGAGCAAGAAGTAGGAGTCTGCGGCTCATGCAAACCTCAATGAAACAGTGAACAAGTACGTGCAGTTATTACGTTCTTTTATCGATCGAGACAATCCTTCACATCCCCAACACGAGGTCGGGGTTGTTCGGTAAAATTGTGATTTCATCCGTAATTGTCAAACAATTTCTTCCCGGATGACCATCAGCAGTGTTTTTACCACTCTTCCCATCAACATTTGGTTCTGTCAAAAGTTACGAAACCACTGATCTGTCAGTCTTTTTGCGCGGATCAGCCATTATTCACCTCAAAGTGCGAATGAACTGGTCCACAGCAGCAGGATAAAGCTGATGTTCCACCACCTTCACCTTTTCCTGGAGTGAGAGGGGGCTATCGGTTGCGTCAACTGGTATCCTCATCTGTCCAACTACAGCCCCTTCATCATAGTTCTCCGTTACCACATGCACTGTTGCCCCACTCTCTACCTTGTGTGCAGCGATAACGGCCTCATGTACATGGATTCCGTACATCCCCTTCCCCCCAAATTCCGGTAGTAATGCAGGATGTATGTTCAATACATTGCCGTGCATACGCCGTAGTATCTCGGGTGGTAAAAGTCTCATGAAACCGGCCAACACTAACACCTCGATGCGATGATCGTTGAGAAGCGACCCCAATAGTTCGGTGAATGCCTCTCCTTTTACATCCCCCGGTATCACGCAGAGCTCAACACCCTCGCCCCGTGCAACCTCACAAATGCCGGCCTTTGCAGAGGTTGAAATGACCAAAGCAACGGTAAACAACGTGGTACTATCGCGGGCGGCACTGCAAAGCGCTTTGGCATTCGATCCGGCACCAGAGCCGAGGATCGCTATTCGTACCTTCGTTGTTCGGAGCATGTAGGTCCAATGTAGTGCTTCATCACTGCATTCACCAATCGGAACTTTTGCACACCCCATTCGGGTTTGGCTCAACATTGCACATCACAACCGGGAATCTGATGCCTACGACTGCACTCGTTCGCACGATCGCAACCTTTTCTGTCCTGCTTACCGTTTTTCTCTCGGGCTATTCTCGGCTGTATTGCCAAACACCTGATTCAACCTCTCAACCAACCGGTGTACTCTCCGGTCAGGTCATTGATGCAACAACACAACAACCTGTAGTAGGAGCCACTGTTGCCGTAGTTGGTACCAAACGTGGAGCCGTGAGCAAGAAGGAGGGACGCTTCGTAATCACGAGCGTTCCGGCAGGTGTGTATTCGATCAAAACCACGTTGATCGGGTATGCAACTGACATCAAATCGGATGTCGTGGTCAGTCCCGGAAAGCCGGTCACAATTCTGATCCAGTTGTCTTCCACGCAGGTAGAATTTGGGGAAACTGTAGTAGTGTCCGAAGCCTTCCGAAAGGATGGTCAAGCAATATCATCTACTCAGACGCTTACTAGCGAAGAAGTACGACGTGCTCCAGGCGTTCAAGAAGACGTGGTCCGTGCTGTAGCACTTTTGCCTGGTGTTGCTGTAACTCAGGCTGGACGTAATGATCTTGCAGTGCGAGGAGGAGCCCCTTTTGAAAACCTCTTCCTTGTTGACAACATAGAGGTCCCGAACATCAACCACTTTGGCTCTCAAGGCTCGTCAGGTGGACCGCTATCGCTGATCAACATTGCCTTTGTCCGCGATGTTTCCCTTTCAACAGGGGGCTTTGGACCTAAGTATGGAGATCGACTTTCTTCGGTAACCAACCTCACCCTTCGAGAAGGCAACGACCAGCAGTTTGCGGGAGAGATCAACCTCAGTGCCACGGGTTTTGGTGTGATCGCCGAAGGACCCGTGGGAGATAATGGTACGTTTCTGTTGTCAGCCCGACGCAGTTATCTGGACCTCATCTTTAAGGCGGCTGGATTTGGATTCATCCCGGAGTATTGGGACTTCTCCGGCAAACTCACGTTTGATCTTTCACCGGTAGACAAGATCTCCTTCCTTGCCATTGGTGCCCTTGATGAGGTGAAATTCAATAACACCGAGGAGAATCTCTATGATAACAGCCGTGTTACAGCCCCATCGCAGAACCAGTATTTTGCCGGCCTCACGTGGAGGCGATTGCTCGACAAAGGATATCTAAACGTGACGTTGGGTAGGACGTTCACCTACTACAATACTGTCCAGCAAGACTCACTGGCCAACGATGTCTTTCGAACTGTTACGAATGAAGGCGAAAATTCCCTCCGTGCCGATCTTGTCCTGCTTCCAACGTCAGACCTTGAGCTCAACGTTGGTGGTATCGTGAAGTATGCGAGCCAACTTGATTACCAAGTTGTTCTTCCCGGTTTTGCACGGCTTGATGGTGCCGGCACTCCAGCGCCGCTTCGAGTCGACACGTCGTTCACCGCCCTGCGTGCAGGTCTCTACGCACAGGCTGATTGGTCTATCTCAGACCAGTGGAAACTCACTGTTGGTGCACGGGGCGATGTGTATGCGTTTCTTGAACAAGAAAAGTTCGCCCTATCACCACGAGCGAGCATCAGCTACCTCATCGCTCCCGAGATGACGCTCCGACTTGGCGGTGGAAGGTACTACCAAGCACCTCAATTCATTTGGATGATCGGTGATCCGTCCAACCCGTCGAATCTTAAACCTTTACGCGCCGATCAAGCTGTGCTTGGGTGGGAATGGATAGCCACTCAGGATATCAAGATCCAGGTTGAAACGTATTACAAATCTTATGATGCTTATCCTGTGCGGACGTTCAGGCCACAAGCGGTGCTTGCTCCTGCCGGATTCGACGACATCTACACAGACATACCATTTGGACTTGAGCCACTCACAAACACTGGTACGGGTACCGCATATGGTATCGAGTTCTTCATCCAAAAGAAATTGAGTTCAGCCATACCGATCTACGGTCTCGCATCTATTTCCATCAATCGAACCCAGTTCGTTGCAGCTGATGGTGTAGAACGTCCGGGCTCATTTGATACTCCGATTATTGCCACGATCGCTGTAGGCTGGCGCCCTTCACCTGAATGGGAAATCAGCAGCAAACTTCGGATGTCTCAGGGACTCCCTACTACACCCTACATCACAACTGCTGAACGCGCTGCAGAAACAGGCTTCCCCATTGGATCTCTCGACTTCGATCAATTCAATCAAGGGGTTCGGCTTCCATTCTTCTACGCACTCGATGCTCGCGTAGACAAGAGATGGTTCTTCAATGGCTGGCAGCTCATCGTCTACGTTGATGTGCAAAACATCACCGGACGTCAAAACGTAGGTGGTTACAAATGGAACCAAGAGACCCAAACGGTTGAGGCCCAAACGAGTATTGGCGTACTACCGTCGATAGGCCTGAACATCCAGTTCTAAAGACACGATTACGAAGTGAGGTTAGGAGACAACCAGCGTTCTGCAACATCGATGCTCCAGCCCTTCCGCTCTGCATAGTCCGCAACCTGATCGCTGGTGATCTTGTTCACAGCAAAGTAGGCCGATTGCGGATGCGCAAAGTACCAACCACTTACGCTTGATGCAGGATACATTGCAAAGTTCTCCGTCAAGGAGACTCCTGCATGTTCACCGTCATTCAGCAATGCAAAAAGCTTCGTTTTTTCAGTGTGGTCGGGGCATGCCGGATATCCGGGTGCCGGACGAATTCCTTGGTAATTCTCGCGGATGAGGTCGTCCGTTGATAGCGACTCGTTGGCTGCATAGCCCCATATCTCTCTACGGACTTTGGTGTGCAGCCACTCAGCACACGCTTCTGCAAGCCTATCTGCCACGGCCTTCACCATGATCGATGAATAGTCGTCGTGATCTGCTTCATACGCAGCACACAACTCATCAACCCCAATGCCGGCGTTCACAATGAATGCACCGATATGATCACGCTGATCCGGAGCAAGCATCTCGTTGGTTGCAATGAAGTCGGCCAAACACAACTGCGGAAGTCCAGGCGCTTTCACTGTTTGTTGACGAAGGAAATGAAGCTTCATGGAGTTATTGACAACAACATCATCTCCTTCGCGATATGCAGGGAACAGTCCGCACACAGCACGCGCACGTATACTCTTGTTTGCAATGATCGAATCAAGCATTGCATTTGCATCAGCAAACAGTTTTGTTGCTTCAACACCCACCGTTGCATCGGTGAGGATGGCGGGATATCGACCGCGCAACTCCCACGACAAGAAGAATGGCGTCCAATCAATAAATGGGCGCAGTTCCTCGAGCGAGATGTCATCAAAACTCGTTACGCCCGGCTCTATTGGGTCTGGGACTATGCCAGCTGCATCAAGCACTACTGCGTTTGCTCTTGCTGCATCCAAGGCTACATAGTTCTTTGCATCTCCCCGTTTTGCATAGTCGGTCCGCACTCGTTCATATTCATCTTTGATGTTCACAACAAATTCCGGACGTTGCTCATCACTGATGAGTGAACCTGCTACAGGTACTGCACGAGATGCATCGAGGACATGTACAACCGGAAACGACGCGTGAGGAGCGATCTTCACTGCTGTATGGGTTCGCGATGTTGTTGCTCCTCCAATGAGAAGGGGCTTATGGATGCCGCGTCGTTCCATTTCTTTCGCAACATGAACCATCTCATCGAGCGACGGCGTGATCAAACCGGACAACCCGATCACATCAACATTTTCAGCTACTGCAGCATCAAGGATCTTTTCGGCCGAAACCATTACGCCAAGATCGATCACGCGATAGTTGTTGCACCCAAGAACCACGCCTACGATGTTCTTGCCGATGTCATGCACATCACCTTTAACGGTGGCCATCAACACCGTTCCTGCGTTCTCATGAACACCGCCGGCCAAGCGCTTCTCTTCTTCCATATATGGCGTGAGGATGGCAACGGCCTTCTTCATCACTCTCGCACTCTTGACGACCTGAGGTAAGAACATCTTCCCTGCGCCAAAGAGATCGCCAACCACATTCATACCGGCCATCAATGGGCCTTCAATGATGGAAAGGGGCGACGGAAGAGTTTGTCGAGCCTCTTCTACATCAACATCAATAAATTCTGTGATGCCCTTCACAAGTGCGTGCCGAAGCCTAGACGCTACATCTCCGGAACGCCATTCTTCGTCCTTCACCGCCTCTTTATCCGTGGCCTTCACCGTCTCGGCAAACACCAACAGGCGTTCCGTAGCATCTTCTCTTCGGTTGAGCAACACATCTTCTACACGCTCCAACAGATCCTTGGGGATCTCATCGTACACGTCTATCTGTCCGGCATTCACGATACCCATGTCCATCCCTGATTGGATGGCATGGTAGAGAAACGCTGTGTGCATGGCACGGCGTACAGGTTCGTTGCCGCGGAATGAGAACGAGATATTGCTAACCCCGCCGCTTACCTTTGAAAGAGGAAGATTGGATTTGATCCAGTGTGTTGCGCGAATGAAGTCGTTCGCATAGTTGTTGTGCTCATCGATACCCGTTGCCACTGTCAAAATGTTCGGATCAAAAATGATGTCTTGTGGCTGGTATCCAACTATGGTCGTAAGTATGCGATAGGCACGTTCGCAGATCTCGATGCGACGTTCAAAGGAGTCTGCTTGACCCTCTTCATCAAAGGCCATCACGATGACAGAAGCCCCATAATCGTGACAGAGTTTTGCACGGCGTATGAATTCGATCTCTCCATCCTTGAGGGATATCGAGTTAACAATACCCTTGCCTTGCAAACACTGAAGTCCGGATTCCAGTACGGTCCATTTTGACGAATCAATCATCACCGGCACGCGAGCAATATCGGGCTCAGCTGCGATGAGATTGAGGAACGTTCGCATGGCCTTCTCGGAGTCGAGCATGCCTTCGTCCATATTCACGTCAATCACCTGAGCACCGTTCTCAACTTGCTGACGTGCTACGTCGAGCGCCTTTTCGTAGTCATCATTGAGAATGAGTTTTGCAAAGGCCTTAGAGCCCGTAACGTTTGTGCGTTCGCCCACATTCACAAAGTTGGTTTCGGGTCTGATCTCCAATGACTCAAGTCCACTCAGGCGCATATAGGGAGGTCTATTCGGCAACTGACGTGGAGGAAGGCCGGCAACGGCATCTGCCATTGCTCGGATATGTTCCGGCGTTGTGCCACAACATCCGCCAAGGATATTCAAGAAGCCCGCCTCTGCATATTCACGTGCCTGTTTTGCCATGAATTCAGGCGACTCATCATAACCACCCATGGCATTGGGGAGTCCGGCATTGGGGTAGAGCGAAACGAAGGCCGTTGCAACGTTGGAGATCTCTTCGATAAAGGGGCGCATCATCGACGAACCAAGCGCACAATTAAGGCCTATCGAAAGAAGATTCCGTGCATGTTGAACGGACGTCCAGAAGGCATCTGGTGTCTGACCAGACAACGTTCTGCCGGACATATCGGTGATGGTTCCACTGATCATCACCGGCAAGGCCACGTTCAACTCGTCGCACACCTCGGCATATGCTTTTAATGCCGCCTTAACATTCAAGGTGTCCGTTACTGTTTCAAAGAGCAGCAGATCTGCCCCACCTTCAACAAGCCCAAGGATCTGTTCTTTGAACGTATCTCGCATTTCGTTGAACGTAACTGCGCGATAACCGGGATCGTTTACATCGGGCGACATGGACAACATGCGTGTTGTTGGACCGATCGAACCGGCAACAAAACGAGGTCGGTTTGGAGTACGTTTGGTGACCTCGTCAGCTGCTGCTCGGGCGATGCGAGCCCCTTCCCGATTCAACTCTCGAGCTATATGCGCCAAACCATATTCACCCTGGGCGTTGGCCGTGCCGGTGAAGGTGTTGGTCTCGATGATATCAGCACCAGATTCGAGATACTGAACGTGAATGGCTCTAATGGCTTCGGGTTGGGTCAGAACAAGAAGGTCATTGTTCCCTTTCAAAGGAACGTCGTGGTTGGCAAAACGCGAACCGCGATAATCTTCTTCAGTGAGACGAAGGCGCTGGATCATGGTACCCATGGCACCATCAAGCATGAGGATCTTGCGCGAAAGGAGCGAACGGATGTCTGTCATTGCGACAAATGTACGGAGTCCTTAGAGGATGATAACGGTATCCTCAGTAACACGGAAGGAGATCCGATATTCACGAACGGCAATTGTATAGTCACCATCAGATCTGCGCTCAATTCGTCGATATGGATGCGGGAATGGGTCGGCAGAGAGCACGCGTTCTGCATGTTCACGAACATCGCTTGGTAGGGCAAGCCCCTTATCGCTCCATACCACGTGGTAGGTAGGGCGTTGATGAAGCTGCTCAACCCAATGGACCTGGCTCTGAGGATATGCATCGGAATAGGCTAGGTAGGGTTTGATATCGAGGACCGGTGTTCTATCCAACAGGTCCGTCCCCTTTACCACCACTTTGAGCCCCTTCACACTAACGAGCTCAACACAGGTTAAACCGATCGGATTTGGTCGGTGTGGGGACCGTGTGGCAAACACCCCTCGTTTTGTTCGGTCTCTGGGAGTAAGGATAAGGGGCTTCCACCCCACAGCACGGTCGAAATAGGTGATAAGCCAGATTCGATCACACCCTTCCACATCACGCAGCGCCTGATCATAGTTGCGATGTGGGTAAAGTTCAACGTATGCTTCATCAACTCGGGCGTCAATCCGGGGCTGACGTGGCGCGTCGTATTTGTTGATGTACGGAGTGCGAACGATCCCTATCGGATCGAGTTGGATGGGGCCCGTCACCAGGCGGATCCAACAGAAAGCGAGAGAAATACTCCACCAAAATTTGAGATCGGTAGGCCAGCGAGACTTTCCAGTCCCGGTTCGCCATACGGTATTGTATAGTACCTGACATTAACGCCAATCAGACTTCCCTTCCCCAAAGATCCAAACACAGCTCCGACGCCAAACACGCCGCCCATTCGGAAGTGCCACGTACCATAGCCAAACGATTCAAAGAACTCATAATAGAGCCCATCTTGGAGGTAGGGCGTTTGGAGGATCGGAGTTCCGGTTACGCCAGCACTGATGAACGGCCGAAACGTCTCTTGCAACGTTTGACTGAAAAGACGGTATTGCACCCCGGCCGTAATTGGAAACATGAACAGTCTGTTCACCTTGTTGGCTACAACGGGTATGTAGCCATTGTACCATACGTTTTCCACTTCATCGGCATTACGTCGGGGAGTTACGGCGATGTGCCCAAAGATCGTAACGTCTTCCACGATCCGGTGATGGTAGAACCCACCTATACCCCACCCGCTTCCGGAGAACAAGAGGTCCATACCGGCAGCATTATTAGCCACGGCATTCGAAGCGATCTCCTCCATCAGGGGGCGTGCCGGAGTAAAGATCATCGTCGTATCCGTAGGCATCGGATCTTCACCGGTGATCTGCGCAACGGCCATGGTCGAGCCCAGACAAAGTGTCAGAGCTAGGCACATCGCAGATATGGTGGTGGTTTGCCGCATAAGGTTTGATGATCGTGTCACACGTTCAAAGTTACACATCAACGTGAGTGTGGATAACATTGCTAATCCGTTCAGGTTCCGTACTTTAGCCCTCTATGCTCGTTCGTGAGTTCCAACGTATTGTTGATGCGGTACTGCCTCCGGAGTCCGCAATGCATGGAGATGCAATCGGTCTCCAAGTGGCATCGAAGCGTTCTGACGTTGGTCGGGTGCTTGTTTGCCTCGAAATCACAGACGCTGTTGTGGCTGAGGCCATTGAGCGCACCTGTGATACGATCCTCACGTTTCACCCCTTGATCTATACTCCATTGGCTCGTCTCGACCGATCTGACCGCGTTTCGAGATGTGTAAGCGACCTTATCGCCGCCGATATATCGGTGATTAGTGTTCACACTACCTTTGATGCCTTTCCACAGGGTACGAACCTCATTCTCGCCGAACGGATTGGTCTTGAACCACTTCGGCCGCTCATTTCCACACCTGGTCAGACAACAGGGATGGGGCTCCTTGCTTCTTGCTCGATGACGTATTCGCGTCTCATTGAGCGTATTTCCGATGTATGCGGCGGACCCGTACGTCATTGCCCACCACCTTCCGAAGCAGTGCGCATTGTAGCGATCGTTGGCGGTAGCGGCATCTCCTTCTATGGCGATGTAGTGTCCTCAGGGGCGGACGTATTCATTACTGCAGACGTAAAGTATCATGCCTTTCATGCCGCCAGCGGCGTGATCGGTCTCGTAGACCCCGGACACTTTGAAATGGAGCAGTTCGTGCCAGCCGGACTTGTGTCGGTGTTACGCACTGCTGCGCCTAGCCTGACATTTCTTGAGAGTTCTGTAGTGACCAATCCTGTTCACTACACCACTTCAACCATACAGCGATCAATAAATCTTTCTTCTCATCCTTAGGGATCACATGGAACAGCAGATCAACCTCTTGGCACAACTAGCAGCCGTGGACGAGCAGCTCGACGAACTCCACGACGAGCTGGGTGACCTTCCGCAGGAAGTGAAGAAGCTCGAAGCTATCATGCGCGAAAAGCTTGCGGCCGTTGAAGTGACGCAGAGCGCACTTAAGGAACTGGATCACCTACGCGGTACGGCACATGTTACCATGCAGGAGAGCACGGATAAAGAACAACATCTTGCTCAACAGCAGTTCAAGGTGAAGAACAACCGCGAGTTCGATGCGATCACCAAGGAGATCGATCACCTTAAGAACGAGCGTACCGAACTTGAAGAGCGCGTTCGCACGTCCGGTGTCCGCGAAGAGAATCTTCGCGCTGCACTCGACGCTCAGTCAAAGGAACTTTCCGATGCTCAGGAAAGACTCGCTGATAAGGAGAAAGAACTTGAAGCTCTCTCCGGCGATCAAAACGATGAGCTGAAGAAATTCATCGAGATACGTTTAAAACTGAGCGCCATGATTGACGATTCGCTTGAGGCAGAATACGAGCGCATTCGTACGTTCCATGGGAATGCTGCCGTTCCGCTTCGGAAGAACTCGTGCAGCGGTTGCTACTCGGCCATTCCGTCGCAACGCATCATGGAAATGAAGTATCAGCGCAACAAGATGTACACGTGTGAGAATTGTGGCCGCATCCTCTTTACGGAGGATGTTGCCGTGGATATCGAGAACATTCTCGCCGACGCATGATCCGATCGATCACCGGGGGACTCCGGGCGATCGCCTCGCGCACACTTGTTGTGACGGGGAGGAAAGTCCGAACTCCATAGAACAGCACGCTTCTTAACGAGAAGGTGTCAAGCCCCCTCTCCTCACGGGGAGGGGTCGAGACAACGGAAAGTGCAACAGGAAGACACCGCCGATGGCTATGCTTCGGCACAGCACAGGTAAGGGTGAAATGGCAGGGTAAGAGCCTACCAGCGGCTGGGCGACCAGTCGGCTCGGCAAACCCCGTGCGGAGCAAGATCAAGCAGAGATGGAAGGCGCTCCGGCGCCGATTGGCTGTTCGTCACTTCCGTTTCGGCGGTACCATCTCGGGTAGATCGCTTGAGGTCTGCGGCAACGCAGATCCCAGATAAATGATCGCCTCCTTCGGCTTCGCAGCCGAAGAAGACAGAATTCGGCTTATAGGAGTCTCCCAGTGACCGATCCGATCAGACCAGTCTATCAACTTCCCACCCAGGGGCCCACGGATCCGATCCTGCAGGAACTATTGCCCGAGTTTCTGGATTCGTGGCTGAAGGACCTCACAATAACCTGGGCAGCAATCCGAGAACGTGCTGATGTTCAAGAGCTCTATCGATTTGGGCATACCGTTAAGGGCTCCTTTATTCAGTTCGGCTATCGGGATCTAGCCCAGGCGGGACGCGAGATCATGAGTGATGCTGATACAGGTTCTTGGGCCAATGCCGAAGCTCGGGTACAAGCATTACTCTCGGTGATTCACACCATGCGAAACCATTTGTCGTCTTCACCTTCATCATGAATAAGGAAGCACTCCCAATGGCAAACCGTTTCATTCTTCTTTTCGCACTTGCAGTTGTCGTTATTGCACCTGCCGTTGCACAGCAGCGAATTGCGGTTCTGCCGTTTCGCAACATGGACCACGACATCCAGTACAATGCGTGGAGCATTGAAATGGCAGACTCCTTGTACAAGGCGATTGCGGCCATGGATCCACAGCAAAAGGACTTTGTTCTGGTCCCGCCTGACAGTATCGAAATGGCGATAGCCGAATTGAACCTCGACCCAACGAATCCACAGTATGAATCGGACATGTGGAAGGCAATTCGCACGTTAAATGTAACAAAGGCGGTGCAAGGCAATTTTCAACTGCGCGGAGACCGCGTTTTGATCAATTGTTATATCTATGACATGTCATCGATGTTAGCAGATCAAACGTTTCAAGCAAAAGATCTCTACAAAGGGAAAACAACCTATTTGGAGACCATCAAGCCCATTGTGAAACGAATCTATCCCGGATTGAAATAGATGAATCTCGAACTTCCCGTCATTCAACCAAATGAACACAACGGAGCACGTCGTCCGGAGTGGCTCAAGGTACGCGCACCCGGTGGCGAAGATTACGCTCGTGTAAAAAACATGATGCGGTCCAAGGCACTCCACACTGTCTGTGAAGAAGCTCGGTGCCCGAATATCACTGAGTGTTGGAATGCTGGTACGGCCACGTTCATGATCCACGGCGATACGTGCACACGCTCGTGCGCGTTCTGCGCAGTGAAAACCGGTCGCCCCCTGCCTATCGATCTCGATGAACCACGTCGTGTTGCAGAAGCCATTGCCTCGATGAATCTCAAACATGCCGTTATCACCTCTGTAAACCGCGACGAGATGAAGGATGGCGGTTCGATCGTCTGGGCCGAGGTTATCCGTGCTTCCCGCGAAATGGCTCCGGAGACAACGATCGAGGTGCTTGTACCGGACTTCAAGGGAAACTTGGAGAATTTGCAACGGATCATTGATGCGCGTCCAGACATACTCAACCACAACACCGAAACCGTCCCTCGTCTTTACAAGCACGTTCGTCCACAAGGGCGGTTCCAGTGGACGCTTGATGTTCTGCGTGAATCCAAACGACAAGGCATGCGCACGAAGACAGGTGTCATGCTTGGACTCGGTGAAGAACCGCGCGAGATCCTTGAGGTAATGAACGAACTACGAGCCGTAGAAGTAGACGTTCTAACACTTGGGCAATACCTCCAGCCTACAAAGAACCACATCCCGGTTGATCGGTTCGTGCACCCTGACGAGTTCAAACACTACGAAACCGTCGGTTTGGGAATGGGATTCAAGATTGTGGAATCTGGACCTCTGGTTCGCAGCTCCTACCACGCTGAACGTCACGTATGACCCGCTTTACAGTGCTGGGCAGTGGAACCTCCACAGGTGTTCCCTCGGTGGCCTGCGAATGCCCTACGTGTACATCCGATGACCCGCTTGATCAACGGCTGAGAACGTCGTTGCTTGTGCAGCAGGATGCATTTACCGTTGTTGTAGACACATCGCTCGACTTCCGTCAGCAAATGTTGCGTCATAATGTCCTTGACATCGACGCCGTGGTGTTCACTCATCATCATTTCGACCATATCGGCGGTTTTGATGATGTGCGCCCCTACAACTTCCGAAGTGGAAGCCCCCTACCTGTCTTTGCGATGAATGAAACGGTAGATGTGCTTCGCTCCACCTTCCCCTATGCCTTTGGTCTCGTTGAGTCAACAGGCGCTTCTACTCCATCGGTAGATGTTCGGCTCATCGACGCTGAGCCCTTTACTATCGGTACGATCGATGTCCTTCCGATTCCAATGCGACACGGGAAGTCGATGCGCGTAAATGGTTATCGATTCGGCCCCCTGGCATACTGTACGGATACGAACTTCATTCCGGACTCATCACGTGAACTCTTAAGGGGGCTCGATACCCTCATACTCGATGGACTCCGCTGGGAAGAACATCCAACACACTTTACGGTTGATCAGGCTCTATCTGTGATTGAAGAGCTCAAACCTAGGCAGGCGTTTCTTACGCACATCGCGCATCAGATCCATCACAAACGCGATTCCCCCAAACTTCCACCTCACGTGCATTTCGCATTTGATGGCCTCACAGTAGATATTGGATAAAAAAATGGAGCCCCACCTATGTGGTGAGGCTCCGGTGTTCGCGTCGGGGAGGGGTAAACCGACGCGACACATAATGTACAAGTGACTTTAGCTGTGCGACGCTAATTGAGGGGGTTGAGGCGCATGACTGCCAGGGGAGCGCCGCACATTCAGTTGTACTGCTTGTTCAGACGCAAACCTAAGAAAACTATTTTCGTTTTTTCGGTTTCCATGTTGAAACGCACAATACGCGCTCGACTCAACTCATTGATTTTCAAGATGTTGGCGTGTTATCCACATTTTCGTCGGGTGAAGCTTCTTCGTCGTTATCCTCTCCGAGCACTTCATTCACCTGATCTTCGTACAACTCCGCATCTGCTTCCCAAGTTCCCTGCTCCGGATCTTCAACAAGTCCTTGTTCAGCTTCGTTCTCCATTGAATGATGCCAATAGGCTCCAGACGTTGCTTCAGCATCCGTTTCCTGATCCGCAGCCTTTGAGCCGGCCCCTTCACCTTCTAGCAACAAGGCAAGCTGTTTACGCAGCGTTTTGTGATCTGTTCGGACAGAGATCGACTCATCAAGATCGATCATCGTTGTTGTTGTCTTGAGCAGATCATCAATCTCCCGCAGTTTAGGAAGATCTGACAAAGAATTCAAGCCAAAAATTCTGAGAAATTCTTCGGTAGTTCCATAGAGGAGTGGTTTACCCAATGTTTCCGCTCTACCTACCATTGCTACAAGTTGCTTTTCTACGAGAGAATTCACCACTTCGCCGGCATTTACGCCACGAATAGCGTCGATCTCAGCCTTAGTGATCGGCTGTCTGTAGGCAATTATGGCAATCGTTTCAAGTGCCGCCTGTGTGAGTCTCTTGCGGTTCTTAGCCTTAAGCAACCTCTGTACGAGTTGTCCGTGCTGCGGAGTTGTGGCGAATTGGAAGCCCCCTGCAATCTTCACTATTCGATACGGTCGAGCAGTATGTTCCAATTCGTCGTTGATCTCCTCTACAAGGTCATCAAAGTAGCCCTTTGGTACATCAAAGGCCGGGAGAACGATCTCTGGTGTAGGCTGTTCTTTTTCTCCCTCAAGTGGTAGAGTCTGTTGTCCGGGTGCCTGCTGTGATGGGTCCTCCAGAACCAACACACGATGGAGCATACGATTGGTAAGGGGCTCCTCACTCGCAAAGATCAGAGCCTCGAGTGCTTTGAGTTGGTCGGCACGATCCAGCGTAAAGAAGTACGGGAGTTCGCGTGTATCAACTGCGTGTTGCAGCTGTTCATGTTCCATTTCGGTCATACGGTCTGTTCCTGTTCCTGTTCGAGTGGTTCACCGTCTGATTCCACACGAATGGCGATGATGATGTCGTCGAATCGTTCGTCTTGTTGCACAATGATGCGATGGTTCTTTGCTAATTCGAGAAGGGCAAGGAACGTAACAACGATGTGCATTTTCGTTAGGCCACCGATGAGTTCAAAGAACCGCACAGATGGTTTTGTGCCAAGCGTATGGATGATCTCTGCGGCCTTCTCTTCAACCGTAATTGGGAATCTGGTAACAACATGCGGATCGGCCTGATCCGGGGCTTTTTCTACAGCTCGTTTTAGCGCTTTGAGAAGATCAAACAACGTGGCGTTCCGGTAAGCGCCCGATTCAGCAGCGTGAATCTCTTCTGCCTCAAAAACGCTGCGGTAGAGTACATACCGTTGGTTCTCTGCTGAGAGGGTAAGCGAGTCCGATGCTTCCTTATAGCGCTTGTACTCAAGGAGACGTTTCACCAATTCAGCGCGCGGATCATCTTCGTCGAGAATGTTTGGATCGCCCCCTGACTTTTCATCTCGGGGAAGCAGCATCTGCGCCTTGATCTGCACAAGCATGGATGCCATCACGATGAATTCGCCAGCAAGCTCAAGATCCAGAAGTTCCAAGACCTTTACATACTCAAGAAACTCTTGGGTAATGGAGGCGATAGGAATGTCATAGATATCCAATTCATCGCGACGGATGAAGAAGAGCAGGAGATCGAGTGGAC
>DATGWS010000108.1:0-17346 GCA_035299365.1 Candidatus Didemnitutus sp.
ATTCAGTTGTCCGTTCGCATCAACACGTAGATCCCCGCCAAAGGACAGGCCGAGGTCCTTTGAGAAATATTGGGTTGCACTCCCATTCCATACGTCAGCCTTTTGTCCAAGTCCATGCAGGAGCAGGATTGGGTACGGCACCTTCATCGTTGTCACGGGTTTTACGTCTGGACAGGACCTGAGCATTGCCATGCGTGGCGGTACGGACGCACATGATGCGATCAATGCAACACACGCCATAACAACAGCAGCCCGTGTCATCACGAATGGGGCGTCTTTGCCACGAGTCGCACTCGCTCCACACGTCTCGGCGAGCTTTCGAGGATCGTGCATACATAATCGTGCAACATCACAACATCACCAACGAATGGGATCCGTCCGGCTTGCACGTTGATGAGTCCGCCAAGCGTCTCGTAGTCATCACTTTCGGGCAGCGGGATCGGAAGCATATCGTTTGCTTCATCGATATGTATTGCTGCATCAAGTTCAAAAGAGCCCGACGTATGTCGCTCTACGAGCGGCGCCTCATCGTCATACTCATCCTGAATATTGCCAACGAGTTCTTCGATGATATCCTCAAGCGTAAGCATGCCAGCCGTTCCGCCAAACTCATCGATCACGATGGCCATGTGCACCTTGTCTCGTTGCATATCGCGCAACAGTCGTTTGATCTTCACATCCTCTTGCACCACGTAGGGGGCATGCAGAATATCCTGCAGGATGATGAGGTCCTTGTGGTGCATCAGCGTAAGAAGATCCTTTGCGTAAACGATGCCAACGATGTTGTCTATGGAGCCACGGTACACCGGCAGACGTGAGTACCCTTCATGCATCACCCTATCCAGCAAAGCATCCACAGGCAACGTGCTGTCCAACGCAACGATCTTTGAACGCGGTACCATCACCTGATCTGCAGTAGTCTCTGTGAATTCAAAGACGTTCTCGATCAGTTCACGCTCAGAGAATTCTAGAGCCCCTTGCTTAGAGCTTTCGGCGATGAGATAACGGAGTTCTTCGGGAGAGTGTACATCGTGTTCCGTTGCCGGTTCGATCCCGACCATACTCAACATGGCATTCGACATCCAGTTGAGGACAAAGATCACTGGACGGAACACCACAAAGAAGATGCGCATCGGGATTGCAACAGCGAGAGTCACGGACTCAGACCTGCGGATAGCAAACGTCTTGGGAGCCTGCTCACCTACCACGATATGCAGCACCGTGATAATTGCAAAGGCAATAACAACGGAGATCGTATGGAGCACTGCCGCATCCATTGTGATGCCCATCATATGAGCCGCATCAGCCACGATCGTGGAAACAACACTCTCACCTATCCATCCCAGACCTAGGGATGCAAGTGTGATACCGAGTTGTGAAGCACTGAGATATGCGTCAAGATGCTCAAGGATTCCCTTGGCTATTCCAGCAAAGAAATTCCCCTCACGGGCCTTGAGCTCGATCTGCGATGAACGGACTTTAACGATAGCGAACTCAGCCGCAACGAAGAATCCGTTGAGAAACACAAAAAACAACGTAAGCGCAATACTCCAAGCCATGGTTCAATATACGGGGTTCATCGCATGGCGTTGAATGCTTTGGACGGAATACGTTTATCCAAGTGGTGCGAAAAGTAGAGCGAAAGGAAGCCCTCAAGCTCCAATTGGTCATGTTCGGGAATCTCTCGCACTTCGCCGGCAAGTGCAGATAACACATGAGCATACACAGAATGTGCCAAACGAAGCCCTTCTTCACCATCACTCCGAGCTACGCCATCCGTAACTCCAACACGCACCACCCCGCTAACTGGCGATGGCGAGGCCGGCAGACCAAACCCCATGATCTCGGTCAAGGCCAGGCGCATGAAGAGGCTTACACTGTATGCAACAGACTCCTCGGCCCACTCCAGTCGTTCCAATGCGTCGGCTATGAGCTCAAACACCCTCGCATCAGGCTGTTCCCGGGCCTGTGTACGCATTAACGCATCACACATGAGCAATCCGGCACGGAGAAGATCTAGGGAGCCCCCTACCCGTTTCCTTGCCCTAACTGTCTCTGCAGCGGATATCGTGTGAAGTTCTTTATTCCGGCCGTGATAGATCGTACATCGAACATGGGAAAGGGGCTCCAAGGCAGCCCCAAACGACGACTTCATCGTACGAGCGCCCTTAGCTACTACCGTTACCATGCCCAGTTCCAAAGAATACAACGTCACAATCCGCGATGAATCACCGAAACGGCGTGAGTGAAGAACGATAGCTTCGGACGAGACGATCATGGGAGGAAGATACTCAGTTACTCAGTTACGCAGTTACGGATAGCGTCGGGCTTTAGCCCGATGGTAGGGGTTACGGTCAAATGGAATTTGTGGGTTTTGGCGGAACCCGTATATTCGCAGTCCTCATTCCGCAGTAGCTCAGCTGGTTAGAGCATCTGACTGTTAATCAGAGGGTCCGGGGTTCAAGTCCCTGCTGCGGAGCATAAGACGCCTTTTCACAACGTGATTAGGCGTTTTTTCGTTTTACCCCGTATCTCCGTAAATGAGTAACTGAGTAACTGAGTAACTGAGTAACTGAGCAACTGAGTAACTTTCCATATGTTCAAACTCATTGCCTACGCAGAGGTAACATCATACCTCCTCCTTCTCTTCGTAGCTGTTCCACTGAAGTACTTCGCCGACCAACAGATCGGCGTAAAGATCCTCGGGCCCATTCATGGCGTCCTTTTCGTTGCCTATTGTTTCATGGTCATCCGCCGGTCGAACGCAGAAGGCTGGTCGTGGAAACAGACGTTTTGGGGATTATTCGCTGGGATTCTCCCACTCGGACCTATCCGTATCGCTAAGTGATAATCGAGATGGAACTCCAACCCACTCTCGAATCTGAACACATCGTTCTCAGACCCCTTCGCAACGAAGACTTCGAAGCTTTGTTCTCCGTTGCATCAGACCGACTGATCTGGGAGCAACACCCAAACAGCGACAGATACAAGCGCGAGGTGTTTGAGAAGTTCTTTCAAGGGGCGATGGATTCGCTCGGCGCATTTGCTGTGATCGATGCAGACACGTCCATCATCATAGGATCTACGCGGTTCTATAATCTCAATACAGTTGAGAGTGAAGTCTATATCGGTTACACCTTCCTTGCCCGAACGTGCTGGGGAGGAACGTACAATCACGAGATGAAAAGACTCATGATCGACCATGCGTTTCAGCATGTCAACCGAGTTCTTTTTCAAATCGGAGCCAATAACCTACGGTCTCAAATTGCGGTACAACGCATCGGAGCAACCTACGTCGGGACCCAAGATCTTGCTGAACCGAATGGTTCGTTCGTGAAACACGTTGTTTTTGAGATTCAACGTCCTGGCAATAGATAGGTCGACTTCATATCAACCTCGGAGCTGATCTTGCGAACTCTGGTTCTTGTAACAGCCCTCACACTCACAGCCGTATTCTCTCACGTCTCGCTCGCCCAAACGTGGACTCCCGTTAGTTCACCCGTCTATGGCGGACGTTTGGAGAGGATCTATGGGGACGACGAGGGCATACTCTATGGCAACGATGGACTCTATGTTGTTCGGTCCACAGACAAGGGCTTCACCTGGTCCTCTATCTCACCCAAGACACCCCTTACCCTGGAAGATATGAATCGCGATGCCGGCATTGCCGCGATGCGCGGACCGTTCAATGTAAAGGTGGTGGCTGTCTATCCAACGGACGGCGACTTCACGGAGATCTATACAACGCTCGATGGTGGCGACACGTGGTCAACTTCACAAGTACCCGAGCAGCTTAAAGGGGCAGGTTTGTTCGTGGCTGGACTTAGTAGTGGCATAGGACTTGCCTTTGCCAGGTCTACGAATTCAGCATCCACAACATCTGCATTCTCAACAAGTGACGGTGGTCAAACTTGGAATCTGGAAACAGGCTTCACAGTGATGCCATCGAGTATTCATGAGTCTGCAGCTGGTATCACCTATGTCGCTGACTTCCGGGTGATCCGACGTAGGGCAGTTGATGGAACGTGGTCAACAGTTCCGCTTCCGCTAGTTGGCACTCCAATTCAAGACATCTGTACTGCCGGAGAAAGACTGTACCTGGCATCGCCTGACTCTGTCTACTCTACAACGAATGATGGATCCACGTGGACCATTACAACATTCGATTCACCGGCCACCACGTTTTCTCCGCTACACATCGTTGGCTTCCCTGATGGTGGCGCTGTCCTGTTCGCTCAATACGGCGGTCTACAGATGGCTGTGTTCAGGCTGAAGACCGATTCTCTTGTTTGGTCAACACGCCAGGATTCGCTGCAGATTCAGGTTAACAGACCTATCAGCTTCGGCGAGAACAACATCATCTTCCCGGGTGAGGCAGGACCGTTCTACTCCGATTCATGGGGATCTGAGTGGGACTTTCGACCACAAGGTATCAGCATCCATCCGATATGGAGATTCGCCGCACAAGGCACGACTATTGTTGCGGTTTCGGTCGGCGGAGACATCTACCGCGGTTCCATCGACGGACCATCGTGGGATCTTGTCGATCATCGAGTATCAGTATTCAATGATGTTCCACGGATAGACGTTGTTAGTGTAGCTCCGTCAACCTACCTGATCAGCTCTACTCGCGGAATTGTTCGTTCCGATGACGATGGAAAAACGTGGGACGCAGTCTCGGGCCTTTGGCCTGATGACTTCGGATCAAACTTGTGCGTACGAGACGATGGCTCGATAATCACAACAACACGTCGTAGTATTCAGACATCATCTGATCTTGGGCTCACTTGGTCCACACTAGTTATTGAGGACGACAATAGATCCTTACGCTGTATCGTAGAAACGAAGGATGGCTCGTTATACGTTGCAGCTGAACAGGGTCTCTTTCGATTTGATGGCACTACTCTAACTTCTGTCCATCAGCTCAAGGTACCTGCCTGGCTTGCCGTTACCGCTGACTCGGACGCACAGGTCTTTGGCGTGGTTGGCGGAAGCGGGTTCGGTGGAAGACTTGAGTTTGCCATCACGAGAGACGGTGGAAGAACGTGGACTTCGCAATCACTCGATACTCCACTCGGACCTGAACCACCCATATTTGATGCCGTTATCACTAATACCGGGCACCTCTTTGTATCGTACTCGTTTGGTCTCATACACATGACGCCAACGGGGTCGAGCACTACGGAACCTAACACCCTTTGCTCATTCTCCCTAGGTCTTGAACTCGACGCCGAAGAACACCTGTGGCGCAGCGGTTTCAGCATCATTGAGAAGAACGATCAGCTCGTGAGTGTTGAGGAGCAAGCAACAGACATTTCAACATCGGTCTATCCTACGCCGAGCAGAGATGTTGTTCGAATCGCAGGGATCTCCACAACGCTACCAACTCCGATCCGCATCGTCAACGCCCTTGGAGTTTGCGTTGCTGAACAGATCTCAACTGTAGACAACGGTGTTGCCACGTTGGACGTTCGTTCACTTGTACCCGGCACCTACACCGCGATCATCGTTGCTACGGGTCTGTCTGCCTCATTGGTTATCCTTCGCTAGCACGCACTCGCCCCACGCAAGTCCAACTGCCGTCCACTTCATGGCAGCCTCTCACGTATTGAGTAACCGGTAACTAGTAACTAGTAACTAGCAACAATCTCCATGTAGATCGGCATTCCAACAGTGATGTTGAATGGGAAGGTCACGCCGAGTGCCATCGGAATGTAGAGGCCGGGGTCGGCCTTGGGTGCGGCCAGTCGCATAGCCGCTGGAACGGCGATGTAGGAGGCGCTTGCTGCAAGAACTGCGAACATGAATCGGTTGCCAACATCGTGTGTAACGAGCTGACTTGCATACGCCACAACACAACCATTGAAGAGCGGAACAAGGATGGAGAAGGCAACAGCGAACCATCCATAGTGCCAAAATGACGTGAGCTTATTACCGACGATGAGCCCCATCTCTAGCAAGAAGATGGCTAGGAATCCCTTGAAGATGTCGGTGGTGAAAGGCTTGATCCCAAGAGCCGCCTTCTCGTCGGCGATCATGCCGATGATGAGACTGCCCGTTATCATCAAAACACTGCCATTCGTAAAGGAGTGATGGATGATGTTACCGAATCGAGTGGGCTCGGCATTGTCACGATCGTAGAGCGTAAGGAGTATGACGCCAACGATGATGGCCGGCGATTCCATCAAGGCCATCACGGCAACCATGTGACCGCTGAATGAGAGCCCTTGACCTTCTAAGTAGGTTGTTGCTGCTACAAAAGTGACCGCACTTACCGATCCGTAGGCAGCTGCCACTGCTCCGGCATCTGCCGTGGAGATCTTTCGTTTGAGGATGAAGAACGTATAGGCGGGAATGACGGAGGCAATCACAAGTCCGGCAACGCAGGACCATACAATCTCCGATGAAAAGGGGCTGTGGGCTAGCTCTTGTCCACCCTTGAACCCGATCGAGAACAATAAATACAGACTGATGAACTTCGCTGTGGAAGCAGGGATCTCAAGGTCGCTCTTGATGCGGACAGCAATGATGCCAAGCAAGAAGAACAGCAACGTTGGATTCGTCAGGTTCGATATCAGAATCTGAAGATTCATGGCGGTCTTGACAGTGATGGTTCAAGCAAATCTACCAGCTATCTTCGTGTTCATCACATCGGAGTCCTTTATGCGCATCTTCGTCTTTGTATTAGCCTTGTATTGCACATTTTCCCTTACGCCAGATTCGCTCGCCCAAACATGGACGCCGATCAGTTCGCCCATCTATGGCGGACGGCTTGATGAAATCGTTGCCGATGATGACGGTACGCTTTATGGCAATGTTGGCCTCTTTGTTGTTCGGTCTACAGATAAGGGACTCACATGGACCGCTATCCCGCCACGATCGCCCCTTGGTATAGAAGATATGAGCATGGATGCGCGTGTTGCCATAATCCGAGGACCGTTCAATGTTAAGATCGTTGCGGTCTATCCAACAGATGGAGACTTCACGGAGATCTACACAACATTTGATGGTGGCACCACATGGACCACGTCACAGGTCCCAGTGGAGTTTCAAGGTGCAGAGTTGTTTGTTGTTGGACTGCGCAGCGGTAAGGGGCTTGCCTTTGCCCGCTCCACAAACTCAACAGTGGTTCTCGCTACCAGTGATGGCGGTCAGACATGGAGCCTTGAAACGGGCTTTATAGACATGCCGCGGGGCATTCACGAAACTACTGAAGGCGTCACCTATGTTGCCGATAACGATGAGCTGATTCGCCGTCGCTCCACAGACGGTCAATGGACCATTATCCCGTTACCTGAAGCAGGCACTCCAATCCAGAACATCTGTACAGCCGGAACAAGACTCTATCTGGTTTCTCTGGATTCTGTTTATTCTACAACGAATAACGGGGCCACGTGGACCTCAACCACGTTTGACTCGCCGGTAACCACCTTTTATCCGCGACAGATCGTTGGGTTCCCTGATGGAGGGGCTGTACTGTTCTCACAATATGATGAGTCGCATACGGCTATCTTCCGCCTGAAGAACGATTCACTTGTGTGGTCAACCCGTCAGGATTCGTTGCCCATTCCCGTCCGCAGACCGATCAGTTTCGGTGAGAACAACATCATCTTTCCGGGCGACGCCGGACCGTTCTTCTCCGATACGTGGGGTTCTGAGTGGGATTTTCGAACACAGGGTATCCGCCTGCAGCCAATATGGCGGTTCGCGATTCAAGGAGCATCTATCATTGCCGTGTCCTTTGGCGGTGACATCTACCGAGGCTCCATAGACGGAACGTCGTGGGATCTGATCGCTGATCGACCAGCTGTTGCCGGCGACTTCCCGTTGCTTGATGTTGTAGGGATTGCCCCATCTACGTACCTCATCAATTCTTCCATTGGCATGATGCGCTCAGTGGACGACGGTAACTCGTGGAGCGTTGTATCGGGTACAGAAGGGATGCAGTACCAGCTGAATCTCTGCAAACGGCGTAACGGCGCAGTTGTGGTTACAACGAGGAACGATGTACTTCAGTCATTAGACCTCGGCCTTACCTGGACGCCTATTGTATCAGTGGACGATTCAATCAGACTCAGTGGAATCTCCGAATCAGCTAACGGAACGTTGTACGTTGCCGCAGGACAAACTCTCTATCGCGTTGATGGCTCGTCGCTCGCGCCACTCCGCCGTCTCGATGTTCCCGTAGGGTTTGCCGTTACGTCTGCTTCTAACGCAGATGTATTTGGTGTGGTGGGTGGCAATGAAAATGACGGACGTCTTGAGTTTGCTGTAACCACAAACGGTGGAACAACATGGGTAACGGGAACCTATGATATACCAAACGGATTGGAACCCCCACTCCTCGATGCTGTTGTAACCAACGGCGGACATCTCTTTGTTTCATTTCCACTAGGCCTGATTCATATGACGCCAAATGGAACCGTAACAACAGAACCAATGACGCTGCGATCCTTCTCCGTGGGTCTTGAACTCGATGCAGAGGAACACCTCCTGCGAAGCGGCATCAGTGTCATTGAAAAGAACGATCAACTCGTGAGTGTCGAGGATATGCCTGTAGAGAATATTCTTCGCCTGTATCCAACACCTGCCCGGGATTTCGTAGTTCTATCTGGAATCAAGACAGAAGATCCACTACAGATTAACGTTTTCTCGCTTAATGGAAGCTTGGCTCTATCGGAAGAACGCACGCCGACATCCGGTTTTCTTGAACTGGACATTCGACATCTCACACCGGGAGTGTATAGTATTCAAGTCGGGCGAAGTGGTCCAAAGCTCACCCTAGTGTTATGTCGGTGATTATTCGTTCTCTATAGCGAGCCATGTATGCAGTCATTTAAACACCTCCATCTGATCATTGCAATCACGGGAACGATCTACAGTTCTATGAGTCAAGATCTAGAATGGAAAGCAATTACGCCGGAATTGAGCGGTGGGACTGTATCAACACTGATGAAGGGGTACTCAGGGGATGTCTTTGCTCAAAAGGGACATTATGTAGCGAGAACTACGGACGATGGGGCTACGTGGACATCAGTGTCGCCACCGCTCATTTCCTTGTTTGATTTAGATTTAAATCGGGAGATGGCGACGTTTAGGACCAGTGCCGGAACTGGACTTATTCTCTACAGTCCCGGAGGTGAATTTCTATCGCTCTTGCGGTCACTCGACAACGGATCTTCTTGGGATACAATACCGCTCAATCCCAACCTATCAACAACACAATTAACAATTGTCGGCCTGCCAGATGGCAAACTGGCCGCCGTGACCCAGACGTCAATCACCTACAAACACACGTTGCTCACTTCCAGTGACCATGGGATAACATGGACGCAGGAACACCAGCTTCCATCAGGCGCTGAGAGTGTTCTTTCATCGACCGATGGCAACATCTACATTATTGAAGGCAACGGGTCCGGGTTCCATTGTCGAACCAGCTCAGGAGAGTTGCTGGTAAACTCAAAGCCGCCAAACATCTTCGGATACCAACGGTTCTGCGCAGCTGGCTCTCGAGTATACATCAGCAATGACTCAGATCTATACTACTCCGATGATAGAGGGGGTTCCTGGTATAGGGCATTTGTTCCTACCACCTCCACGTCATTTGACCACCTCGTTGGCTTCCCGGACAAAAGCGTCTTGATCGTTGCCCCACTTCGTTTCAATTCTTCGCGAATCTACTACCTTAACAAGGACTCGATTCACGCACGCCTGATTCAAGACAGCACTCCCTATCGGGCCTCAGGATCGATATCTGTTGGGTCGAGGGAATTACTGGCTCCAAGCCCCGGCTTCGTTACGCACGCCTATGAACTCGGAGAACACTGGTCGGTTCGAACAGAAGGAATTAAGCTTGTTCGCCCCGTACGAGTTACCTCACAAAGAGGATCAGCGCTACTTCTTGGGGATGGAGGAAAGGTATACCACTACCACCCCTCGTTTGCATCATGGGTGATAGTATCAACTCTGCCCTTTGAACACGACCCAGCAGCGATCACTAACGTTTTGATGACCCAGCAAGGCACCTATCTGGTGTTCACGACCTCGGGTGTTATTCGGTCCACTGACTCTGCAACAACCTGGCAAAGTGTCCCGACGGCGGATTCACTACTTCGTTCGAAGTACGCGTTCCAATCCAAGCATGGCAGTATTCTTGCTTCCGCAGAGTCTTGGCTTTGGGAATCAACAGACGACGGTGAGACGTGGTTTAGACGGGCCTATCAGTATAAAGCGAATATCACGAGTATCGGCGAGACGCCCGACTCAGTATTACTCGTGTGTTCGCGTCACGGACTGAATAAAATCGTTGACACCGAGCTTTACTTCCTAGAAAGGACGTCGTGGCCTGCAAACTCCGTATTGACAAACGCAGTTGATAAGTCCATTTTTGGAGTTGCTGCTCTAAGTGTCGACAGGCAGTCATTTGAGTTGCATAGAACTTCCGATGCGGGCTATTCTTGGCGATCTCACGTGTTTGGCCTTCCTGCTACAGACTATACAGCCAACTTCACTGCTTGTTCCGATGAGTTTGGCACTGTTTATTTCACATCCGGTACATTCAGTGGCGAAGTGACTTCCGACACATCGATACGTTTGCGACGTTCAACTCTTCTTGATGCCGTTTTGGCTTACGCTGGACTTGCGAACGGGAGGATCATTAGATGTACGATGAGTCGTGTTGAAGAACTCAATCGCCCAAGCAGCGTTATGAATGATCTACCCGAGCCATCAGATCTGCAAATTGCACCAAACCCGGCGTCAGACGTGGCGCATCTTGAGGGTCTACATGACGGACCTGTAACAGTCAACATTTATGATCTTATGGGAAGACTTGTTCGATCTACCAGTGTGACTGCCCAGAATGCACGAGCAACTCTACCAATCAACGAGATACCATCCGGAACTCATCTATTAACGACCTCTGGAAAGAAGCCGATCCTATTTATAGTTAAATAGCACTCACTCGCCAAAGAGCGGTCCAACCTCATCATCCCAAATGAACGAGTTGAGGATCCACCCCTTACTGCCTCGGTAGTACGTAACTCGTACATGCAGCGGATGGAAGCCGCATCGCACTACATAGCGGTAGCGCACTACTGATGTGGCAGCTTTTGTCTCGCCTAAGAATTCGTATCCCGTTGGACTGCCGTATCTGCCAACAACTGAAGCCATACTTTCCTTGGTCTTCGACTCAAGGGCATCAATCTCTTCCATCGGAAAGTGCCAGATCATTCGAAGCTCTTCGAATGCGGTTGAGTATTGCCCCCTCGAAAAGAGGTCAACCACTCTATCTGCATGGATGCGCGTATCCTTCGCACTCGATAATGATCGTTGCTGCGCCGTCATCGCAACGACACTCACGATCATCACAAGTCCAACTGCAATCCACTTCATGTTAACCTCTCACGTGTTTTGAGTAACTAGTAACTTGTAACTTGTAACTAGTAACTAGTAACTCGGAGTGACTCCCATCTCATACCACATGAACGAGTACTTATCCGCTACTCCTTCGAGTTGTTTGTCGCGGTTCACTGCACCATGACCCGACTTGATCTGCACGCGCAGCAACATCGGCCTATCTCCCTTGTATACGTGCTGTAGCATTGCCGCGTATTTGAAGCTGTGAGCCGGTACTACTCTATCGTCGTGGTCAGCGGTCATGATCATCGTTGAGGGGTAGTTGACGTTCTCGCGCAGCTGATGATAGGGCGAATAGGTGTACATCGCCTTGAACTCATCACTATTCGTGATCTCTCCATAGTCCGCCTGCCAATTCCATCCGATGGTAAAGAGTTGAAATCGCAGCATATCCATTACTCCAACCTCTGGCACCGCTACTCGGAACAGATCCGGACGTTGGTTCACAACAGCTCCCACAAGCAATCCTCCGTTTGAACCACCATTGATCGCAAGCAGACTTGGCTGCGTAATGGTGTGGGCAATGAGCCACTCCGCACATGCAATGGCATCGTCAAACACGTTCTGCTTCTGTGTGCGCATGCCTGCTTTGTGCCAAGCTTCACCATATTCTCCACCACCGCGCAGGTTCGCAATGGCCACAACGCCGCCTTGTTCGAGCCACGGAATGAGATTGGCATTGAAGCTTGGGTTGAGTGAGACGTTGAATCCACCGTAACCATAGAGGACGGTTGGGGCTGTGCCCGTTTTTGGAAGCCCCTTCAACGACAGAACAAACATCGGAACTCGGGTTCCATCCTTACTGGTAACAAAAACTTGTTCCGCTGTGAATTGTTCGGGATCGAATTTTGCTTCAACCTTCTGCCAAACGCGACTTACGCCTGTGGCAACGGTGTATTCAAAGATCGTTGTTGGATAGGTATACGATGTAAACGTGTAGTACACCGATGTGTCTTCCGGTTCACCACCAAAGCCCGATACTGTGCCTAGTCCAGGGAGTAGAATAGTGCCAATGATCTTCCCCTTCATGTCCGCAATCTCTACTTCATGACGAACATGCTTCATCCACGTGAGGAATATCCGTCCCGATGCAAATGAAACCCCGTCGAGTACTGTTTCCCGTTCTGCCACAACGGTTTCAAATACAGCTGTGCCGAGTGGATCGTTAATGCGCACCACCTTACCATTAGGTGCATCATCTGTAGATGTTCCATACAACACACCATTATCATCAAAGGATGGATAGAACGATGTGCTGGTTGATGAAAAGATCTTCTTCCAAGGGGCTGATGGTTCGCTCAACGGTCTGATAAAGATCTCATTTCCGTCACTTGCCCCCTGACGCACATAACGGATGAGATACTTCGAACGATCCAGAACGTAGCATCCAACAAATTGCTCTGGGTGCTCCGGATCACTGAAGATGAGTTGGTCCTTGTCCTGTGTAGTGCCAAGTGTGTGATACATCACGGATTGATATGAATTCTTTTCTGTGAGCGACTTCTCGCTATCATCACTCGCCTTATAGCGAGAGTAATAGAAGCCCCCTTCATACCAACTCACACCACTGTTCTTCACCCATTTGATTACATCGGGAAGGATCTGCTTTGTTGAAAGGTCCATGATGAAGATGTCGTTCCAGTCAGAACCACCCTCTGTCTTTCCAAATGCAAGGTACTTGCCATCTGTACTCTCCGAAGCAAAGGAAAGCCCAACTGTACCATCCTCGCTAAAGGTATTCGGGTCGAGCAACACCTCTGCCTCTTCAGAACCGTTCCTCTTCATGTACAACACTGCATGGTTCTGTGCACCGGTGTTTTTGTAGAAGAAGGTGATACCTGCACGATGCCAAGGCGCTGAGTAGCGCTCAAAATTCGTCACAGTATGAAGTCGGTCGAGCAACTTGTAGCGGAATGGGATCTTTGAGAGGTACAACTCCGTAGTCTTTGCTTGTTCGATTGCCCACGCCTCAACTTCCGGGTCGCGGTCGTTCTCTAACCAGCGAAACGGGTCGGTGACCACGGTTCCATGTATTGTGTCGGCCACATGCACACGACGGGTTTCCGGATACGATATCTGTGCGCTCATTACCGCTGTAACTCCGAAGAGGATTGCAATTAGTAGGGTACGTTTCAACTCGAGGCTCCTCATTAAATGAATGTAGCGCACCAGATGCCCGGTGCGCTACATGTTTCATTTCTTATTGATGAGTGTTTCGTTCATCCAACGTAGAAGTCGCCGTCACCAGATGGCTTTTCACGTGGCTGTTCGTCGCGTGGGCGTTCGTCGCGTGGGCGTTCGTCGCGTGGACGTTCGTCGCGCGGACGTTCGTCACGTGGGCGTTCGTCGCGTGGATGTTCGTCGCGTGGTCCGCGCGGGCCGCGGTCTCCGCCGCGATCGCCACCACCACGTCCGTAACGATCTCCGCCTCGGTCACCACCACCTCTACCTCCACGGTCGCCGCCACGGTCGCCACCGCCACGTCCACCGCGATCACCACCACCGCCGCCGTAAGGCGGACGTGGGGAACGAGGACGTTCTTCTTGTGCTTCCATGCCTTCAGGCAGTGGGATCAGTGCTTTGCGAGACAGACGAACCTTACCGTCCGGTTGTACTTCGATGACCTTTACCTGTACGAGTTCGCCAACCTTAAGGATGTCTCCTACGTTCTCAACGCGACGGTGGTCGAGTTGAGAAATGTGTAGCAGGCCTTCCTTCTTTGGTCGTATCTCAATGAATGCTCCAAGACCCTCGCGGATCTCCTTCACCTTACCGGTGAAGACCGTGTCGATCTCGATCGGACGCGTGATCTCGCGAATCTTGGAGATTGCTGCATCACAACTTGCCTGATCGATCGCCGCGATCGTGATCGAACCATCGTCTTCGATGTTGATCTCGGTGTTTGTGTCCTTGCAGATGCTTCGGATCATCTCACCGCCTGGTCCGATAACTGCACCGATCATCTCCACTGGGATCATGATGGTTGTAAGCTTCGGAGCATACTGAGACAGATCGTCGTTCGGCTTATTCATGTGGGCATTCATGATGCCGAGGATGTGAAGGCGACCATCACGCGCTTGGGCTAGTGCCTGACGCATGATCTCTACCGACAGTCCTTCCACCTTGATGTCCATTTGGCATGCTGTGATGCCATTCATCGTGCCCGTGACTTTGAAGTCCATGTCGCCCAAGAAGTCCTCATCACCAAGGATATCGCTGAGCACTGCAAAACGATCACCCTCGAGGATCAATCCCATGGCAATACCGGAAACGGCATTTGTCATTGGTACACCGGCATGATAGAGCGCAAGTGACCCAGCGCAGACCGTTGCCATAGAGGATGAGCCGTTCGACTCAAGAACATCCGATACAACACGAATGGTGTACGGGAAATCTGCTTCATTGGGAATGAATGGTTCAAGAGCACGCTCTGCCAGATCTCCGTGACCTGTTTCGCGACGGCTCGTGAATCCGAAACGACCCGTCTCCCCTGTTGAGAAGGGCGGGAAGTTGTAGTGGAGCATATAGCGCAGTTCATACGTTGGACGAAGTCCATCGATTAGCTGTGCGCTCTTCTTTGTCCCGAGTGTTACGGTTGTGAGAGACTGCGTCTCGCCACGCGTAAAGAGTGCAGAGCCGTGCGGACGAGGCAGAACGCCCGTCTCAACGGTGATTGGGCGGATCTCATTGGTCTTACGACCATCGAGACGAACACCATCAGTAAGGATCATTTCGCGCATTTCGCGCGCTTCGATCTTCTTTACGATGCTGCTTACAACCTTGTCTACCTTCACAGCTGCGAACTTCTCGGCATCTGCCGTTACAACAGCTGCAGCTGCTTCCGTTGCGAGCTTCTTTACTTCTGAGCGGAAGGCATTACGTTCTTCCTTTGAAGAGCTGATACGGATCTGCTGGCGAATACGGCCGGCAATGGCATTGTCGATAGCGCTAACGATCTCTTCCGGCGGAGCCGTGGAGACAACCTCACGCTTGGTTGGATTAACGAGAGCTGCGAGTTCGCGCTGAAGAGCATTGATCTCGCGGATCATTGTGTGTGCAAACTCCATAGCCGCTACGAAGTCGGCCTCAGAGATCTCCTTGCTTGCCCCTTCTACCATCACGATGGATGTGTCGGAACCAGCAACGATGATCTCAAGATCCGCGGCTTCGATTTGCGACCATGTAGGCAATACAACGAATTCACCGTCAACGCGACACACGCGTACTTCGGATACTGGACCCGAGAATGGAATATCACTCGTAACAAGTGCAGCTGATGCACCGATCACAGCAAGCATATCCGGTTCATTCTCAAGATCGTATGAATAGACCGTACCGATCACTTGGATCTCGCTGCGCCAATCTTTTGGAAAGAGTGGGCGAAGGGGGCGATCCATCAAACGCGATGCGAGGATCTCCTTATTTGATGGGCGTGCTTCACGACGGAAGAATCCACCAGGGATCTTACCGGATGACGCTTGTTTCTCGCGATACTCGCACGTAAGTGGGAGGAAGTCGAGGTCTGGCTTTGGTTCCGAAGCGGAGTTCGCTGCTACCAAAACCATTGTGTCTCCGTAGCGGACCATGACGGACCCCGCAGAGAGCTTGGCAAAACGTCCCGTCTCTAACGAGAGTTCTTTGCCATTGATGGTCTTTTTGACCGTATGCATGAAAAAACCTGCAATTAATTGGGTGGTGGGCATCGCGATCATCCATCACTCCTTGTCGTGGGGCTTGCCGACAAGCCCCTTGACAAAGAGTGTCACGATGCCGTTGAATGGGTATCTCTGTACCCTCGATCAGAAACAGACGACGGCGCCATAAGCGCCGTCGTCCATGTGTTTTACTTGCGAAGTCCGAGAGCTGCGAGAATATCGCGGTAGCGCTGAATGTTGTTCTTTTGAAGATACCCCAGCAAATTCTTCCGCTTGGCCACGAGCATGATAAGTCCGCGACGTGAGTGGTGATCCTTGCGATGTGTTTCGCAATGTCCGGAGAGAGCCTTGATGTGTTCGGTCAAAAGTGCGATCTGCACTTCCGGCTTACCGGTATTGTTGTCAGTGCCGCCGTGCGCTTGCACGATCTCGGCCTTACGTTCTTTGGAGATCATGAATTACTCCGTTCAATGATGAGTTGTTGATACATGCGTGTTTGTGTTCTGTCAACGTCGAGTTGTACAAGGAGCTCGTCCACGGTGGTATAGTTGATCTCGTCGCGCAGTCTCGTATGAAACTCCACGGTGAGTGTTCTGCCATACAGGTCCATGTCGATGTCGAGGTAATTCACCTCAAGCGTCGGCACAGTGTCCGAAGTGAACATCGGTCGAACACCTATGCTGGCCATGCCAAGACAAGTGGTACCGTTGATCACGGACGTAACAACGTAGATGCCGATGGCCGGAAGCAGGCGTGCTTCATCCATCAGCTGCACATTTGCTGTGGGGATGCCAAGGGATCGTCCCCTACCATCACCCTTCACTACTACTCCACGCACGGCATAGGGTCTGCCGAGCATTGAGCGTGCTTCTTCTACATTACCTGTTTTCACGGCGTTTCGCACCTTTGTGCTACTGACAACGATATCGTTGCACACTAGCGGCGGGATGCCTTCTACCTGAAAACCCAATTCGTGTCCAAGCTGTTGCAACAGCTCTTCATTACCGCCACGATCCTTGCCAAAGGAATGGTCGTGACCAATGAAGAAGTGTTGTACACCGATCGTATCAACGATGATCGATCGGATGAACTGTTCTGCTGACATTGCGGCGAATTCCATCGAGAATTCAATCACAACAACAAGATCGATGCCTGCTTTTTCGAGGAGCTCGCATCGTTCGTCAATCGATGTGAGCAAGCGAAGGGGCTCACGGCCCGGTTTTGCCAACACGATCTGCGGATGTGGGTGGAAGGTTACAACCACCGTGCGCTC
>DATGWS010000109.1:0-6756 GCA_035299365.1 Candidatus Didemnitutus sp.
ATGCTCTTTTTTTGTATCTTGCAAGCCCCGTAAACTCATGGGTCAATACATGCCAGTTGTCAAGGCTCCGGCCAAAGCGAAAAAAGTCACCAAGAAGGTTGCAACAACCGTTGATGGTGAAGTTGTAGAAGCACCGAAGAAGACCAAGCGGAAGGCGAAATACATCGTTTTGTATTCGCCATTCCTCATGCGCGATACGAAGCACGAACTTATTGGCGAGCCACTCGAGACGGACAATGGACGTCAGCAATGGGCTCGTTGTTCGGTAAGCCACCACTCTCAATTGATCAATCTTGACGCTCTGGCCGCTTCGGCCGAGAAGAAGGTTACGGAGATCAAGCTCGCACGTGAAGATTCCAAGGAATATTCACCGAAGAGCGAGTACAAGGTGGGAGACGTGATCTACCACAAGACGTGGGATGACGTTGGCATCGTTCGTGCAAAAGAGGTGATGTCGAACGGCCGCGCGTCGCTCCTCGTTCACTTCGAGAAGAACAAAGAAAAACGTCTGGTAGAAAATTTCAAGTAAACCCTTCAACCTATAGGACCTCCCGTGATCGGAGTTACCATACAAAGCAACGAGTCCATCGATCGTGCGTTGCGCCGCTTCAAGAAGAAATATGAGCGCTCAGGCGTTTTGCGTGAATTCAAAAAGCGCGCATTCTTTGTGAAGCCAAGCGTTGAGCGTCGCATGGCACGCCTTAAGGCTGCCCGCAGACAGCACCGCGCCCAAATGGAAGCTGAATAGTCAACAGTTACGAGTTACTAGTTACGAGATACTAGTTACTAGTTACGAGTTTGATAGAAGATTCGGCTGTGCTTACAATGAACGAAAATCAAAAGGCGCTCCGCTTTATGCGGTGCGCCTTTTTGTGCTTCATTGTCGTCGCACCGATTATCATGAGCCCAGTGCCATACTTAGGGGTTGAACGGCTCTTCCGCTAGCGATGATCTCTGCGGCGTCGCTGAACGGCAGTCTCTCAAGTCCAATGATCTGATATTCTTCGTGACCTTTGCCAGCTACCAGAACAACATCATTTGGACCAGCTTCTTCGAGCGCTGCACGAATCGCTTCACGGCGATCTTCAATGACGGTTGTGCGCTCACGCACAGCCCCCTCAATACCTCCTAGGATGTGGCGGAGGATATCTGCTGGGTCTTCGCCCCGCGGATTGTCGCTGGTAAGCCAGATGTAATCGGCATGGAGGGCAGCGATCCTTCCCATCTCAGGGCGTTTGCCTCGATCGCGATCACCTCCGCAGCCGAACACTACGTGAATATGTGGCTTCAACGGAGAGTCCGCATGAAGCATTCGCAATCCACGTAATGCATTATCTAGAGCATCCGGTGTATGCGCATAGTCAACAACGGCAACGCCGCCATTTACGAGGGTGTAGCGTTCCATCCGTCCTGCTGGTCCGCTCACGCATGCAAGTGCACGAACAACATCAGCGGCAGGTATGCCTTCTGCAAGACACATCACGGCACAGACAGCCGCATTCGTAACGTTGAAATCGCCAAGCAGGATAGTTGAGCATTCGAGTCGCTCTGGGATATGAGCAACATCACTTCGTCGACGCAGAAGGGTGAACGAGGCTCCGCGCAAGGAAAGATCGACATCAACAATGCGAACATCCGCATCCCTGTCTCTCCCAACAGTGATGATTCTCTCGGCCTTGCAATGACGTTTGATGTACGGTGTCCACTCATTATCGGCATCCAACACGGCAACGGCATCTGGTGCGAGCATATCAAACAGTCGCTTTTTCGCTCTGCCATACGCTTCCATGGTCCGATGGTAGTCTAGGTGATCACGTGTAAGGTTGGTAAAGATCGCACCTCGGAACGGCACGCCCCATACTCGATGTTGATCTAGAGCATGGGAACTCACTTCCATGCAGACGGTATCTATCTCGTGACGTTGCATCTCTTCAAAAAGATCGGCAAGTACACGTGCATGCGGTGTTGTATAGTTAGTTGCCAACACTTCGCCGGCGAAACGATTGCCGGTTGTGCCAATAAACCCAACACGCCGTCCGGTCTGCGCAAACATCTGCTCCAAGATGGTTGCGCACGTTGTCTTTCCATTCGTACCGGTAACACCATAGATGTGAAGGCCATCGGCTGGGTTGTTCCGTACAACACGAACAATCTGCGCAAACGCAAGTCGCGAGTCGCCTACAGTGATCATCGGAACACCACAGCCCTCACGAGGTGGCGTCTGAACAACAACGGCCACAGCGCCTGCTGCTACGGCCTGAGAGAGAGCTGTATGTCCGTCAAACGTGGTTCCACGAACTGCAACAAAGATCCACCCGGGGCGAACCTCGCGAGAGTCTGTCGTTACGTCAACCACATCAACATCCACAAGTTCATCGCTGTGGATCTTGTCCACAGCTTCCATAACACGGTTGAGACGAGTCATACGTCAATTTACAACCTCAAACTCTGCAGATTTGCACGATGGACCTGTTCGATTTCCTCCGCGACCGGCTACAAGGCCCCCTACCGGGCCTTGATGCGCATCGAACATTTGTACCGGACATCCCAGATGCTATCACGCGACTTCTCCCGCCTCCTCCTGATGCCAAACGCAGCGCAGTGATCGTCCCAATCATCTTTGATGAAAACATGGATCACCGAGTTGTCTTTACTGTTCGTAGTGAAAATCTTAGAAGTCATAGGGGGCAGATATCATTCCCGGGCGGACGTCTTGATGACGGGGAAGACGAGACTACTGCAGCTCTTCGGGAACTCCACGAAGAGATCGGCGTGGATCCATCAGATGTGATCATTCTCGGCGAGCTAAGCCCCCTCTACATCCCGCCTTCGAACAGTGCCGTAACGCCCTTGGTAGGCGTTCTCAAGAATAATGGTCCGTGGGTGATCAGCGAAGCAGAAGTAGCTGAGGTGCTAGATGTTCCTCTCAACACGTTCCTTCACCCAAACTCGATCTGCCTTGAACCTCGTATGTTGTACGGGAAGAGTGTGGATGTACCTCAATGGAAGATTCATCCAACAATCCCATTGTGGGGTGCCACAGCAATGATCTTGAATGAGCTGCTGTGGCTTATACACGAATATCATGCGGAGAAGGTGTGAAGAGAGATACGGAGATACGGAGATACGGAGTTACTCGGTTACTGGGTTACTCAGTTACTCAGTTACGGAGTTACTCAGTTACCTTGCTGTTGGTTGCTCTGGTGGGGTGTTCACAGGGTGATGTGCCTGATGAGCGCCTTGTTGCAACGTATGCAGATGTGATCATCGTGCGGGAGTCATCGAATGATTCCGTGTTGGTACAGAAGAAGCTCGACTCTGTATTGGCATCACACGATTATGCTCGTGAGGAGTTCGAGAAGGATCTTCGATCCATGGGCAGCACTCCAAAGCTCTTCAAGAACTTTTACGATAGCGTGAATCAGCGCTTATCTCGCATGCGGGATACCACATCACCATAAACATTGTGGCCAACACGGCCGAACGCTTCAAAGTATCCAACGTACCACTGTTGAAGCATTACACCGATGAGCCGCGACGCTAGGATATCGTCTGCATTTGCTACACCGCCACACCGTATTACATGAAACTCATGGGAAGGGTCGAGTTCCTTCAGTGCTTCAACAGCAGTAGAACATGCAAGAAGTGAATCATTTCGCAAAGGGGCTCCGCTGAGTCCGCCACCAAATGTTGAGGTGAAATGATCGAACAACTCCACGTCTCTCTCATCGATCAAGGGACGTAGTTCGGCATAGCGGGTGGACGTGTTACCGAGGATGATGCCATCAAAGCCCCTTTCAACGAGAGCCTGCACAAGCTCCGGGATCTGTGCGAGTTGAGTGTCCGTGGAAAGCTTTGCCACTACTGGCAACGGACGCTTTCGCTGAGCCAAGAATCGAACTGCTACCGTATCTAGCCTACGCAGCAATGCATCGTCCAAAACCGCAGCACCGTGATGTCCGGGCACGTTTGGGCAGCTCTCGTTCAGTTCAATGTAGTCAACCCCAGCATCAGCATACATTGCAAGCCCGTCAAGCAGCTCCGGAAGTGCCTGCGCCTCATCAAGTCCTGGCTCAGAGCTAACGCTGGCACCTACCGGACATCCATCAACATGTTGCAGCGAGGCCAAGCGCCGAGCAACAGTCGCATGCCCCTCATTAGGGAGGCCCATCCAATTGGATCCGGCATGTGAGTGCGGATATGGAATCGCGGGCCATGTGACTCCATTGCGCGTATTCCCTGTGCGGACACGAGATGTGGTGGTACCAGCCACATAACCCCCAGCCCCTTGCCGAGAGACAACGTCATACCCCTCACCCTTCTTGAACATTCCCGCGGCATTCCAAAGCGGGAGCTGAAAACGCAATCCCCATGCTGTGACAGAACTATCAAGAGGCGGAACGTAGGTTTTGGAGGGCACATCACGTGCGAACCTCTTTGCAAATGCGGTACGACCGGCAGAAAAGAGCCGAACACTGACCGACGAAGGCAACGTTCCAACCAAACCGCGCAGGCTCTGTTCAAAACGGGCGATATATTCAACCAAAGTCACGTAGGAAATTACGGAGTTACAGAGTTACGGAGTTACATTACTGCATGAATACGAAGTTGTCGATCGCGCAGAACTGGTTACCGCGGTACACCGGAACTGAGATCTCTGAGTTTGGGGACTACATACTCCTGACGAATTTCAAGGGATATGTAGAATCCTTTGCAAAGCGGTTTGATGTAGAGATAAAGGGGCTCCACAAACCAATGCAGACCGCCACGTACGGCGATCTTACGATCATCAACTATGGCATTGGGTCACCCAACGCTGCGTTAATCATGGACCTTCTCGTTGCACGCATGCCGAAGGGCGTGTTGTTCCTTGGTAAGTGTGGTGGCTTGAACAAGTCAACGGAGATCGGACATTTCATCTTACCGATCGCCGCTATTCGTGGCGACGGAACGAGCAACGACTATTTCCCGCCGGAAGTACCAGCGTTGCCGTCCTTCAAGCTCCACAAGTTTGTGTCGGATAAAATCCTTGAGCACACGCAGGAGTATCGCACCGGCGTTGTGTACACAACCAACAGACGGGTATGGGAGTGGGACGACACGTTCCGCACTCGACTCAAAGATCTATCGTGTCTGGCTATAGACATGGAAACAGCTACGATCTTCATCGTAGGCCACAAGAACGGCATCCCACGCGGAGCCCTACTCCTCGTGAGCGATGTGCCCATCATGCCAGAAGGTGTTAAGACGGAGGAATCTGACCGCCGCGTGACCGAGGCATTCTCAGATCTGCACCTAACCATCGGCATTGAGGCCATGAGCGATATCGGACAAAAGGGCGAGGAGATCAAACACCTACGATACGAGTAACCCAAGATGAATGCCGTTCCGTCCCTCCGACACTGCGTCGTTGCCATCGTCCTTGTCATTTCATCGTTCACAGTACTCGCACAAGGCTTGATACGCTCCGGCCCAATGGTCGGTCACGTGGACATGCGAAGCGCAAAGATCTTTCTTCAAACGTGGGATGAAGCGGATGTTCGTATCACGTATCGCGACAACGTATCGGGTAAGGGGCTATCCACACCCACACGCAGAACGCGTGCTGAAACAGCCAATTGCATCACGTTTGAATTGGACAGCGTAGAGCCAGGACGCACGTATCAATACAACATCATTGTTAACGGCGATGCAATCGATGTAGGCGTTCCAACTACGTTCACTTCTCGACACGTGTGGAAGTGGAGAGGCAACAATCTGCCCCCTCTCACCATTGCCGTTGGGTCTTGTCACTACGTGAATCAAGCAGGATATGAACGTCACGATTCAAACGGCGTAGAACGCGGCTATGGCTCCGACCTGGAGATCTTCGGTTCGATCGCAGCAAACAAACCAGACGCAATGATCTGGTTGGGTGACAACACCTATCTGCGCGAGCCAGATTGGAATTCACGATCCGGCATACTCAAGCGATATAGTCACACACGTGCAATCCCGGAAACCAAGGCCCTATTCGCCTCCACAGCAAACTATGCTACGTGGGATGATCACGACTTTGGCCCTAATGATGCTGACCGTAGTTGGTGGGGCAAACACAACACACTTGAGGCATTCTCGTTGTTTTGGCCAAATCCATCCTATGGTGTGATGGATAAACCCGGTGTAACAACAACGTTTGAGCTTGTAGACCTTCAGGTTTTCATGCTTGATGATCGATATTATCGCAGCGCAAACGACCGCAAAGACGGAGATCGAACAATACTTGGCGAACATCAGATCCAATGGCTAATCGATGCACTGTCCGCATCAACTGCAACCTTCAAGGTGATTGTTGTTGGCTCACAGTTTCTTACGGACAACCTTCGCAAGGAATGTTTCTCTCGCATGCCGGAAGAACGCAAGCGCATTATTGACCTCATCACACTGAACAAGATCTCTGGCGTTCTCTTTGTTACCGGAGACATCCACGCCGCAGAACTCTCCAAGCTAGATCGCCCTAGCACCTATCCGTTGTATGAGCTTACCAGCTCCTCACTCACGGCAGGCAGCAACAAGAGCATCGCTGATCAACCTAACACGTACCGTGTACCCGGCACTGAATACGGCGCCCACAACTTCGGCCTCATAAACGTGTCCGGCCCACGTGGCGCTCGCATCCTCACTATGCGCATCATGGACAAAGATGGCAAGGAAGTGTGGAGGAGAGAGATCGCAGAGCAGGCTCTGCGTTAGATTGCTAGAGTGCTAGAGTGCTAG
>DATGWS010000110.1:0-27798 GCA_035299365.1 Candidatus Didemnitutus sp.
GAGCAGGCAAGCTCAAACAAGCACTGGGTTGGACTCACCTTGCGGGGTCCAACCACCAACCGCAATGCGATCGGTGCACGCATAACGGTATATGTACCGGGGGCCACATTCACCAAGGAGGTTTATGCTGCACGTGGGTTCCTTTCAACGTCAGACACTCGGCCTATCTTTGGATTGGGTTCAGCAACACGAATTGATTCTATCGTAGTGCGATGGCCTACCGGCGAGGTAAGCACGTCCATGCTGGTGCCGATCAATGCCACCTATGTGATAGAGCAACCTGCATCGGCCAAACTATGGTCTGCTCCCGTGCCAAAGCCGACCTTGATGGGAAAGTTGCGTAAGGCAACGATCCCGTTTTATCACAATGAGAATTCGTATGACGACTTCAAGCGCGAACGCTTACTTCCGTACCGACTTTCAAAGGATGGTCCCGGTCTTGCCATTGGAGATGTTAACGGAGACGGATTCGCCGATGTGATCCTTACCGGCCCCAAATACCAGTCCACGCAATGCTTCCTGCAAAACCCTGGTGAGCGCATGATTGCCTGGCCATGCGGATTAGATTATTCGGCTTCAGAAGACGTTGATGCCGCATTGATCGATATTGATGGCGATCATGATCTCGACCTAGTTATTGTCACTGGTGGCAACGAGTTTGACGAAGGTGATCCCGAACTTGAAGACCGACTTTACCGTAACGATGGTCTTGGAGTCTTCAGTCAGGTAGACAATGGACTGCCGGGCGGATTTGAATCAGGCTCCTGTGTTGCACCTGCTGATTTTGATAGCGATGGCGATGTAGATCTGTTCATAGGTGGCCGAGTGGTTCCCGGCAAATTCCCGCGCGTAGCCCGAAGTGTTCTGTATCGGAATATCAAGGGGGTCTTTTACGATGTCACAGACTCGCTTGCTCCCGGACTTTCGCACGTGGGGATGACAACAAGAGCTACGTGGGCTGATATCGATAGTGATAAGGACAGTGACCTTGTTATTGTTGGGGATTGGATGACCCCGCGTGTTTGGCGTAATGATAATGGGCGGTTCACAGACGTCAGCTCCGAGATGGGCCTCGATGGTCATGAAGGTCTGTGGTCCGCGATTCACGCCGCGGATATCGACAGCGACGGAGACATGGACCTCATAGCAGGCAATGTTGGCGTAAACTGCAGAGTCACACCCGAGCCCGATAAGCCCCTTATTTGTTTTGTTGGTGATTTTGATGAAAACGGTTCGATCGACCCGATCGTTACGCAGATCATCGATGGTAGGAGAGTTCCAACACGTGGCCGGATGACGCTCATCCAGCACATGCCTACTCTTACCCGCACGTTCAATACCTATGACCAATATGCAAGAGCCGATATCAACGACGTACTTAACGCAACGCAGCAGGATACAGCCCTGAAACTCATTGCACGCGAGTTTGCCTCAACAGTGTTCGTAAATGAAAAGGGGCGATTTGTTTCGCGACCACTGCCGGATATGGCCCAGATTTCTCCGATCATGGCTATACTCTCACGCGATATGGATCTCGATGGAGACCTAGATCTGATCGTTGCTGGGAATACAAAGACCGCGGACAGTGACAATATTGCCTTTGACGCTGGTATTGGCCTAGTGATCCTTAATGACGGCAATGGGCTTTACACCACACTTAAGGCTCGCGAAAGTGGATTTAATGCACCTCACGAAGTCCGGCGCATGGCAATACTTCCCGTACCGGGAGCGTCTGATCTGCTTTGTGTGTCCGTGAACAACAGAACGCCGAGACTCTTTCATCTGCCTCCAGCAGCTCCATTATCCACTCCCGGACGCTAATTAGGACGGAGAAGTCCGCAAACCGCCGTATTTTTAAGCCCATGAAACGACTCTTAATGCTCCTCGTGATCGTCGCCGTCGTGCGCCCACTAGATGCACAGACACTTACGGGCGAAGAGATCGCCCATCAATGGAACCGTTGTGTCATTGAAGTGATCATGGAGGACGGGTTTGGTCCACCTATCGCAGCACGCATCCACGCCTATTCCAACCTTGCCGGATATCAGGCGGCCTTCCGTGCGGAGCCCGGGTATAGGTCAATGGTAGGAATGCTCAATGGTTTTGCCTCCTGCCCGGAGCCCAGTGCTGAACTATCCTACGATTGGCGTGTTAGTGCTGTAGCTGCCTATCAGGTTGCTTGTAGCAAGCTGCTCTATCGCACGGGCATCTCAGATAGCCTTGCTAGGGTCCATTTCGATCGACTTTCAAAGGAAGTGCCGGCCGAGGTATTCGCGCGTTCCAAGGAATACGGAATTGAGGTTGGGAAGGCAATCAACACCTACGCTAAAGGTGATGGATATGCTCGTACACAAGGCTTGCCGGACTATGAGTGGCCACGCTGTGATTCGTGTTGGATCCCAACTCCGCCAAATTTTGCCAAGCCCCTTTCGCCGTATTGCGGACGAGTTCGTACCATTGTCCTGTCTGATCCCAACGAATTCCCAGTACCGCCATGTGTTCCCTTTAGCACAACAAAGGGGTCGCCGTTTTATGCGGCAGCTCTGGAAGTGATCGAGGTGTCAAAGTCGCTCACAGAAGAACAGCGTCAGATCGCCAATTTCTGGAATGACAATCCGGTGCTTACCAACTACCACGGACATTTCATCTTCAACTCTCGTCAGATATCTCCAGGGGGCCACTGGATGAATATTACCGAGAGAGTGTTACGTGACAAAAGTGCGAGCATGGTGCGCTCAATGGAAGTGTACTCGATGACGGCGTTCGCCTTGTTTGATGGCTTCACGGCGTGTTGGGCAGAGAAGTTCCGTGGGAATTTGATCCGTCCGGTAACCTACATCAATAAGTATATCGACACACGGTGGGAACCGTTGTTGCAAACCCCTCCGTTTCCCGAACATGCCAGCGGACACTCAACGATCACAGCCGCAGCAGCAGAGGTCTTAACTGCGAACTTCGGAGATGTGGCATTTGTTGACAGCACCGAAGTGCCATTTGGCTGGGCTCCACGGTCGTTTGCAAGCTTCCGTGATGCGGCGCTAGAGGCATCTGTAAGCCGACTTTATGGAGGCATCCACTATCGACGCGGATGTGATGCCGGAAACGAACATGGAACCAAGATCGGTAAGGCGGTTGTTCAACGTGTACAGGCTCGAAAGAAGTAATGGAAAGCGTTGCAACGATGAAATCGGTAGCAGGTGCCGTTATGATCTCCGTGATCCTAATGGTTGTTTCAGCGTGCGGCGATGATCCTGTTACACCATCGACACCGATGGATACAACCGTGATTGTAAAACAGAATATGCATCCAGACAGTGCAACGGGTTGGTTGTATTATTCGATCGATGGCGACTCCGTTGTACCGCCAACGAAGTCCGCCACGGCTGAGTGGGACATTCGTATGGCCTATCTCCTTTGTTGCGGAAACACGCGTTCCATCAAGATCCAGCTTAATTCTGGAAACGTTGGTATCGGTACTACACAGGGCGTCATCGTGAAGAGTAGGTTCGAGAATATCACCTCGCTACCGTCATCCTCGGTTCTTCGGAATGAAGACACACTTTCGTGGATCATACCATCGCAAGTGATAGGCTCGGAGGCGATCTTTTTGTACCAAGGAATCCCCAATCATACTATCCAACCAAGTCCAGACAAGCTCATTGCGATCAAGACTCCAAAGGGTCGGCTCGTCAAGTTCCAGTTCACAAGCATCTATGAAGGGGCTCCGGCAGTACCAACGCAGGAAACCCCTCTCGGGTACTATCATTTCCGCTATGCACAACTTGGCCAATAGGAGAACATCATGTACGGAAACATCAGCATTGTAGAAGGTCCGGCAACCGATCAGGTAGCCGATGACCCACAGAAACTCGCGGAGTTCGAGGAAAAGATCGCCCGAGGTGAAAAGATCGAGCCTCATGATTGGATGCCTGCTGAGTATCGCCGACAGCTCATACGCATGATCGAGCAACATGCTCATTCGGAGATCATTGGCGCTTTGCCTGAAGGAACATGGATCACTCGCGCGCCAGGATTCAAGCGGAAGATGGCTCTCATGGCAAAGGTGCAGGACGAAGTTGGTCACGCACAGCTTCTCTACAGTGCTGCAGAAACGCTGGGCAAACCGCGCGAGAAAATGATCGACGATCTTCTTACCGGTAAGTCCAAATATTCGAACGTTTTCAACTACCCGGCACCTACGTGGGCCGATACGGCAGTAATCGCCTGGCTCATCGATGCATCGGCGATCATCAATCAGGTTGCAAACTCAAAGGGCTCGTATGCCCCTTACTGCCGTGCTCTTGAACGGATATGTCAGGAGGAGTCATTCCACCTGAAGTATGGTTACGACAACGTTGTTGCTCTTGCTACAGGCACACCAACGCAGCGCGACATGGTGCAAGAGGCACTCAACAGATGGTGGCGACCTATCATGCACTTCTTTGGTCCTCCCGATGTTGCAAGTCAGCATACGGAGAAGCTCATGAAATGGAAGGTGAAGATGGCTTCCAACGATGACATGCGCCAACAGTTTTTCAATCAATACGTGCCAAAGATCTGGGAGCTTGGGTTAACCTTGCCGGACAAGGAACTCGTAAAGGACCCCGTAACAGGGAAGTGGACGTATGGAGATCCGGACTGGGCTGAGTTCAAGCGTGTGATCAACGGTGATGGTCCTTGTAACAAGGAGCGTCTCGCCGTGCGACGCATGGCAGAAGAACATGGACGTTGGGTACGCCAGGCGCTTGCCCGTCCAACCGATGGTTATGTAGTGCCACTGGCGTAATGCCGTCGCTCCTTACCGTTACTGATCTGTTCCCCTGGGTTACGCTGGGTATTGCGTTGCTCATTGGAGTTATCGTTGGAGCAGAACGAGAAACGGCGAGGGCGCATGCAGCACTAGGACTGCGAGACATTGTCCTCACGTCTGGAATGGGGTGGATAACGGGGAGACTGGATGAGCCCCTTATTGGCATCGCTGTGATGTTGGGGATTGTTGCGTTGATGATCGTACATCGACCGAGGACAGAATCGCACATTGGCGTAACAACGGAATTCGCCGTCATCTCCGTATTCCTGATGTCGTATGCCTTGGGCCTTACGCGCGAGGCCTCGCTCGTTGTGCTCATCGTTGCATTGTCTATAGCCCTAGCATTGTTGCTCGATGCAAAATCCACTGTGAAGCGCGTATTCAAGGAAGTGATCACGGAAAAGGAGGTGGCGGATGCAATTCGTTTCCTTGCGATCATCTTCATCATCTTGCCATTGCTTCCGGAAGGTAGGTTCGGTCCCTACGAATTCTTCTCCCCCCGCACCCTATGGGTGGCTGTGATCTTGGTCACAGGGGTGTCTTTTGTGGGCTACTTCCTCGAAAAGTTTTTGGGTGTGAAACTCGGAACGTGGCTCGTAGCAGTTCTCGGTGGTATGGTCTCCACAACGGTGATGACGCAAACATTCGCAAAACAGGCTGCAGCTAATCCTGACAGACTTCGCATCGCCTGGCAAGCAGCCACTCTTGCCAATAGCATTCAATTCCCGCGACTGTTGATTTTGCTATTGGTCACCGCTCCCGGCCTTGCACAAATGACCGTTGTAGCACTTTTACCGGCATTCGCTGCCGGACTCATCATGAGTGCGATCATCGGTCATGGTCCGGTAATTGTAGGAGATGCAAAACCTCCACTACAGAATCCGCTTCGGCTGTGGCCCGCTCTGCAGTTCGCAGTGTATATGGCAGTGGTGTCTATCGTTGGGGCAGTTTTGTATGATGTACTTGGAGATAGAGGACTGTATCTGACCAGTGCTATTGGAGCAATTCTTGATGTAGATGCCATTGCTTTAAATGCCGCAGACCGAGTAGGTGCGGGAATAATGGATCTCCAAGCGGGTCAGATCGTGTTGGTTATCGCCGTTGGCTCCAATATGATCGTTAAATCGATTTTGGCCGCTACTAGCGGGTCCTTCCCATTCTTTATTCGCATGCTCTTCTCATTTGCCGTAATGTTCGCAGCAGCTGCATTGGGCCTCCTATTGTAACTTTGCCGTCAATCTCACTTACGGAGTCGGCAAATGAACGCGTATCAACGGGCCATGGCCTGGGGTGCAGTTTTCTGCATCACGGCATTGGTAGCCGTGGGTTGTTATCCATCTCATGGGCTATCAGTTGAGGACTATGATACTGTAATCACAGGCTATCATCCCTCTACCACCTTCACCAAGTATAAGACCTACTTCATGCAGGATACGATCGTGCACGTAGACGTGGAAACGTCAACGATCATCTCGCGTAAGTACGACGCTCTTATTCTTAGCACCATCGCTACGAACATGGCGAACATGGGCTATGTGCGCACTACTGATACAGTAGCGGCCAATCCAGATGTGCGTATCTACGTTGCTGCAACGGCAACAACGTTTGAGACTTACTATGGCGGTTATTGGGGCGGTTATTGGGGCTGGTATGGCGGCTATTATCCTCCCTATTATGGCGGCTATCCTGTATACGGCACCACAACATGGGATGTTGGAGCTCTAGCCGTTGATATGGTAGACCGAACGATCAGCATCGGTGGCAACAATGGTGGTATTGTCTGGGGCGCAAGCTTAAGCGGCCTCGTTGGTGGTGGTGTTTCAAATACCTATCTCGCCAATAAGATCAATCAGATGTTCATTCAGTCGCCCTACCTCGAAACAGGAGAACTCCCATGAAAAAACTTCTCCTTGTTCTAGCTGTAATGGCAACGATGATCTCTGGTGCTTCCGCACAAGATTATTACGGCAGTATCTATTGGTCTGTGGCCACACCTACCGGACAATTCCGTTCATTCGTGAACGAAACGTCGGTGGCCGGGTTTGGAATCGACGTTCAATGGTGGGCAAGCGATCACATTAGCGGCGGACTTGTTCTCGGTTATAACCTCTGGTCAGATGTCTATCGTGGTGTAACACAACAATTCCAATACAACGAACTCGCAGGTGCAATTAACGGCACCCAAGTTCACACCATGAACTCATTCACGATGATGCTTGGTGGACGGTATCTTTTTGGTGGCTCACGTGATGTACGCCCCTTTGTTGGTCTCGCAGCAGGTACGATAACATCAAGCCAGGTGATAGACGTTTCACTCGTGCGCTTCCAAGAAACCAACTGGCACGTCGGTGTTGCACCAAGTGTCGGATTGCTTATTCCAATGAGCTACAACTCTATGATGGATCTCTCGGCACGATTCAGCTACGCCCTCCCGTCGGGTCAAGCTCTGTACGGTGCATCCGAGAACAGTCTAACGTTCTGGAGCATTAACGCCGGTTTCACGTTCGGTAATTAACAAGAATGTCAACACCGGTTCCGTTGCCCAAAGATCCTGCTGACACGCTCTCCTACCTCGAAGCGTTCATTCGACTTGTGCGAATCCTTCGTGAGCAATGCCCATGGGACATGAAGCAAACGCATGCATCAATTTCACATCTCCTCATTGAGGAAGCGTATGAAACGGTTGATGCGATCGAAGCAAAGGACGATCATGAGCTCAGCAAGGAACTTGGTGATCTGCTCCTGCATGTTGTGATGCATAGTGTGATGGCTGAACAACGAGGAGCATTTGACCTTCGTAAGGTGATCGACAATGAGTTCCAGAAACTTGTGAATCGCCACCCGCATATCTTCGGTGACGTTACGGCCGATACCGAAGATGCCGTGTTGCAGAACTGGGAACGATTGAAGATGAATGAGGGACGTACGTCCGTGTTGGATGGCGTCCCTCGTACTCTTCCGGCCGCATTACGCGCCCAACGTGTACAAGAAAAGGCGGCCAATGTGGGCTTCGACTGGAAGGATCGCAAAGATGTTTGGGCCAAGGTTGACGAGGAGATGGGCGAACTCAAGGTAGAAATCGATAACAATGACATCGATGGTACTCGGCGCGAGTTTGGAGACGTACTCTTTGCACTTGTCAACGCCGCACGCCACGAGGGTGTTGTGGCTGAAGAGTCTCTTCATGGAACGACAAATGCTTTTATGCGTCGGTTCCAGCACATAGAAGCCCGTTCACGCGAAGCCGGCAAGGACCTTCATACAATGACCCTCGAAGAAATGGATGCGTATTGGGACGAAGCGAAAGGCAGGGGGCTTTGAAGTACCTTGGTATGTTCTTGTTGGCAAGCGTTTGCCTTGCTGTGATGAGCTGCTCAAAAGGAGCTGATGACTCACCGTCAGAGATCAATGGTGGAGGAGATTCCACGGCTGTTGCCGGCGGCGTAAAGGCGGCTGCCCGCACAAATGTAGATGGCATTGATACCGTAACATTCCATGTGACGGATTCTACCGTGACGCTGCGCGCCAGCGGATTCCCGCAGCCAACCGGACGTGTTGTGAACGTGATGGTCACGGGAGTGGATTCGCGCCTTGGCGACCCAATGGGTCACGCAGACGCAAATCATCTCGTTCGATTCTTTCTCGACTCCGGTTGCGTGGAGATTATCTCCATTCCACGTGATACGTATTTCGATGCCGGCTTCGATGACACAACAAATCTCAATAAGCTCACAAACGTTAGAGCCAACCGTGGACGCAACTCTTATCTGAAAGCAATCTGTGAGATTGCCGGTGTATCTCGAGTAGACTACTGGGTGGAGTTCGGCTTCTCGCAGGCTATCGGTCTGCTTGAGCTGATGGGATATAAGGAAAATGCCTCGTCAACATTGCGCGTTCTCCGCTCACGTCAAGCATATAGTTCCGGAGACTTCCAACGCGTCTACAATCAAGGTCAATTCATGCGTCAGGTGATGCTTCGCGCATTTGACAACACGGATGACTTTGTTGGTGAACTAGGCTTGCGGGCAGCACTTGCCCTCGTAGAAACAAACATGACGTATGATGCATGTGAGCAGATCCTCGATGAACTGCGCAGTCATGGCTTTTCATCTGAGGATCCAACACGCATTTGGGTACGACTCAAACCGGCGCTCATCACGAAGCTCAAGGTCTATTCATTCGATTCGGCAAATGTTGGTGAGATCAACAAACAGATATCCCAGAAGATCGGCCGTATGGGGCTGGATAGTATTCCAATTAATCAAGAAACGTACGAGCGGAGACTTGCCAAACTCATTGACAAGGCAGCGCTCGACTCAGCACGTTCGCCGGGCAGTGTTATTCGTCTCCTTCGTAGGCCATACGAGCAAAGAGCTTGGCTTCAGGTGCCTGACCTAGCAAGGCGTAGAACATATCGAGATCGCATGTGTACGATGCTCGTAACATCGTACCGGCGTGTTAAGAATCACGATGCTGCAAGTCGTATCGAAGAGTACATCACTCTCGATAACAAGGTCAACGCAAGTAAGTAAGAGGATTCTGGCGTTCACGTCCGTACCAGACCTCAAAGTGGACGAGCTTCCCGTCGATGTTCTCTCCGCTTGTGCCAACCACCGTTCCCGACTGAACCTTGCTGCCAGTCTTTACTGCAACAGTGGCAAGATTGGCGTAGACCGTGCGGAAGCCGTTACCGTGATCGATGATCACCAGAGATCCGTAGCCGGGGAGCCAGGTAACAGAGGAAACGTCGCCCTTTGCCACACATGTCACCCGTGTACCCATGGCTGCCTTGATGTCTATCCCCGGATTCTCCAGTGTTGTACCTGTCTCCGGATTGCGATACGTGCCATAGCCATGCAACAGCGCGGTAGTAGGTGTTGGCCACGGTAAGGAGTTGTTTCGGAAGCCGTCGCGCTGAGGGGTAGGACCCGTGCGAACGTCATCTTCACGTGAACTAGGTGACGTACCCTTGCGCGATCTTTTCGACCGCTGCGCTTCTTCGCGCCGCTTCCGTTCGGCTTCACGTGTGCGTTCTTTCGCTACGAGGTCGCTGATCAGTGAACGGACGCGGCGCGCACTCTGCTGTTTCTTCTTCAGTTCCTCTTGCAGCGACTGCTTATTCGAACGGAGTCGAATCAACTCTTGCTGACTCTTAGAAATCGTAGCTGTGAGTGTGCTGCGCTCTCGTTCCTTTGCCGAGATAATCTGTTGCTGTGTTGTTGAAACATCCTCGAGCAACTGCTTTTGAGATGCCAACGAGTCTTTCAGGTTCAACATGTGTCGTCGATACAACGCGAGCGACGATGTGATCGACCGATACACCGCATCGTTCCGCAGCGAGGTAGGCGGTAATCCTTGATGCTCAGAACGGTATGTTAACATCCGTTGCGATGCCTCGCGCCAGGAAGCTTCTGCACGGGATAGCGAAGATTGCGTAGCAGAGATGCGTTGCTCAACAACCTTGGCCGTGTCCTGCAAGCGTACGAGGTCAGCCTCGAGGGAGGCGATGAAGACCGTGATGTTATGGCGTTGCCGTTGATACGAGCTCAACGAACGCATGGCCGTAGACTCGCGTCTGTTCAGTGCGTCAATGCGCTGTCGCGTCTGCTCTATGGACCTGCGCAGACGTGCGAGCTCATCCTTGGTGGACGAGATCGATGTTTGACACGGCAGGATCACCGTCCAGCAAAGTAAACCTACAAAGATCGTGGCGAAGGTTCTCAGAACTCTTCCGTGTGTTCCCTACGGATCACCGCACCAAGCGAACCAAGCTTCTTCTCTAGGGCTTCATATCCGCGGTCGAGATGATAGACACGGAGGATCTCGGTATGGCCTTCCGCAACAAGTGCCGCCATAACAAGGCTCGCACTTGCACGTAGGTCGCTCGACATCACCGTAGCGCCAGAGAGATGTGCTCCGCCCTTTACCACGCAATACCCGTCACCAGTTTCGATGGTTGCTCCCAAACGTTGCAGTTCAGGTACATACCCAAAACGTGTGGGATAGATGGTGTCCTTGATTCGAGAAGCCCCTTTCGAGGTGAGCATAAAGGCAGCCCACTGCGCCTGTGAATCGGTTGGGTAGCCTGGATAGGTTGTAGCGGTAATATCCACTGCTTCCGGTCGATCGTTCATCACAACACGAATCGTGTCTGTGCCGATTTCAAGTTCACATCCGGCATCTTCCATGCGGCCGATCACGGCTGTAAGATGTTCTGGAACAACCTTCGTGAGCGTTACATCACCCTTGGTCATTGCGGCTGCGATCAGAAACGTCGCCGCTTCGATTCGGTCGGGAATTGTTGTTTCTTCAACGGCTTGGAGTTCATCTACACCATCGATCTCCAATGTTGTAGTTCCGATGCCTTCAATCTTCGCGCCCATCTTCACCAGCATGTGGATCACCGACGTCACCTCAGGTTCAAGGGCAACATTCGTAAGGGTTGTGTGGCCCTTTGCGAGCACGGCGGCCATCAACACATTTACCGATGCGCCAACGCTAGAAACATCAAAGTGGAAGTGGGCACCTTGCAGACGCGGACATCGGGCGATGATATAGCCCCCTTCAACTTCTATCTCAGCGCCAAGTTTTTCCAGACCCTTTAAATGCAAGTCAACCGGACGTGGACCAAAGTTGCAACCACCGGGTAGGGAGACACGCGCTTCGCCGTATCGCGCCACGAGTGGTCCAAGTACGTAGATCGATGCCCGCATCTGTTTGACATAATCGTACGGGGCTTCGTGGCTCGTAAGATTCGATGCGTCGAGCGAAAGCGTGTCACCCACCAGTTCGGTGTGAACCCCCATACTCCCGAGCAACCCGCTCATCGTCCACAGGTCCCTGTTGTTCGGCGTATTGTTCAATGTGAACTTGCCTGGCGCTAACAAGCACGCCGGCATCAGTGCAAGTGAGGCATTCTTGGCACCACTAATCGCAACATTCCCTTGGAGGCGTACGCCCCCTTCAACGATGAATTTATCCATTAGCAAAGATAGGAGTCAGTGTAGCATTGAAGATCATCGTGCTATATTCGCACTCCCCGTTAGAGGTGCTGTCGAGTTCGACGGCTGAGATCAAACTCTTGGAACCTGATCCGGATAATGCCGGCGCAGGAAAACGGTTCTCTCCTCCAACGGACGTCTCTTTATGTTCTACCAACATGAGGTGCGTCTGTGCAGACGTTCATTTCTTCCCTTTGCTTTGCGGTGCTGTGTGCAGCCGCTCCGTGGTCCGTTAGGGCCCAGAATTCCATCACAGTTTCCGGAATGGTGCGTGACTCTCGGTTGCAGCCCATCGTACGTGCTACTGTCCAACAAAAAGGCACACAGAGAGGTGCCTATACCGATGCCCGTGGGTGGTTCCGACTTGCGATAGCAGGGGGCGATACAGTTCGCATCTCGATCTCGTGTGTGGGCTACAAATCTCAAGACCGCGAATTCAGTGCAGGTGACTCAGTGCTGGACATCTCCATTATCCTTGAGGAGTCTTCGGCACTCTCGCAAGGTATCGTTGTGACGAGTTTTCGGGCCAATGAACAGGATCCCGTTACGCAGACAACTGTTACCCGGGAGACGATGGATCAGCTCTACATCGGCCAAGATCCACAGTATATCTTGGAACGTACCGTTCCCTCGGTCATCTCGTACTCGGAGTCCGGCACGGCCGTTGCGAACTACGGAACGTTTCGCATACGTGGCATCGATCAAACTCGCGTGAACGTTACGCTCGATGGAACACCGATCAATGACATGATAGATCAAGGTGTGTTCTTCTCGAACATGAGCGATCTCTCCAATGGCATGCGCTCTATTCAGGTGCAACGGGGAACTGGGATGAGTTCCAATGGAACAGCCTCGTATGCGGGGTCGGTGAATTTTGACGGAGCAACACTTACCAATACCGATCCATCTGCAGAGCTTCAGTTATCCGGTGGGTCGTTCAACCTCCTGCGAGGAAGTGCCGCCGTGTCTACCGGACGTATGGAAAGTGACGTAAGCGTGTACGCACGTTTCACAACGTTGCGTACGGACGGATATCGCAATCACACCGGCTCTACAACAAACTCACTCTATGCCACGGCAGCATGGTTCGGTGTGAACGATGTAATCAAACTCTCCTATGTATGGGGCTCCTCACAGAATGAACTGGGGTATTATCCGGTAACAAAGCCCCTTGCCGATACTGACCCGAAGACCAATCTCAATGACAGCACGGACACTGATGATTTTGGTCAACAGTTACTGCAATTGCAACACAGTCACGCCTTCTCATCAGGAAGTACGATCACCACCTCTCTCTACTACGGTCGGGCAGGGGGCGATTTCTTCTCGGGCTACCGCGACGAGAACAGTACGCTCGTTCAGATCAATTATCCGTTGCAGAATAAACACCTCGGCGTGATGTCGGCACTGGAGGTAGTAGACGTCGTTGACGGACTTGACGCATCGGTTGGAATTCATGCATACACGTTCGAGCGAAGAAACTGGGAATACGTTAGCCCGGAATCGGCTCGTCCGTATTACGATGATCGTACAACGAAGAACGAGCTCAGTGGGACGCTACGGGCCAGATACCGAGGAGATTCTTGGGAGGCATATGCTGATATGCAGGTGCGTTCGATCACGATGATGTTCACTCCCGATGAACGAAGTGTTGGTTCTGGAGTTGAGATCCCCAATAGTACATGGTTCTTCATCAACCCTCGTTTTGGATTACGATATGACGTTGCCACCAATGCCAATGTCTATGCATCCTTTGGGCGTACGGGCCGAGAACCCACACGATTTGACCTGCTTGGTTCAACACAGATCAACCAAGCAAATTTGGCTGTGGTCCAGAATCCGGGAACAGTACGTCCGGAGTTTGTAAACGACGTTGAACTCGGAGCAAGATTCCAGGCATCCTACGGATACCTTGTTGTGAATGTCTTTGCGATGTTCTTTACCGATGAGATCGCTCCGATTGGACCATACATTGAACAGCAGTTTGTGCAGCTGAGGAAGAATGTACCCACGAGTAGTCGACGTGGAATAGAGATCGAAGGGTCTGTCCTACTGATCTCCGACCAACTCTGGCTCGATCTCAATGGAACGGTGATGCAGGGTACGGTTGACGAATATCGACCGGAGAATCTCGGCTTCGACACAGTCTACACCAATGTTCGTCCAGTCCTTACGCCAGAACTTCAGGCCAACGCGGCCCTGCGATTCCGTCCGGTTGAGCCACTGGAAATACATCTTGCAGCACGGTATGTGGGCGAGTCCTACACCGACCTCACCAACACCCCGTCCGTTGTTATCCCATCCTTTACGCAGGTGGATGCACGGCTGTGGTGGAACTTTGTTGGGAAGCATAGAGTGGGAGTGATGGCCAACAACCTCTTCGATGCTTTTGTTGTCACAAATGGTGGATCTGCTATGGCAGAAGGCGTACTTGTACCCACCTATTTTGTGCAAGCGACCAGGAATTTTGTGGTGATGCTAGACATTCGGTTCTGACCATAGAGACAGCACCGTTGAGAACGGCTATATTCGCACCCTATGAAACGACACTCAGTGAACGTCACACGCCGTTGTGCTCATGTTGGCGACAACGGCCGTTGTAAGCGCATGACTACGATCACCCACCCATTCTGCGGACAGCATACCCGGGAGCATCTGGGAATAACGATCCAAAAGAGCAACATCCCCAAGGCAGGCCTCGGAATGTTTGCAATTCGGACCTTTGTGGCCGACGAGAGGATCGTAGAATACTCTGGTGAAAAACTCACCACTGATCAATACGACCGTCGGTACGACAAGGACAACATGGGTTCGTATGGCATACAGCTGTCCGAGAAATACGTCATTGATGCCCGTAAGACCAGCAGTGGGGTAGCGAGGTATGCATGTGACTATCACGGGTCTGGTAAGAAGCCCAATGCGGAATACGTCAATTTTGGCGGGCGGATCTGGATCGTTGCCACAAAGCGCATTAAGGCGGGTGAGGAGATCCTGACGGATTATGGCGACGATATGCACAGGGCTTTAGGTCTAGAATGACCTCCTTGGCGTATTTTTGAAGCTGAACGATCTCAAAGGGTACCCCAAGTATGTGTGCAATGTTCGTGTCGAACAAGGACGAGACGATCCCTCTATTCAAGAACCCGGTTCTTGAATATTTCTCGCATATACATCCCATCACTCCGGTGATTGTATTTGTACCTGTGATCGTTTGGATGATGGTCCTCAGTTTTGGAGAAGTGCCTTTATGGTCAACCATCGTGTTCTTCCTTGTTGGGATTGTAGCGTGGACCCTCACAGAGTACACCATCCATCGCTTTGCCTTCCATATCCACCCAACAACAGAGCTTGGTAAGAAGGTGCACTTCCTTGTTCATGGTATTCATCACGACTACCCGCGTGATTCAACGCGCCTTGTAATGCCACTCCTTGTAAGCGTGCCCTTAGCCGTCATCTTTTTCTGGGCATTTAAGGGGGCTTTCTCGCCCCATCATCATTCGTTGTATGCGGGCTTTCTCTTTGGCTATGTTGCGTATGACAGCATTCACTATGCAACACACCATTTCCCAATGACCAATCGAATCGGACGGTTCTTAAAAGAATATCATATGAAGCACCACTTTGTGGATGATCACACTGCCTATGGCGTGAGTAATCCAATGTGGGACTATGTCTTCAACACGGTTCCGGAGTGGGCACGCCGACGTGGCAAAGCCCCAGCGGCCACACCGAAATCCTGAGGAATCACACTATGGCACTGACTACAACCGAGATTGTAAACGTTGTAAAGGCCGTGGCTGCCGATGTGCAGACCATTGAGCATCACGGAGACCTCACGCTTGTTATTAAAGCGGCAGATCTGCTTGACGTGTTGCACGAGCTCAAGGATAATCCGAATATGGCCTTTGATCAGCTTGTTGATGTTACAGCTATCGATTGGGCTCGTCCGGGAGATCGATTCGAAGTAGTCTATTTCCTTTACTCGATCCAACACAAGACACGGTTGCGTCTAAAGATCGGTGTACGAGAAGATGCCCCACATGTGCCTACGGCAGTGGACGTCTATGAGTCTGCTAATTGGTACGAGCGTGAAACGTACGATATGTACGGCATCATCTTTGACGGCCATCCGGATCTACGTCGGTTTTACATGCCAGAAGACTTCATGGATGATTCCGGCACGCAGCTGTATCCGCTCCGCAAGGACTTCCCGCTCATGGGCATCCCGGGATCACTTCCGTTGCCGGAAAAGGACTAGGACTGAAGCCAGGCTATCGCGTCAGCCACATTCGGCTGGAACTCGAAAAGGTATTCGATCTGAGAGATACGGAAGAGATTCCGTACCTGCTCCTGCACGCCAACGAGGATGACAAAACCTTCGTGGTCCTTCATCTGGCGATGGGCGAGGAGAAGAGAAGAAAGGCCTTGTGAGTCGCAAAAGTGGACCATGGAAAGGTCAACAACAAGTGCCTTTACCGATGGCTGGCAAAGAATGAGAAGTTCACTCTTGACCTCCGGGGCATTGGTCCCGTCAAGCATCGGTTCTTTGATCGTGAAGACAACCAGTTCGTCGTCTTGTTCTACTGAAAATCGCATGTTCTTGAGGCGGAGTGATTGTGGATGACACAAAGATCGTAAACTTCGAGCCAATGCGTTCCATCCTTGTCATCAGACTCTCGTCATTGGGCGATGTGATCCTGGCCACCCCTCTCGTGCGCCAGCTCCAACGTACCTATCCGCATGCCCGCATTGATGTTGCCGTTGCAGAGCGATTCGCTGAAGTTTGGAAGGACAATCCACGTATTGCCCACGTGTGGCCAATCGCGTCGACCAGTACGGCAGACCCCGAAAACGATGAGACAAAGATCGAAATCGTGGAATCGTTGTCGGAAATTGACGGATCGTATGATCTGATCGTAGATCTGCAAAACAACCTTCGATCGGCATCGCTACGCCATGGACTTGGTTCGGTTGTTGTTCGAGCGCCAAAACACCGACTCGAAAAACTAGCTCTTGTGTGGCTCAAGAAACGTCCGGCTGTGATCACTCCCGTCGTTGCACGTTACAGGAGCCCCCTTGAATACCTTCCTCTCGCCTTAGATACAGATGGCTGCGAGGTTTGGCTCCCAGAAGAACGAGAACAGGGCGTATACAGAAGTGCTCAGCCCTCCAGGGACAACACACGCCGTATTGCCCTTGCACCCGGCGCGCACCATGCTACCAAGCGTTGGCCGGTTGTGCGGTATGCTCAACTTGCGCACGATCTCACACAGAAGCACGGCAAGAGTGTTGTCCTTGTGGGAGGTCCGGCAGATGTTGAGATCTGTACGGCTGTGGCTGAAGCATCCGGTGTGGAAGTAGTACGGGCAGACGGATCTCTGTCGATTGAGGCAACAGTGCGTGTGCTCGATACGTGTCAGGCCATCATTACAAATGATTCCGGTGTAATGCACCTTGCTTCTGCCCGACAGATTCCCGTTGTAGCAATCTTTGGGTCTACAGTGCGGGATCTTGGTTTTGCCCCCTATGCCGTTCCGTCGAGAGTAGTAGAACACGATGTGGCATGCAGGCCCTGCTCTCATATTGGCCGGGCATCATGTCCTAAGGGGCACTTTGCGTGTATGAATGGGATAGACGTAGAACGAGTACTGTCTGCACTAAATGAACTTCTCTGACGGCACGATTCTTGCTTAGGAAATCGAATGATCGGAATAGTACTCGTTGGCGCCGGCAACATTGCCCAAGGCATTCATCTACCGCTTCTCACAGCAGCAAGTGGTGTTCGTATCGTGGCTATCTGTGATCGGCAGATCTCCAAGGCCCGTATTCTAGCAGAGAAGTACAAGGTGCCCCATACGTTTCGGACGTTGGAAGAGGCATTGAGTCTGCCAGACGTAGATGCGGTGTTTGTAACAACCAGCACGGATGCCCATGCAGCTGTGGCCATGCAGGCCATTGCTGCCGGCAAACACGTCTTTGTGGAACGTCCGGCAGCGCGGACCCTGCAAGAAACAATGGAAATCAAGACCCTTGCAGAGAAACACGGCGTACACGTAATGGTAGGGATGAACCACAGGTTTCGTCCCGATGTCGTGAATATGAAGAATGCCGTTGACCGCGGTGAGATCGGCAACGTGTATTACGTCAAGGCCGGCTGGGTGAAACAACGCTCCACAGATGCGCGATGGCTTGCCAATGCCGATATGTCGGGAGGGGGCGTTCTTGTAGACCTTGGTATAGCTGTTCTCGACATGATCTTGCACGTCTTCAATTTTGGCAGGGTTCGCAGCGTTACCGCATCTACGTTCCACCACGAGACCAAGACCGTTGAAGATGTTGTTGTGGCGATGCTCCAATTTGAAAATGGCGCTGTAGCAACGATAGAAACGAGCTGGTCACTTGTGCGGGCCGAAGATCTCTACTACTGCAATGTATTTGGCAAAAAGGGCAGTGCCTATATCAATCCGTACCGACTGGTCCGGAAAACCGGTACAAGTATCTCCAGTTCTTCCACACCCCCGCAAAAGAAGACGCAGCTCGAGATCTATAAAAAGAGCTATGAATCGGAACTGAAGCACTTCGTGAACGCTGTCCGCGGCCTAGTTCCAATGATCTCAACAATCGACGAAGCCCTAGAACGCATGAAGGTGGTAGAGGCACTCTACGCCAGCGCCGAACTCAAACGAGAAATCGTCATCCATTAGCACACTAGCACACTAGCATGGGGATAACCAAGGGGAAAACAGCTCTCCACTGTTTCCTAGATTGCGCAAATGTCCTCAACCCCACAGAGAGAGCAGCGCTCCTCGCAGACCCGTACCCAAGTACTGCCTATTGACGACGTGATCGGCAATATTCCGCCCCATTCTACCGATGCGGAAGTGGCGGTTCTTGGAGCTATGCTGATCGATAAAGACTCAGTGCCTAAGGTGGTGGAAGTGCTCGATGCTGAGTGTTTCTATCACGATAAACACGTTCTGATCTTCAAAGCAATGTTGGCGATGTTTGAGCGTGGCGTGACGATCGATCTCGTATCTCTCACCGATCAATTGCAGCGTGATGGTACGCTAGACCGTGTGGGCGGGATGTTCGCGCTTACGGAGATTAATGTCCGTACTGTATCTGCCGCAAATGTTGAGCACCATGCACGTATTGTACTTGAACGCTACCTTAAACGACAGCTCATCAAGGTAGCCGGTGATATCATCGGCGATTGTTACGATGACACAACCGACGCACTCGATGAGGTTGATAGAGCAGAACAACGGATCTTTGAAGTTGCTGAAAAACGTCTTCGCCGATCCTATTCAGGAATGAAGAAGCTCACGAAGGAAGCAATTGAAAAGATCTTTGCCATTGCAAATGGTGATGGCGATGGTGTTACGGGTGTTCCAACGGGATTTACGCAGCTGGATACAATGTTGAGTGGACTCCAGCCATCGGACTTAATCATCGTAGCAGCTCGTCCATCCATGGGGAAGACAGCTTTTGCTCTGTCTGTAGCCCGAGAAGCGTCGCGCAGAGGCAAGTCCGTGGGGATCTTCTCGCTCGAAATGTCGGCTCAACAGTTAGTGTTGCGCCTGATTTCCGCCGATGCACAAGTAGGCCTTCAAGCGCTTCGCAGTGGCCGACTCTCCTCCACGGAAATGCATGAGATTGTTACGCGAGTAGACAGTCTGATGAATGCGCAGATCTATATCGATGATTCGGCAGGTCTTACTCCTGTTGAATTCCGTGCCAAGTGTAGGCGAATGAAGATCGAGCATAAGATCGATGTTGTGATCGTAGACTACCTCCAGCTCATGCACGCCCCTAAGGCCGAAAGTAGAGAACGAGAAATTTCGATGATCTCACATACGCTTAAAGCCGTTGCAAAGGAACTTCAGATCCCGATCATTGCCTTGTCTCAGCTGAACCGGACTCTTGAAGCCCGAGCAGATAAACGTCCAATGCTTTCAGATCTTCGAGAGTCAGGCTCGATTGAACAGGACGCAGACGTTGTGATGTTCATCCACCGTCCTGAGTATTACAAGATCGCCACGTTTGAGGACGGTCGATCAACAGAAAACGTTGCTGAGATCATCGTTGGTAAACAACGGAATGGTCCCACAGGCGATGTGCGGCTCTTCTATCAAAAGGAACTTGCCGCATTCCACGATCTTACCTTCCACCGCGATGCCTTTGATGTGTCCCCGGAGACGGGAATGTTGCCTCAGGGAGAATCGCCGTTCTAACCTGCGTTGTGGTTTGGTTGCCTAGGTTGTAGATTACCCTGAACAAACAAGGGGAGCGTATAGTGAGGAACACGTACGTCTGGACGGTGGGGATCGTTCTTACGGCCATGATCGCGGCGACGAATGTCTTCGCACAGGACACAACGTTGACATTAACGTCTCCTGTAGGGGGCGAAATATTCTACACAACACGAGACACCACGGTTGACATTCGTTGGAGCGGCGTAGAAGATACAGTAGCTGTTCGGTTGGACTACACTATTGACAACGGGCGTATCTGGAGAGTTATCGCTGATAGTGCCAAAGGGGGATCCTATCTGTGGAACATTAAGGGTATCAGCACATCTGCGGCCTACCAAGTCCGTGTCTCTCAGTTGCGTCCGCCCGGAGCACAAGACAACATTATCTACAGCGGGCACAGTAACCCCGTTGCCGATGCTTGGTGGTCGCCATCCTTCGATCGTGTTGTGAGCGTAGCCGCTGAGGCACACATTTGGGATGCACAACAAAGTTCCTCCGTTCCGCTCAGTACACTACCTGCTCCACGAGCTACATACTACAGTGTGCGGTGGAGCGCCGATAGCTCGAAGATCGTAACAGGGTCCGACGATAACAAGGCTGTAGTTATGGACGTACGGTCAAACTCCGTCTCACAGTCCATCACGCACCCCGATGTTGTTACCAAGGTGGAACTCGATTCAACCGGCCAATGGCTCTTCACGATGGCTGATGACAATCGAGTCCGTGTCTATAATCTCCCTAATGGTATTGCTCGCGCAACACATTCGGCTGGTTCTACACTCGAAGACATGGTGCTCAACTATCAGGGACTGCGTGTCCTTCTGTGTGCCAATGAAGCCCGTGTCTATGGCAGAGCCGTTGGCCTGCCCCTAGCCTTCAATGAACACGAAGTTGGTGTTATCTCCGGTGCATGGAGTCCTGATGGAACCTCGGTCTGCACAGTAGGGGGCGACGCAACCATACGTCTCTGGAATGCAACAACAGGTGTAGAAGCATGGAATGTGAATGATCCTAAAGAAGGCGTGCGCAGTGTAGTGTTCTCTCCTGATGGGTTGCTTGTAGCCGTTGGTATGACCGACTCAACCGTTACCGTGTGGGATGTGGTCACAGGCCAACGAAGGGCAACATTCGGAGGGTATTCAGGTGCAATCCGTATGGTGGCATTCTCTCCAGACGGATCGCTGCTTGCAGGCGCATCCGACGATAACTTCGCACGCATCCATGATCTTTCCACCAACACCACAGTTCGAAATCTTCAGCATAATGATGATGTGAGTGTTGTTCGTTGGAATTCCGCCGGAGACAGACTCCTTACTACATCAAGAGATGGTACGGCGCGCATCTGGCAGATCCGCGAGATCGTTCTCCAGTCTGATACAAGCCGTACGTTCACCATAGCGCCGCCGCCTCCTGCTTTTGCACGGTTCACATCTACGGGCGACACGATTGAACTGCGCGGCAATACAACGATCACTGTTGCACTCGAAGGTGCACAGTTCCTTGGACTTGCGCAGATCGACAGTGTGCGGCTGCACATGGCCTTTGACCCATCCATGCTTTTCCGGATCGGGGCCTCCATTCCACTGGAGAACGTCTTTGAAGATGTTGTTACGGATACCAATGGAGTTCGCAGAAGCAGGCAATACTTTGAAGTAACCATTCCGTTGCCAACGTCGGACGCTGATCTCTTCACCGTAAGCTTTCAAGGAACGCTTGGCCAAGACAGCGTTACCACACTCTCAGTAACACGCGTCGATCAGATAGGCAGAGGCCCTGGCATGCGTGTTGAAACTCGAGCAGAACCAATCCTGGTTCGTGGAATCTGCAGAGAAGGCGGTGGTGCCAGACTCTACACCTCAGTTGGTACGCCACTCGAAATACAATCTCTCCCTGCCGCAGAGGGGCTACGTTTCCGCGTGCTCCTTGCCGAGTCCGGACCAACGGATCTGGCACTCTATGATCTTCAAGGGGGCTGTTTGTGGCGCGGCAGAGCTACTGCTGAGGAAGAACAATCGCGGCAGGTTGATCGGATTATCCCGCTCAACGTTGTTAGCGGTATGGCCATTTTGAGTGTTGTTACGTCCACGCAGAGCGCTAGCGCCCTTGTTTTGGAAGGAGCACGATGAAGCACTCTCTACGCCGTCGGCTTCTTGTTTCTCTTGGTCTGGTACTTGTCCCGCTTGTGGCCTCTGCGCAATGGTGGAAGGTTACCCGACCAGAAGATGTCTGGCTCTTTCAGGTTGGCATGAGCGCAGACCTAAACATGGTGATGCATAACGGAGACTTTGTTCTGCCGCAAGCTCCTACGTGTTGCGTTGGCTATACTTCTGCTCAAAGTTTTGGGCCGGCGATCTCCGCCTTTCTTCGCCAAGAGGTGACCAAGACGTTTCGACTCACGTTGCGAGGAACATTCGCCCCCTATAGCGGAACGTTTGAGACGGACGAGAACATTTTTGTTTCGGGTGCTACTGAGGGTGTTACCCGTCATACACTCGATGCGCGAATGTCTTGGCTTGGTGGCGAATTCCTCTTTGATGTGCGAGTGTTCAACCCGATGCGCCTTATGCTTGGATTCTCTGCAGGTGTTATGACGCAGCCAACGTTCACACAGGAAGAAACATTGATCGTTCCGGGCACGGGCACGTTTGAAAATGGACGTCGTGTCCGCAACGAGACGGTGAATGCGGAAATGACCGGGCTTACGTCACCACAGCTTGGTGCTGTAATCGGCCTTGGCTATGATATCCCTCTCACAGAGAATCACTCCGTGATGTTAACGCCCGAGGTTCTCTATACCATTGGCCTGAGTGATGTTGTTGAAGGGCAAGATTGGAAGGCCAACATGCTTCGTATAGGTGCAAGTGTTGCATTGTCTCTCAATGCTCCTGAGCCACCTACACCGGTTGAGCGTAGGCGAGAAGAATTTGTGGACTCTGTGATTGTAGATGTTGCGCCGGATGCGGAACGCAGACGGGTAGTGGGATCGGAGCGAATCGTAACGGACACCATTGTAACAACTGACCTCGTAACGATTACGGATCGTGCGTATCGCACAGACACGGTCTTTAGTCCGCCGCCTCCAGTTGTTACAGCCAAGATCGCAGCTCGTGCAGTAGAAGCATCAGGTGTTCTCAAGGATGTCTTCACGATCAACGTTTCAACGCAGTTCATCACGGAGGCACTTCCAATTCTACCGGTTGTCTTTTTTGAAGCACAATCAATATCGTTGTCCTTCCGGTATCACCAGGTTGCAGATTCCAAGGAATACAACGCCGCGAGTATCGCACCTCGCACAACGGCTGTGCACCGTGAGATCCTCAATATCGTTGGTGATCGTATGAGGGACATGCCAAACACTTCCATCCGTCTGCGCGGCACGTCCGACCCAACAACAGAGGGGGCGGATTGTGACCTAGCTCGGAAGCGTGCGTCGGCGGTGAAGGACTACCTTGTGCGAGTTTGGGGAGTGAGTGCCGACCGGATTGCGGTTGAATCGGGCGGTAGCTCGTGCGCACCGGAGCGTGCAACACGGCAGCAATCAGAAGAGGGCTACTCAGAGAATAGACGCGTTGAGATCCTAACGAATGACCTTGTTCTACTTGCATCCGTGGCCAAACGTAGATTCAATGAAGCGCAAACCGTGGATCCACCCAAGATCTTGTTCGATCCGTATGGAACAAGTCAGCAATACCTAACGGACTGGTCACTCGAGGCAACGTCAGGGTCAACAGTTGTGTTCTCACAATCCGGGAAGGGCGTGCCCGGACAAATCACGCAGGTCCTAACACCGGCAACGGCAGACTTGATGCAAGATGGTAAACCGGTTGAGGTGAAACTGAAGGTGAACGCCATTCGTGGAGTATCTGCAAGTGCTACTACACAGCTTGCCGTTAAGAAGGACACAACGAAGATCGAACTAGAGCGATTAACACTCACGCTCTTCGATGTAGCAAGTGATGAAATTACACCGATTGCTGAGGAACAGATCAAGACATTTATCGAAAATGTCCCCGCGGGGTCAACCGTAGTTGTTCGCGGCTATGCAGACATGCTTGGTAACGCCGAGTTCAACAAGAAGCTTTCGCAGAAACGTGCAGACGCAGTATGCTCCACCATTAAGAAGCACCTCAAGAAACGTGTAGATCTGGCCTGTAATGAGATCCGTACGGATCGATTCCCGCCAGGCATCGAATCATACGCTACACCAGAAGAGCGATTCTTAAGCCGCACGGTACAGATCGAGGTCAAGCGAGGGAGGTAGGGGGCTTAATGGCCCTCTTTACCGGACAAGTTGTTGCGCCCGCATGTTCACATTGGTGATCGCACGGTGTAACATACACGCGTGGGATGGCCGTTGGAAACTTCTGGTGGAGCCCCTTTAGAATGTCTGCCTCTAGAAGGTATAGGTGTTCAAGTGTGTAGTCGTAGGGCATTACGAGATCGATCTCAATGAAGATGTCCTTGCCTGACTGACGTGTGTGCACGCTCTTGAATTCACACATTCGGTCGTGATTCTCAGCGATCACGGCAAGGATCTCGTACTGCATTTCGTCTGGTAACGTTCTATCGAGCAGTTGCCTGAAGGCCTCGCTACCATGTTTGAGAGGTACTTGGATTGCAACCACAAGCATTCCGATGGAGACGATACCGTCAAGAATTGCACCGATAGAATATTGTCCGAGGTATTGAAGAATGCCGCTGACGATAAGGCTTGCAAAGACACCGATCTCAATCCATGAATCAACGCGCCACAACTCCGCATCATACTTTAACATCGGCATGTGGAATCGATGAGCGTAGGTATTGAGGAGTCTGCCCGTAAAACGCATCACAAAGAATGATGCGGCGCTCCAGGTAAGCAAGAGATAGGTGTTCTGATTCACAGGAGGCGTCTGGAAGATGATCACGGCCTCGCTCAACGTAAACACCGTAAGGACAATCAGCAGGTTAGCACTTACCAGAATCGCTAGACTCTCGTATTTGCCATAACCATAGTTGAACGTCATGTCTGGGTCGCGCATCGACCGCTGAACGGCAGCAAGGAACAGGAGTGAGTTCCCGATATCGATCAATGTTATGTAACCATTGGTTTGAACGATCAGCGACCGTTGCACCAAGCCGATAACAAGCGATACGGCAGCCATTACAATGCAGGCGATGAGGGAGATCATCGACGCGTATTCGGGGGCATCTCGCCGCAGAAGCGGACGTATTATATGTCGGGCTGTACCTAGCGCGTTAAACATGTACGCGAAGTTACGCAGTTACCGCCACGTCGTATATGCCCTGACAACAAACCCTGACGCTGAACGCTCGATGCATAACACGGGCCCCGAAACACCGTCCCGAAGCGGCGATTGGTCAGCCACTGGTCCGGATGAGATGAGCCTACCTAACACATCGTAGTATTCTGCTATGGAGGGAACTGCGGCAGCAACATCAGCCCCTTCTTGAACAGAAGTTGTGCTGGCCGTGCTAAACGTAAAGGTGGGACTGTACTCGCCATTGCCAGCGTAGTTCAAGCCGCGTACATGCCAATAATAGGTCTTAGAAGGTTTGAGAGGGGGCGTAATGGCAAGTGATGTATCGCCGGCCTTCCGTTTTGTTGCTGTAGAGAACGTATCGTTTGTGTCTACTTCCACCTCGTAGCCTCGGTCTACAAACTGCATGCGGTCCCATACAAATCGAGGTCGTGTAGTGACGTTAGTTGCGTTGTTTGCCGGGAAGACGAGGGCTATTCGTTCGGGAACGTTATAGGTCGTGAATTTCCGCGTTTCAGACCACGCGCCATTCTGCCATGTGTTGTCTGCTCGTACGCGCCAATACGCAACAGATGCTGCTCCAACGCCTGTTGTTGTGACCGAAGTGTCTGGAACACCAACAATCCTCTGCAGTTGTTCGGAGAAGTTCGGATCGGAGGCAATCTCAACTGTGTACGTTACAGGCAGTACCATCGAGCCCGCGTAGGATGCTCTGTGCCATGTGAGGGCAACATTGGTAGGGACATTGATGGCTTGATGTACGGGTGTTTCGAGTTTCACAGGAAGTGCCGCTGGACGACCAACTGTGAAATTCCAAACAGGTGACCATTGTTGTCCACTGAGTCGAACTTGCCAGAAATAGGTGGTGCCCGGAGTGCCATTCGCAACGATCAATGTGTCACTGGCATGACCCATCACATCACGAAGAGGCTGGAAGAATTCGGGCGACAGTCCAATACGAACATCATACCGTGAGCCGCGAGGTCCGGTCCATTGAAGGGTAACAGGCGACGTTTGATCGATAGACCCACTTGCAGGCGACATCTGAAGTGCACGCCCTTGTGATAATGGCGTGGCTATACCAGTGCTAGAGAGGATCCATGCATTATTCTCCGTGGCCATGGTGAACGCGGTACGTGATCCCGCTGGCCAAACAACCACTATGCTGTCCACTCGTGCATTGCCAATGCCCACGTGCAGGTCGTGCGACATTTGAGCCATACGTCCCCCGGATACGGTGCCAGGCATCCATCGGTGAAACTGCTTGCCCCCTGCAAAGACCGTTGCATGGGCCCCATAAGCGTTGCGATGAGAGGTGGCAGAACTGTCCCGAAGACGAAGAGTGATGCTGTTGCCTCGCTTTGCAAGATCATTGCGGAAGAGTTTCACACTCTCCGTTCCGCTGGAGCAGAGAAGGTCCACGTCTCCATCTCGGTCTACATCAAGGCGAACTGCTGTCCATGCCCCATGAATGAAGAGACCGAGTTCCCATGCCCTATCTGCGAATGAAGTGTTCGGCTCCGTAGAACCGATATAGAGATGAGATGGGCGATCGGCACCGGCACCGTAGGCTTCATAGGAGATCTGTCCATGCCAGAGATCCACACTACCATCGTGATCGAGATCACCAAAACACATGCCGGCATTCATTTCGCGGAACTTCACACCATGCCAACGAAGGATGCCTTGTGGATCTGTGCTGTACCAGTTAGAGAAGGTTGGATTGGTGTTGGTGCCTGTATTGCGAAGGATGAGCGATGGGTTGGAGTATTGAGCGCGAGAGTCGGGGTGACCGAGATTGCCAACGGCTAGATCGAGGTCGCCGTCATTATCGATATCAGCCCAATCGCTACCCATGCCGTGACCAAACAACAGCGGCTGTGTTGTTGGGATCCCAATTGTACCGGTCTGTTGAGAAACCTCAGTGAACGTACCGTTCTTGTTGTTGCGATAGAGTCTGTCTGGAGAGAGACGATAGGTAGCAACAAAGATGTCAGTCCAGCCATCACTGTTGTAATCGCACAATGAAGCGCCCCAAGTGTCATAGAACGGGCTTGGCTCTCCAAGGGCCAGTTGCGAGGAAGTGGTGATATCCGAGAAGACCATCGCACCGTCATTGCGCCAGAGCTTGTCTTGGAAATACGTTTCTTGACCATTCACTTCTCTGCGACCATTGGCAAGGAATAGGTCGAGGTCTCCATCATGATCCATATCGAACCACAGCGCTGTTATGGTTGGTGCATCGTTTATGATCTTGGACGCAGCCGTAACATCAATAAAGCTGCCGTTGCCATCGTTGCGCCACAGCCTGTCGTTGGAATTGCCGCCGGCAACAAAACAGTCCATGTCTCCATCATTGTCCACGTCTCCCCACGAAGTAGGTCCGCCAGTCATTGGGAGAGGTGTCCGAATGAAACGAACCCCACTGTCATTGCGAAAGAACGTTTGGCCGATGCAGACATCATCAAAGC
>DATGWS010000111.1:0-3159 GCA_035299365.1 Candidatus Didemnitutus sp.
GTTACGGGTAGCTATTTGTTGAACAGCGAGTATGTAATGAAAAAGGGCGCTGTACCAATGGCGGGTCACTCGCATTAGTCGTGAACAACGCATTCAGTTCTTCTCAATCAAGGATGAATGCCGATCTTTGCACCTATGAAGCTACGTCACATATCCCTTGTAATCATTCTCCTGCTGGGTGTGGGAGCAGGTGCCTGGTACTTTACGTCTCGACCGAAGGACCAGGTTTCCCGACCCGCAGCAGGCCCACCTAAGGATAAACCGTCTGCAGTTATTGCCTCCGTGGTGCTCCAACAGCCATTCACGGAATCCGTGATTCTCACGGGCTCTATCGTTGCAGACCAATCAGTGGAACTCCGCGCAGAAGTTGCCGGACGTATCACACGGATCGGTTTTCGGGAAGGGGCTGATGTTTCGGCCGGACAGATCTTGGTGAAGTTGTCCGATGCCGACCTTGTTGCCCGACGGGAGAAATTGGTTCAACAATTGGCTCTCGATAATAGCCGTAGATCGCGTCTGGAAAAGCTCCGCACCGTAGATGGTGCCTCACTGGATGAATATGAATCGGCGGTTGCTCAAGTTGATATGCGTAAGGCGGAGATCGCTGAGGTGGATGCACAGATCGCGAAGACGGAGGTGCGTGCCCCCTTCACCGGACGTGTTGGACTTCGCAACGTGAGCGTTGGTGCAGTGATCACACCACAGACTGTCCTTGCATCGCTTACAAGCATCGGCACACTCAATGTTGATTGTAGTGTTCCGGAACGTTATGCTGCATCACTCACACAAGGCGCTCACATCACCTTCCGCGTTCGTGGCGCAGATACGGCAATGCGAAAGGCTAAGATCCTTGCCATTGAACCGGTTGTTGATGTGCGGTCGCGCACTCAACGCGTACGTGCACGCATTGAACGATCCGGCGGAGTTACTGCCGGAATGTTCGCCGATGTGATCCTTGCCCTCTCGCAACGCAACGATGCCATTCTTGTTCCTACTGAGGCCGTGGTTCAGGATATGAAGGGGGCTAACGTATTCCGCGTTGAATCGGGCATTGCACGCTCTGTGCCGGTTACGCTTGGAAGCAGAACGGCAAGTAATGTTGTGGTAGAGAGTGGACTCCGCAATGGTGATACAGTAGTGATGAGCGGCATTCTTTTTGTGAAGGATGGCAAACCAGTGAAGGTGACGCTTCGATGAATATCAGCGTCCTCTCCATCCGACGTCCGGTTACGGCCATCGTCATCAGTTTGATCTTTATCCTCATGGGGCTTGTGGGTGCCTCGTTCCTTGGTATCCGACAGTTCCCGGACGTGGATCCGCCGAACATCACCGTAACCACTTCCTACATCGGTGCCAATGCAGACGTAGTTGAATCACAGATCACGGAGCCCCTTGAAGAATCGATCAATGGGATCGATGGTATCCGATCGCTTACCTCAACAAGCTCTGACGGGCGATCCACGATCACGGTTGAGTTCGAGCTGGGTCGAGATCTGGAACAAGCAGCCAATGACGTGCGCGATAGGGTAGAGCGCGCTAAACGTCAGCTCCCGGCCGATGTTGATCCTCCTGTGGTTGCAAAAGCCGATGCAAACAGTCAGGCCATCATTGTGATGACGGTGCAGAGCACCAAACGAACTCTTCCGGAACTAAGCGACTATGCAGCCAATGTGCTGAAGGAACGCATTCAGACCATCACGGGCGTGGGCAACATCACCATCTGGGGTGAGCGCCGTTACGCAATGCGCATAGTGATGGATCCGGAGAAGCTTGCAGGGTATGATCTCACGTCGAACGATGTGCGTCTGGCCATGCAGCGCGAAAACGTTGAACTTCCTGCCGGACGTCTTGAAGGTGATGCTACAGAACTGTCATTGCGAACAGTTGGACGTCTCTCTACGCTCGAGGATTTTGAGAACCTGATCATTCGTTCCGATGGTAGTGGTGTTGTCCACCTCTCTGACGTTGCGCGCGTGTATCTCGGCGCTGAAAACGAACGCACGTTGTTACGTCGAGATGGCGTGCCCATGGTTGGTTTAGCCGTATCACCACAGCCCGGTGCCAATCAGATCGAGATTGTGGATGAATTTTATCGTCGGTACGATGCCTTGCGTTCCTTTGCGCCAAAGGACCTCACACTACAGATAGCCTTCGACAACACATCATTCATCCGTACGGCCATCAGCGAAGTAGAAGAGACCATTCTCATCGCATTCTCGCTTGTTGTTCTCATCATCTTTCTCTTCCTCCGCTCGTGGCGTGCAACCATCATTCCGGTTGTTGCCATTCCCGTGTCGTTGTTGTCATCATTCTTCTTCCTGTGGGTCTTTGGATTCTCTATCAACCTCCTCACGCTGCTTGGAATAGTACTTGCAACGGGGCTTGTGGTGGATGATGCCATTGTGATGATGGAGAACATCTTTAAACGGATCGAGAACGGCGAGAACGCAATCGAAGCAGGCGAAAAAGGGTCAACCGAGATCACCTTTGCCATCATCTCTACAACCATCACGTTGGCTGTTGTTTTCCTACCCGTGATCTTCCTCTCGGGCATCACCGGTGCCTTGTTCCGTGAGTTCGGACTTGTTGTTGCGTCATCCGTTGTGATCTCGGCCATCGTATCGCTCACACTCACACCGATGATGAGCACGCGGCTTCTGCACAAAGAAGAACATGCGAATCTCATGGTACGTCTCACCGAACCCGTGTTTACGTGGATGACCAACGTCTATGCTCGTACCGTACAAGTGGTGGTGGATCGCCCCCTTATCGCCATTATAGCGGTGATCGTTTCGGCTGCAGCGATTGTGCTCATTGGAGGGACACTCAAGACGGAACTCGCTCCGTTGGAAGACCGTGGTCAGATCACGATGAACATGACGGCCCCCGAGGGAACCACGTTTGACAGAATGAACATCATCGTTGATTCGATGCAACAAAGATTGACGCAGCTGGTCCCCGAACGGAAGTTCTTGCTCACGGTCACCTCTCCGTCGTTCTTTTCTGGTGGAAGCAATTCTGCCTTTGCACGGATCTTCTTGATCGACGCTGATCAACGAAAACGATCGCAGATGGACATTGCTGCCGGACTAACGAAGGTCATGCGAGACGTGACGGAAGTTCGGTCTGTGGTTATCCAAGAGCAGACCATTTCTTCGG
>DATGWS010000112.1:0-20165 GCA_035299365.1 Candidatus Didemnitutus sp.
AGGTCAGATCTACGATCTCACAGTTGATGCAATGGATCCGAACACGATGTTCGTTGCCGTGAGAGACACTGGAATAATGGCAACGTTCGATGGCGGAATTACCTGGCAGAAGCGGATGAATGGACTTCTTGGAACGGTTGGGCGTGCCTCTGTACAACAAGCAGCCACCGACCCAAATGTTCTGTACACGCTGATGGAGATGAACTCCCTGGCTCTCATTGCGAAGTCTACCGATAAGGGCCTATCATGGCGTATCCAATACCAAGATCCGCAAGGCTGTTTCTTTTCCGGCACGTGTGTGCCGGACGCAAGTCAAGGATTTTATGACAACTGTTTGGCAATCGATCCTCGTAATGCCGATCATGTGATCGCTGGTGGGATAGATCTGTTTATGACAACGGACGGTGGATCTACATGGATAAATACTACCGATGGCTATCGAGACGGGAATGGCAATGATCATCCGCATGTTGACCAACATTGTATTGCTTTTGATCCGCTCGACCCAGCAGTGGTGTACGCCGGTAATGATGGAGGCATGATGCGCAGTGCCGATGGTGGCGTATCGTGGCAGTTGATCAATAATGGATTAAGTGTGTCGCAGTTTTATGCCTTCGATGTAGATCGCGAAACCCGTGGTCGTCTATTTGGTGGAACGCAGGACAATGGAACATTGGGAACCAATGGTGATGTTGAGTGGGACTCGCTCAATGGTGGTGACGGAATGACAACGCTTCTTGATCCAACGAACAGCAATGTTCTCTTTGGAAGTGGTCCGGACGGAGACCTGTTCCGTGTTCAAATAGCCCAACAAGCCGTTACACGCATCACCGCGGGAATCAACCTGAATGAGGAGTCGGAATGGGTTGCACCAATAGCTATTCATCCATCTATCCCGTCGCTTCTTCTTACCGGCCGTGAGCGCGTCTATCGAAGTGATGACAATGGCGATTCTTGGCAACCGGTATCACAAAATTTTTCCAACACCGTTTCATCCATTGCCATCTCCCCTGCCGATGATGAGCTCTTCTGGGCAGCTGGTTCGTATGGCGATGTTATGCGCTCTACAGACTTCGGACAATCATGGGTATCGGTCCACAAAGCCCCCTTAAGTCTACTCTTCGTTAGCGATATCGCTTGTGCACGCAATGATCGCAAGGTTACATGGATCACCTATGCATCGTACGGCACACCACAGGTGTGGAAAACAACAGACCTTGGTGAGTCGTGGTGGCCGGTGTGGAACGCCATGCCCAACGTGCCGGTGAATTCCATAGTGATACATCCTGACGACGATAATGTTGTCTTTGTTGGCACAGACATTGGCGTCTTTGCAACCTACGATGGTGGTATCTCCTGGACGCCATTCGGTGTAGGGCTTCCGCGTTCACCAGTAATCGATCTCAAGGCTGATGCAAGCTTCTCCTATCTCCGCGCCGCAACTCATGGCCGGTCAGTGTGGGAGGCACCGCTCACTACACAGATGCCAACTGACCCAATGATCGTTCATCCAAGTGGTGGTGAGCGATTTGTTCCACAGAGTACCGTCACTCTCTCATGGAAGGGGCTCCAAGCCCCCTATAACATCACCTACAGCCTCAATGACGGACTGACGTGGTCGAACATCGCAACCAACCAAACGCGAACCAGCATTCAGTGGGTAGTTCCAAATACACCTACGGTGAATGCCCGCATACGCGTTGAATCTGCCTTGACGCCATCTACATCTATCGAGAGCAAAACATTTTCGATTGTTGCACTACAGCCTGGTGTTGTACTTGGGTATCGTGCGTGCTCGTGGACGGCGTATGGATTGGCAACAGATGGACGAGATGGATTGTGGACAACAGATCTTCACAGCAACAACATCTTTAAGCTCTCACTCGATCTCACATCTGTGTTGAAGACCGTTACGATTCAGGGGGCTGGTGATAGTCTCTTTACGGAACTGTCATTCGACCGTGATAGCGGACTTATCTACGTACACAGACTTGATGATTTTGACGGAACATCAACAACAGTTTTTGTGATCGATACCCTCGGCGTGGTCAAACGCTCGTTCCCTTCACAAGCACGTCGGTATGGCATTGGGCTTGAGTACGTCAACGGCGTACTCTATGCCTCTGAGCGTGATGGTTCACAACGGCTCGTCAAAATGGATCCTATCTCTGGGGCCCTCCTTTCAGAACTTCCAAACCCATACCGGTCCACGTTCGGTCCACGCGGCATGGCCGCAGACGGACTCGGCAATCTCGTCCAAGCACATACTGCATTTCCACCCGGTGGAGGTAGACTTTCCTCAACCATAGCCAACGAGATGCCTCTTTCGGATCTCTCTCAGATAGCGGACACCTTAACTCTCGAATATCGTAAGGGGCTCATCAATGCCCGTGGTATCGAGATTGACCGCCGTGATCAATCCATGTGGGTGAGTGATATTGATGGTGTGATCTGGAAGATCGCCGGTATGAACTACGTGCCCCCAACTACCTCCGTTCAACGTGATGAACGGTCTGGTGATGCGATCAGCACGGTTGTTGTCTCTCCGCATCCCATAACCACATCCGCCATGTTCGCGATCTCCCCTTCCGGAACAGATCGCCTCCTCAACATGGAAATCGTCGATGTAACAGGTCGTGTTGTCCACACACTCCCACCCATCACACAATCGTCTTCCGAAACAGTCACGTTCAGACTCCATGCCGCCACACTTCATGCAGGTACATACCTACTTCGAACCGTATCTCCCAACTCCTCCATACTCCGACATACGTTCGTCGTAACTCCGTAACGTCGGGCTAAAGCCCGACGCTAGTAACTCCGTATCTCCGTAACTTCATACATGCAGCACATCGTTCTCTCTATCGTCACCATGAGTATCGTCTGGTATGCATGGGTCAATTTCAAGAAGATCGGTCGGCTTAGAGCCGCGGACATAGACCTCACCGATGAAGAGCGCCAGCGTCAGCAGATGACCTATATCATGCGGATCGTAGCCTGCCTGCTCTCTCTTGCAATCCTACCATTTTTGTTCACTGTTCTCACAGATCTATGAACGAACCTGTCAAGAAGATCATACCTCCATCGGCAGGAGCAACAGCTGAGCGTGAATTCCTTGACGGTCCACATTCCCGATGGCGTGAGTTTCGATTTGTGCTCAGAGTCCTGCGCGAATTCATCCGCGGTTTCCGTGTATTGCACTTTCTTGGTCCCTGCATCACTGTGTTCGGATCGGCGCGATTTCCAGAGGGCCATGAGTATTACGAAATGGCACGTGCAGTTGGTGGACGTCTTGCCGAAATGGGGTTCACGGTTCTTACAGGGGGCGGTCCAGGTATCATGGAGGCCGCAAACCGTGGTGCAAAGGAGGCCGGTGGTCAAAGTGTAGGACTGAACATCGAACTCCCTTTTGAGCAGTTTGCCAACCCATGGTTAGATGTGATGATCGAGTTTGAGCACTTCTTTGTTCGCAAAGTAATGCTCGTGAAATATTCACTTGGGTTTGTTGTGATGCCTGGTGGGTTTGGTACCATGGATGAGCTGTTCGAAGCCGTAACGCTCATGCAAACAAAAAAGATCACCCACTTTCCGGTGGTAATCATTGGCAAGGATTATTATCAGGAAATGATGCGGACCATGGCCGACACGATGTTGAAGTATGGAACTATCTCTCCCAGTGATCTAGATCACTTCTTTGTGACCGACAGTCTTGACGAGGCAGAAGACTTCCTTCGCAAACGCGTTGTAAAACGTTTTGGTCTCAAACAACAACTCTTCATACCCCGTTCATGAATGTCTGTGTGTATTGTGGCTCACGAACCGGCAACAACCCTGCTTACGAATGTGCGGCTCAACATATTGGGAGTTCCATTGCCGAACGAGGTTGGGGTCTTGTCTACGGTGGCGGAAACATCGGACTCATGGGAACCGTTGCACGAACAGCCTTGGCGAAAGGTGCTCACGTAACTGGGATCATTCCGTCGTTCCTAGCAACCAAGGAGATTGCACTAGCAGATTGCACGGAATTGATCGAGGTTGAGTCCATGCATATCCGAAAGCAGCTCATGATCGATAGGTCCGATGTCCTCGTAGCGCTACCAGGTGGATTTGGGACACTAGACGAGCTCTTTGAAGCGCTTACGTGGCGGCAGATCCGTTTACATGCACGCCCTCTTGGACTCCTCAATATTGGCGGCTATTTCGATCCACTCATTGAGATGATCAATCGCATGCACCATGATGGGTTTGTACAGGACAGACACGTTTCACTCCTCAACGTATCAAACAACGTAGAGGAACTTCTTGACAAGCTATCCGTGATCACTAGCAGTCAGTTTGGAGACGAATTGGATCTATGCTGAACATCAAAGGTCTTCGATAGATTTTAGGACATTGCTGATCGATAGTCCTACCATTGCCCGATAGCCAAATCCGCCATTGAGATAGAAAAGATCTCCGCCTGCTGTAAAGCCGAGCACATTTGTCAAAGGGATTGAATAGAGGCTTTGCAAAGACCAACCGTCAAGCGATGAGGTGAACGAGCGAGACGATGAATAATCATATGTTTGATCTATCCAAATTTTATGCGCCGAAACCGTTAACCACGACTTCATCGCGTAAATTGTTGCGCCTAATCCAACGCTATAGTATCCCATGCTTACTGGTTCAGAACCTGAGAAGGTGACTTCTTCTCCGAAGTCGCCGGATGCAAGTGCATTACCCACATAATAGCCTCCTAAAACACAGGCATAGGTGCTCTTGCCAAGTTTGACACCGACAATTCCAGAGCCACCAATACCATATCCCACGCCGCTAGCACGTTCACTATAGTAGCTGTTGGTGGTACCACCGGTTGGGTCCGATCCACCATATCCAACGAAATGAGCACCTGGCGTTATCATATACATGACCATCGGAACCGAGATCGAATCAATACTCTTTCTCTGTTCCACATTCTTGATTTGATGAGGAGTCTCTGGGACAGGTATGGCTGAATTTTCCGTACGTATCTCCGCGATATCAGTCTCGTAGATGTACATGAACTCGCCATCCATAGTCCGAATAGTGTAGGCCACGTTACGCTCCCTATCAACGATCTTTCCCTTATATATTCTTCCAGCTTTCGTAACGATTACATCAAGGGTATGCTGAGCAGGTAGGCACTGCAGTGTGAAAAAGAAGAGCAGAACTAAAAAGAAATACCGTACCACCTAGATTCTCCGTTTTGTTATTGCTGAAATGCCATTGATTTAATAGCTTGCAAGATATTGTTTGATCGGGTTTTTCTCAACATCCATGTAGGGGTCTTGCTTTGACAAAGAGCACAAGTATTTCAATTTTGGTCGCCACAGTCGTCTGTATGCTATTGACGGCTTGTACTACCCGTATTGGCGATTTCACACTGATGTCAACGAAAAACGTTGAGATCGGTGCGAAGTATGTTAAGACAGGTTCATTTGAGGCGGATGACAAGGCGTTTGTCATTATCATTATTCCAACAGGCTTTCCAAACATGAAGACGTGTGTAGACCGGCTTCTGGAAGCTGGTAGTGGTGAACTTGCTACAAATGTGGTTTTGAATAGTTCGTGGTGGTGGGCCGTTCTTATTGGACAGAGCGGATTTGACATCAAAGGAGATGTTTGGAAACGAGCTTCGCTCGGGGATCTCCGTAGCGGTCAGGACGTGTTCGAATTGCAGGTCCAACCTGATGGGCGTCAGTTACTTACGAACGTGAAGAACCCTTCTGAGTCCTATGCAGTAACAACTGAGGCAGATCTCAAGCTTCAATATGATCAAATGGTTGGTCAACAGTAGTTTTGATGTTCGCACAAAAAAAACGGGTCAGTGTTCACACACTGACCCGTTTCACGTTTCTGATAGAGGGATCGCTACTACTTTGCCGACTTAATCTTCACATCACCGAGGAATGGCAGCTTCTCTTGGATGCTGAGCTTGATCGATAAGTTGATATATGATTCCAACTGAAGCCATTGTGCTGCTACCATTGGTGAACTGGCCTTCCTGATCTTGGAATAGTATGACTCCAGAAGATCGTGCTGATCAGCATCGAGCTCCAAGGCACCTTCCATAAGGTCGTTAAGTTCCTCGTTCGAAAGAGCAGGATACTTCGATACAAAGGTCTGGATCAGAGCAATGCGTTCCTTGCCTAGGTCCTTACGATCTGATTCATACTTCTCATACAACGGCCAGAATCCTACGGAATCTGTTGGCGTCATCTTGATAGTTTTCGTAATGATCGCACGCTTCTCCATGCCGAAGATACTTTGCACAATGGCAATTTCTTCCGTTGATAGTTGAGCATACGATGTGAGCACTGATCCGAGCAGGATCATGCATGAGAGTACGAGAATCCGCATGGCACTTGCCTAGTAAATGGGAGAAACTTCGGCGCAAAACTACAACATCAGTTCCTTGTGTTGAGTCTTCATGCTCGAGTGGCGCATTCCTGCCATTCTGGCATACATTTTGATTGCGTGGTATTGCCGTAATCAACTCTTGTTTCACTGAATCCATCGCGATGAAACCAAATCGACCAACCATCGTGGTACTTATTCCGCAGCGCTGATCCACCTCAGACGTCGTTGCGAGAGGTACCGGTCTCCTTATCCTCGCAATTCGTACGACGTCATGCCTACTTTCTTTTCGGATCCCTTCTTTCGCAATGCTGCACCGATCATCAAGATCGGCAGACAACGCCCCCTCTCTCCGGACGATGCTCCGCCCCTTCCGCCTGAACTCGATCCGCGGAATGTCCCACTACGCTTTCGTGATCTGAAGACCGACCGATTCTGGCCGTTCTTCTTCTCGACGTTTGTTGCAACTGGTGCCCCGGCTCGCAGGATCATCACGCTCACCGTGTTGAAGCTTGCTATTGGCATCACAACACCGTTGCTCCTGCACAAGTTGCTTTCAGTGCTTCCCTTGGTTACAGGAGCCGCAACCCTTCCACTGAGTGCTGTTCTCACTGCGGTAACGCTTGGATTAATGGGTATGGTAGGAGCGCTCTTTCAGCAGCACTGGTACTTCAATGCGTTGCAAGGATTTGCTCTGATCATGAATGGCTTCAATGAACGTGTTGTTCAGCATGCGTTGCAGCTTCGCAGATCAGCTCGTGCTACGATGCAAACTGGTGACATGGTCAACCACCTGTCGAGTGATACAGATGCCATGGCCGAGAGCATGTTCATCATCCCGGAGTTCACCAACACGATTCTGCAAACAGTTGCTGTACTTGTTGTCCTGTGGTTTTTCTTGGGTGCGGCCACATTGGCGGCCATTGCAACCCTCCTAATCGTTTCCCCAATGACGATCCTTGTTGCACGGAGGTATCGTAAGCTCGATCATGTGATCATGGCCTTGCGCGATGACCGCGTAACGTTGATGTCTCAGATCCTCCAAGGAATCCGCGTTGTCAAGTTCCATGCTTGGGAAAATAGCGTCCGCTCAGAAGTAGCCTCGGTTCGATCCCGCGAGGTTGACACCCGTGTGAAGATCGTACGCACCGATGCTGTAAGTACGGTCATCTTTATCTCTACAACAACTCTTGTAGCCTTTGCCGGCTTTGGAGCCTATGTCCTTGCCGGTGGCATTCTCACAGCACCATTGGTCTTTGCCTGTTTAGCACTTTTTGCCATGCTCGAAGAGCCCTTTGGTATGGTGAGCCACCTCCTTGCTAATCTGCAACATGCACGTGTGGCGGCTACTCGACTCCACGCCTACTTCAGTGCACCGGTTCGCAGAAACGATGAGCGTCCATTATCAGCCCCTTCTCAGGCGGTTGGTATCCAATGCAAGGGGCTTACCATGCAATACCCGGATGGGACAGAGCCTGCGCTGCACAACATCTCGCTGGATATTCCGGCCGGACGAAGTGTGGCTATCATCGGTACGGTTGGTGCGGGGAAGAGTACGTTATTGCGGACACTGGCCGGACTCCATGTTACACAACAGGGCACAGCCACGTTTCCGGACCTCGCGCCGGACTTTCGCCCGCGTTCTGGATACGTGCCGCAAGAGGCATTCATATTGAATGCCACCGTACAGGAGAACATCATATTTGGGGACGACTATGATGCTGGACGTCTTGCCCATGCCTTGCATACGTGTGCCTTGGAGCCGGACCTTGATCAAATGCCTGCCGGACTTGCTACAGAGATCGGTGAACGTGGAGTAAATCTGTCGGGTGGACAAAAACAGCGTGTGTCACTCGCCCGCGCTGCCTTCCACCGTCCGGGCATCGTGTATTTGGACGACCCACTTTCGGCTGTTGACGGACACACGGAAGATGTCCTTATCAACAGACTCCTCTTTGGCGAATGGAAGCACATCACGCGTATCGTGGTAACTCATAGGCTTGCACATCTTGCATTGTTCGATGTGATTGTTCTCCTCGATAAGGGGCGGGTTGTTGTCTCTGGTTCATATGCAGAGGTGATGACAAACGATGCTGTACGTGAGCTCGTTGAGTCGGCGCTTGTCTCTGCCGAACACAACACAAATCCTGCTCGCGCTATGGAGCCGTCTACACCCCCTGCTGCATCGCATACGCTACCGGATGAAGTACAACATGAATCGTCTCGGCTTACAGAAGACGAGGACAGAGCAACAGGTGCTGTGCGCACAGGTGTGTACATGGAGTATCTGCGGGCAATGATCGGCAGACGTCCACTGTTGAGCCCCTTTATCCTTGTTGCTTTGATCAGCACTGCTATTGGAATCACGATCCTTCCGATCATTCAAACGAGCTGGTTGGGATATTGGACGGATACCTTCAGCACTGCTACTACACAGGGTACACATGGTGTATGGGGCAGCATTGTTGCACTCTCTGGCATTGATGTGTCTGCTTCCACTTCTGCGGTTATTGCCTATGGAGTGCTTGGCATCATTGTCCTTACGGGATGGTATGGAGAACGACTGCTCTGGCTCTACCGTGCAGCAGCTGCCGGACGGATCATTCACGACCAAGCTCTGCTTGGTGTGTTGGCAGCACCCTTGCGGTTTTTTGACAGCACTCCGATGGGTAGGGTGCTGAATCGATTTGCGCGCGATGTTGAGGCCGTAGACGATCAACTTTCATGGAACATCGAGCAGTCCTTCAAGTCCCTTGCTCAAACCATAGGCGCACTTGTGCTCATCCTTGCGGTGATGCCAATCATCATTGTGGTGATCGTGCCGGTGTTGTTCCTGTATTATCGTCTTCAACGCGACTACCGGCTGAGCGCTCGCGAAGCAAAACGATTGGAGTCCATCGCCCGCTCACCACGCTATGCACATTTCAAGGAATTGGTTACGGGGCTTGACGTGATCCATGGATTTGGACGTGAAGCATTCTTCATCGACACCTATCACAACATTCTGTGCGGATATCAACGGGCCTTCTGGTGCAGCATCATGCTCAACCGGTGGTTCAGCACGCGCGTGCCCATCATCAGCGGCTTTGTTGGACTGGCTACGAGTGTGGCCATTCTTTTCCTCGCCTGGCAGGGTGGGATCTCGCCCGGTGTTGCCGGCCTTGTGCTGACCTATGCGTTGAGTTTCTGGATGAGTCTCAATTGGACCGTGCGTGCGTTCAGCGAGGTAGAATCCCGCATGACGTCGGTGGAACGTCTTCGGTATTATGCAACACTCGAACCAGAGCCACAAACCACGTTAGAACCAGAACTTTCCAACGATGTTGAGTGGCCTACACAGGGGGATTTGGAGCTTCGTGATGTTTGTGTGCGATATGCATCACACCTACCACGTGTATTGCATAACGTGAGTTTCAGTGTAGCACCGGCATCTAAGGTGGGAATCACCGGACGAACCGGGTCGGGCAAGAGCACACTCTTCCAAACATTATTCCGATTTGTTGAACCTGAATCGGGATCAATCTTGGTTGACGGTGTAGACATCACGCGTGTTCCTCTTCAGCGCCTACGCAGAAGTCTGGCCATCATCCCTCAGGATCCAACGTTGTTTATTGGTACTGTTCGCATTAACCTCGACAGGTTTTCTGAATGTACGGACAACGAAGTATGGGAGGCGCTACGCCGTGTGCAGCTGGCCGACCATATTCGTTCCTTGCCACAAGGACTTCGTGCACCTGTCCTTGAGGGTGGTGCAAACTTCTCGCAGGGGCAACGTCAGCTACTGTGTCTGGCACGAGCCATCCTCACGCGCGCACGTATCATCGTGCTCGATGAGGCCACGGCAAGTGTTGACCTAGCAACAGACGCCGTGATCCAACGCACAATTCGAGAAGAGTTCGCCGGAGTAACGGTACTCGTGATTGCTCACAGGCTAGATACCGTTGCCGACGCCGATCTGCGTGTTGAGTTGGCGCATGGCAAGGTTGTGGCTATCACCACACGTTAACTTCACGCTCGAGGTCTACACCAAATCGATCATGTACGCTCTGCTGAATACGTGTTGCAAGATCTATGATCTGTGCACCGTCAGCAGAGCCGTGATTTACCAGTACGAGAGCTTGGTGTGCATGAACCCCCGCATCGCCCTCTCGAGCCCCTTTCCATCCACATTGGTCAATGAGCCATGCGGCAGCGAGTTTTGACGATCCGTCCGGCTGTTGATAGAGTGGAAGCAAAGGATGCTGATCTCGCAATGCAGTGGCAACAGATGCGCTCACAACCGGATTCTTAAAGAACGATCCTGCGTTGCCGATCAATCGAGGGTCCGGTAGTTTACGCTGACGTATCGCAACAACACATGTGTAGATGTCTCCTACCGTTGGTTGTACGATGCCGCGCAAAGACAGTTCTTCGGACACATCCCTATAGTCTGCATGGATCACGGGATCTGTTGACAAACGATAGGTGACCGCTGTGATCACATAACGATCGCGGAGTTCGCGCTTGAAGACGCTCTCTCGGTAACCAAACGCACACTCATCCTTGGTGAACGTACGAGATTCTCCAGACGCAACGTCTATCGCATCGAGCTCTACAAAACATGATGCTTGTTCAACGCCATATGCACCGATGTTTTGCATGGGTGCCGCACCAACAGTGCCGGGGATCAAGGCTAGATTTTCAAGTCCACCCCAACCACGATCTACCATCCACGATACGATGTTGTGCCAGGTTTCGCCCGCTCCTATCCGAACGGTGACGCGTGTACCTTCAATAGAGGCAACACGCTCCATGAGACGGATATGAATGACGAGCCCCTTCACTGTCTTTGTGAGGAGCACATTGCTGCCACCCCCAAGAATATGCATTGGGAGTCCCTGTGTTCGGGCCCATGCTACTGCCTCAAGGAGCTCGTCGATTGTAGTTGCCTTGGTGAAATATTCGGCAACGGCATGAATCCTGAATGACGTGTAGGGTGCGAGGTCAACGTTTACGAGGGGAGTCATGCTTGGGTCAGCGGCCGATGACAAGCGGAATCGAACGAAGTCCGCCCGCTGCCGTAACAAGGAGGACGTAGCGTCCGGTTGCAAGAGAGCGAACATCGATACGTGCAGCATCTGAACTGAGTTGTTTTGTCAACACCACACTTCCCAGCATGTCTACGATCCGAACTGTTGATTCTCCATCCACACCACCAACGGTGATCACGTCTCGTGAAGGATTTGGTGAAACAACGATCTCTGACAACTCATCTTCATCCACGGTTGTAGACCCAATCTCCCAGCGATAGGTAAGCCCCTTCACCATACCTTCTGCAGTGAGCATAGATATCTGCGAGTATCCGCCGGGGATGTAGGCGGCACGTACATCTTCGAGGTCGTCTTCTGCCAATGAGAACACTCCCTGATTGTCGAGAATGTCATTTCCGCGCAGTCCAACCTGAGCAACAACAGACTCCGAGATTTCACCCGCTTGGTCATAGACCATATCGATACGTCCGCCTTCATGGATATGGATCTGGAAGGAGAACCGACCTATATCTGTTGCTTGTCCGGTTTGCCAGTTGAACTTGCGGATCTTGAAGTTTCTCCATTCAACGGCGATGATCCGATTGGGTGCATCACCCAGCACCTTCCACGCAATCCGCCACGGTGTTGGTGCTGTAGTGTCGGGGTTTAAATAGCCGGAGAATGCGGAAATGATCAACGAGGCATTCTCATATCTCGCCAATGGATTTGTGACCCACGATTCCAGTCTTTCAGAATCAAACGCCACAAATCCGTTGTTCGCTACGTCCATCCTCGTCAAGGTACGATCGCTTATCTGCAGCGGGAAAGGCAGAACCACGGTGGACGTACGGTCTGTAGCCATGGCTTTATCTCGCAATACGATGGGATCTTCGAGAGGAACAAAGTCTGTGACCAGAGCCGACATATTGTATTCACGTGCAAGCAATGGCATGCGACGTGGTTGTTGCACATACAAAGCACCGTTTACGCCAAACCCGGGATATATATAGGCATCTTCTCGGTAAGGGGCTTTCAGCATCGTATCAATAGTGGGCTGAATCGAATAATAGTTTGATGCATCGATATCTTCGATCACTGCCACTCCATCTTCGGGTACCGTTCCGGTGGCTACTGTTCCGCCGTTCGAAGTGTTGGTTACGATGTACGGCATACCGCCTGTAAGAATGGTCCTGGTAGGCACTGCCGCTGCATCCCATTCTGCCACTCCGAGAGCAACAGATGTAGTGAGATTGGGCAAAGTAGATACCGAAGCCACCTGAACAGTGAGTGGTTCGTTAGAATCTGTGAGGTCCACAACAACTTTGTTCGGTGTGAACTTGCGTCCAATGGCCGACGGGACTACGATGTACCGACCCAACGGCAAGGTCTGCTGTATCACAATGGAAGAACTCCCCGATACTGGCTGTGGCAAGGGAACGTACGTAAACACTCCATCCAACAGTTCACTAAACAAGTTCAACGTAACCGGCGTTGTGTCTCCATCATTGTTGATCACAAGGTTTACTGAACGCCCCTTCACAAGCATGAGGTTGAATTCTGTGAGGGTGTCGGCAATCATTACCCCAGTAGCAACGGTTTGTGATGCCATCGAGATTGGGAACTTCGTGTATGGTGGTGGGACGACAACTTCATACAGTCCTAAACCAAGACCCGAGAACGTATATCGACCACTACCGTCACTCGTCACTGAAGTATCACCTGTCGTAGGGGGCGACTGACGATACGTATCGTCGATGATAGGTTTGATCAAGAGCCGAACACCAGCAATCGGCTGTAATGTAACAGCATCCTTTACCACCCCGGTAAGTGTATTGTTTTGTGGTTGTGGAGCATTCCCCAAGCACGCGGCAGAGCGTATAAAACTCTTAAGTACCGATCGGTGCATCGGGTGAAACTCCAAGGACATCACTGCGCCGTTTTGTGTTTGTTGGTGACAATACGACATGATCGTTCCGCGCGTTGGAGCCGTTTGGTCCTGCGATACACACAGTCCGGATTCCGATGCTACACAGCTATCGAGTGGTCCCTCCGGCCAGTAGCAACTCTGTGTGTGAATGCCACCGCAAACGTGACCAATCTCGTGGGCCATCATTCCAACATCCCACGACCACGTAGGGTAGTTATTCACGTATCGGAGTACATCACCGGCACAGTAGCTACCATCCTCCTGACACACACCGCCAATTGTTCGGGCAATCCCGCCCTGTCCGCCGCGCGATGTAAGGAAGATGGCCATATCCCTCGCAACGGATGTCATATTCTGCCGATACTCGCTCACAAACGTTTCGAGCAACGTGAAAACTTCTGCGTCTTCTGCATATGGGTCGTTAGGAGTATCCCAAATGCGCACGTTAGAGATAACGAACTTCACACCCAATTCTCGCTCATACACCATGCTCATAACTGCCACAAGCTGGGTTATGTAGGTTGTTGTGCGTTCATTGGACTCCAAACCCTGCCGAAGATCATAGTCGGCCTCAACAGCCAACTCAATAGTTACTGTATCATCTGCCTGAGTGTTTTCACCACCATCCTTTACGGCACGATGTGCCTCGCTTACCAGTTTGTCTAATTGCGCCGAGGCAATTTCGACAGGTGTCCCACATGTATAGGGGGCGTCGTGGTCCCGCATTACAACGTACGATCCATGCTCTACGTCGCGGAACTGTTTGCCTACTATATAGCGCACCCCAGACGTGTTAACCATTCCGGCCACTTCGCCACGCTCGCTGAAGGTGAACACTGCCAATCCCCCGTCAGGCAGCGATGCCTTATACCAGAGGAGCGAGGCACCAAGAGCAGAATGCACCGGGCCATTGTCTGTCATTACCGTGAGCCGAGCACCCGGAGCCACAACGTTCGTTCTCACGAGATTCAGCGTCAGGTCTGCACCATCGGGCATAGGCAGCGTGAAATTCACCGCCCTTTCCCGCGTGCGAACAACGGACCGAACCACAGCCTCGTTCACACGAATCGCCCCTTGCTGAAGGACCTGTTCGCCCCTTGCCGACGAGCGTTGAAAGATCGATAGGGTGCGTTGTGCCGTGTTGTCTACAACGAGCGTCACAAGTGCGATGATCACAAGCAGCGAGCGGTACATAGAAGGCCTGGATGTGGTGTGAAAGGTCCCTTGACTCACGAACCTACAATTTCGTTACTACGTGGTCACACGCTCGGTCCGAGCATGTCCTCCGGGCGAACCCATTGGTCGAACTGTTCTTCCGTGAGAAGCCCCAGTTTCAGAGCCTCTTCCTTGAGCGTGGTTCCGTTCTTATGAGCTGTCTTGGCGATCTTGGCCGCATTATCATAGCCGATGTGGGTATTCAGCGCCGTCACCAACATCAGAGTATTCTGATTGTAGTAAGCCAACCGCTCAACATTCGGCGTGATGCCCAATGCGCAGTGTTCATTGAACATCGTGCAGGTATCGGCCAGGAGTCGCACGCTTTGCAGGACATTGTAGATAATGACGGGCTTGAACACGTTGAGCTCAAAGTTCCCTGATGAGCCACCGATGTTAACAGCCACATCGTTCCCCATTACCTGGGCGGCAACCATCGTCATGGCTTCACTCTGCGTTGGGTTTACCTTGCCCGGCATGATCGACGATCCCGGTTCGTTTTCCGGAATGGAGATTTCGCCGAGTCCGCAGCGAGGTCCGGACGACATCCAGCGGATATCATTGGCGATCTTCATACACGTTGCGGCAAGCGTCTTCAGCGCGCCGTGCAGGAAGACCAAGGCATCGTGGGCAGCCAACGCTTCGAACTTATTCGGTGCGGTAACAAACGGGAGTCCGGTGAGGGCAGAGATCTGCGCAGCAGAGCGAACAGCAAACTCCGGATGAGTATTGAGTCCGGTCCCAACGGCCGTTCCGCCCAAGGCCAATTCATACACGCCGTCCAAGGCCATCTCGATACGTGCGATGTTGTTCGAAAGTGCCTGTACATATCCCGAGAACTCCTGTCCTAGGGTTATCGGCGTAGCATCCATCAGGTGTGTACGTCCGCTTTTGATGAGCGGAGCAAACTCCGTTGCTTTTGCATGCAGCGTATCGCGCAATGCCTTCACAGCCGGAAGCAGGTTCGACGTAACGGCTAACCCTGCGGCAATGTGCATCGCCGTTGGGAACGTATCGTTCGAACTCTGCGATTTGTTCACATCGTCATTAGGATGCACCGGTTTTTTGGAGCCCATTTCGCCCCCTGCCATCTCGATAGCACGGTTGGCGATGACCTCATTGACATTCATATTGGTTTGGGTGCCCGAACCAGTTTGCCATACACTCAACGGGAAATGATCGAAGAGTTTGCCCTCGATCACCTCATCACAGGCCCGCACGATCAGATCACGTTTTGCAGCATCGAGGACGCCCAGGTCGGCATTCACCATCGCCGCGGCCTTCTTTAGGATGGCCATACCCTGGACAACCTCGCGAGGCATACGTTCTTCACCAATGGCGAAGTGGATGAGAGAGCGGGCAGTTTGAGCTCCGTAATAGGCGGACGAGGGAACCTCGATCTCACCCATGGTATCACGTTCGGTGCGCATGGAAGTAGGTGGCTTGTGGTTTGACATTAATCGACGAAGAAGGCAAAATTACGGCAATAAATCGGGGTTCCCAGTACTGGGCCTTATTCATTGAGGGTGCTGATCACGAACCGTTGAATAGCTTTTTAGATTGTCGGTAAATGCAATAATCCTCTAGCGGGTTCGGCAGGGGTTATATCGCAGGTTGGTGGTATATCGTTTTGATATTCTGAGGTAAACAAAGGGGTCAATTGATGTCTGCATCCCAGACCGATTTCGGGAGTTGCTACCGATGTGCTCTTCTCTCCTGTGCGCTCACCTTCTTTGGCTTGCACGCGAGTGCCCAAGACTACGGCGTTGTTGATACCATTCGAGTTTCCGATCAACGCCAATACGTGCAAGCCTATCACGATACGGTGATGATTTTTGAGAATAGCTATGTAGGAGGCACGAACAAAGGAACGGGATTCACACGGTTTGGTAATGACGCTCAATGGGACTCCGTTACTCTTTATGCTGATTTTTCCAATCAGCCACCCATGAAGGGTTGTGTCTTTGCTGGGCGCAGAGGAAGCAATGGAGATGCACCAGCAACCTATTGGATTCTTAGAGATGCTCGAACAACTCGCATCTTACCAGTGGAAAGACCAGGTGGTCAGATCACGGTGGCAAACTTCACGCGCATACGAGTGCATCCGGCAAACACAAAAAAGATCTATGCTCAGCAGGAATACAAAGTCTCAAACGGGTATGTCACAACCACGTTTGTGACCAATGATGACGGAGAAAACTGGAAGGAGATCCAGACTCCCGTGCTGCCTAGTGATGTCGCCCGCAAGCAATGGCTGAACTTTGACTACAACTTCCCCAATCGGGTATACATTTCGGTTGACCCTAGCGGTCGCCTCAATCCGGATGCCTATCCTCGATACTACTTCACTGACGACGATGGTGAGACATTTGGAATTCAATATTTGGGAAATGATTATGTCGTCGGATATGGCATATGGAGCAAATCAGGCGGAGTGTTTGGTAGTAAGGACGTTATTAGCATCTACACAGATTCCATAGGTCTGCCGCCCGATTCTGCGGGTACGAGACATCGCATTGAGCCACCATGGCTCCAGAACGTCCAAAAGTCCCTTTTCCCGAACTATGATTCGACGAAGCAGAAGCTTGGCTATGCCATGTCTGACTACTCCGACTCTGATGGAACGATCGAGGGTCTTGCGTTTCATCCTGAGGGACCATTGACGTTTGCAGTAGTGTATCTAATCGATACACTAGTAGAGGGAAAGTGGTACAACAGAGCCTTTGTCGCAGCTACTAGGGACTTTGGGGAGAGCTGGTCGCTCGTAGTTCGTCCGACTAATGTACTAGATGGGAATAGCCTCCAACCGACATCCCTGTCTATAGACCCCATGAATGAGGCCGTATATGTTTCTGTACTTAAACGCTTTGATGATCCGGTGACATCCAAAGTAACCATCTTAGGCACTTACACGATCAAGTCAACGCCTCGCACAACATCGGTTGCCGGTGAGAGCCCTGAGCTAACTAATGGCAGTTTGCATGTCTACCCAAACCCTGCAAGCCAAGGATCGGATGTGACAGTCGCATTCAGCAGTGCCATGAGCTTGGGATCTGATGAAAATGTTGTTGTCTCATGCTCAACACTAGATGGACGACAAGCAGTTACATCCTACAAGCAGTCTCGTGCCTCTAAACCTCAATCAACCGACTGCTACACATTGAGCACCTCCGGGCTTGCTCCTGGCGTTTACATCGTACAGGTTCAATCGCGCAACAGAACAGCTAGCAAGCTTCTTGTTGTAACGCATTGATATCACACATCGAAGCTCATGAAACACTTCACCTTCAGGCCTGTGCGCATCCTCCTCGCTCTTCCCATAGCATTGCTCATTTTGTGGTGCGTTCAAACACACGATGCCGCAGCACAAAATTTTCAAAAGGTAGACAGCCTATTCAGGTCAGAACCTCCATTTTCAGTCTGGATTGGAGACCTTCTCACGTTCAAGGACACTCTTTACCTTGTGCGGAGATTAGTTAACAACGATAGTTCGACATGGATCTACCGGTCGTATGACAAAGGCAAGACATGGGACAGCCTGTACTTCCCAGTGTTACGGCTAAACACTCAGATCCCGGTAATGGGAGCCGCGATTACTGGGATGAGGAATAGGATAACCTATCTGACGAGGGATGGGATTAACATCGTTGTTGATTCAGCAGGTCTAAAATTCCTACCCGACGGGCTCACACCGAGAGCCCATTATTTGCACCCTTTAAAGCTTAATGAAGCCTTTTTCACGTGCCGTTCCAGTGGTCCGCTTAGCACCATGTATGCTGATTATTGGTTTCACCGCGACACCGATTATGGGGAATGGAAGGAAATTCCCATTCCAAGTCACTCCAAGGGAAGAACCGCGCGCGGAGCATTCCTAAACTTTGACTACAGCCGACCTGAACGCTTATGGGTAACAATAGACGGGGGATACGATGGCTTTGGCTCTTACTTTGAACACGACTATCACTACTCAGACGACCTAGGAAAAACATGGGTTCGAGTGTTTCACGAGATACCGACGCTCATGGGAATGTTAAAGCCGGACTATGGTCTGCTCTGGAAGAGGCGAGGCAACACCATTTACTCAGAACCGGCACTCTACAATCCTATTACAGGGGACTCTATCCCGCTTGGATGGTATGATGCACTCAGAGCCGAATTCGCCAAAGAACGGAATCTTAACGGCTGGAACTTCACATTAGAGGGAACCATAGACACCGAGACCAACAGGATTGAAGGCACCTGGATTCACCCGGAGAACCGGAACAACATACTCGTTACCGTTTATGCCGATAGTATTGGTGCAAGCAGATTTACCCGATTCACGCACTATCTATCGAAGGACCGTGGTGAAACGTGGTCGAGGATCTATGAGATCAAAGACGTCATCACAGGAAATAGAGCTGATATCCTCTCCACACAGGCGGTAGTGACTGCTGACGGAAGCACCGTGCTTATTCCTGGTTCAAGACGGCGCATAGATTCGACTCGGGAAGTCCTTGACCTGACATTCATTCTCCGCTTTTCGGATGAAGCAACATCTGTTGCCGGCGAAGACAGCCCACCACAATCGTTCCTAGCAGCACCTCAACCGGCATTGTCGTTTATCACTATCACCTCTCGCAACAACGAAGAACAGATTCTTCGAACAGATGCTTATAACTGTTCAGGTGAACTAGTACGCAGTTCGGAGCACGCCCCCTCACCAAGTGTCACAATTCCTACTGGCGACTGGCCAACCGGAGTCTATCAGGTTCGCGTCATTACTACAACGGGCAGCAAGGTGTTGCCCATTTGCATCATCCACTGAAAGCCCTTAGATGTAGCAGTAGTAATGAAACCCCAAGATTACAGCAATAACGCTGAGTTCCCTGCGTTCCTAGTTCTTTCCAATTATTGATGCAGTTACCAAATGAAGATCCACCCTCTGGCCATGAAGGTCATCCTGATCGGCGCCGTCATCGGCCTCCTAATGATTGGGATCGCTTTGATCACCGAACTTGTGAATGAGCGAGAGGGTCGGTTTCGAGAAGCTGCAGAGGATATCGGGTCAACGTGGGGTCACCCACAAACGGTTGCCGGACCGTACATACGCCTTCCGCTACGTTCTGTGGTAACGGAGAATGGAAAGTCTGAACAGCGACACCTGATCATGCTCCCGGAATCGCTCATGTGTGCCATGAAGACGCAAACGGAAGAACGTCACCGTGGCATTTACTCGGTACAGTTATACTCTACGGCGCTGAACGCTAACGGCAACTTTGTTATGCCGGATCTCACATCCTTGGGAATTGATTCATCGAGTGTTCTGTGGGACCAAGCAACGGTTGAATTCAGTTTGAGTGATACACGTGGAATCCCAACGCCCCTTTCCATCGAATGGAATGGGATACAACACGAGATGCACCCTTCGTCGGAATCCGCTATCACATCAGACGTGGTGAGCAAGAACGGTACAATGCGCGAAGAGCATGTGATCTCCGCGCGAATCATCATCGATCCAAACACAAAGGCCGGCAATGCCCTTTCGACATATTCGATTGGCTTTAGCCTCCATGGCAGCGAGTCCATCCACGTGGTTCCATTGGGAAAAACAACCACGCTGAAGGCAACGTCTACCTGGCCTCACCCTAGTTTTGTGG
>DATGWS010000113.1:0-13270 GCA_035299365.1 Candidatus Didemnitutus sp.
TTCTCTCCGGGACCGGACCGCTCTTTTTGAACGGCTTTGGTGCGATCTACAAAAAGACGCTTGGTCCGGGTGAGCCCTACGTTGTTGATACGGGGCACATCGTTGCCTTCACCGATGGGATGCAATACTCCATCAAGACAGCGGCCAAAGGGCTCTTCAGCTCCTTTGCCAGCGGGGAAGGTCTGGTCTGCATGTTCAGTGGTCCGGGTACGATCTGGATGCAGACGCGCAACATCCGACACTTTGCGCAGTCACTCATTCCGTTCATGCCAACAAGCGGGAGTTAGAACTTCTCGGTCTCCACTTCACAGAGGACCGATGATAGATCGTTGAAGATCAGATCGTCGGGTTCAAAGGAGAAGTGTGGCAATACTACTTCAGAGACCTTGCCGGTCACCTGCAGGCGCATACGCATGATCTCCTTGTCATCTCCAACGACCTTTACAGGCACGAGCATTGTGAAGTCGTCGGAAACGCCTTCCTGCTTCACGCGCATCGTTACCTTCCATTGACCAGCCGGAAGTGCCTCTTTCTTCCAGGCCACGGTGTAGGTTGGGAGTTGATTTCCATATACCCACTCATCAAAGAACCACTGCATATCTGCACCGGTCACGTTTTCGATGGTGCGCTGGAAGTCGGCCGTTGATGCACGTTTTCCGTTGTACGTCATGTAGAACTCCTTCATCACAGTAAGGAAGACGTCTTCCTTCATCGTCTTGAGGTCGATCATCATGTTGCGTAACATATGGAGTACCCATGCCCCTTTGTAATAGACAAAGGCATTGTATGCCATCCCGCCGTTCATTCCCGCACCGTTCCTAACGCGATGTCCAAGAGCCACAGAGGGAGGAGCCAGGTTCTCACCGATAGCTTTCTTGCCGAACGACATGATCTGATCTCGGTACTCATCAAGAAGTCGAAAGAACTTCTTGCCCTCCTGAGCAGCCAATTGGGAGTACATGAGACATGAATACTCGGCAAAGCCCTCAGAAATCCAACGATCCCGATAGAGAAGTGGCTTTACACTGATACCCCACCATTGGTGTGCAACTTCATGTGACGTGAACTGTTCGCCGAAGAAGTCGTCCGTTGATGCATCTTCAGCACGGAAGAATGCATAACTCGAGAGGTGTAAGAGTCCAGGAAAGGCTTCGCCATGGTTCCCCGGAAGTTCCGTTGCGTTCAAATGTTTAATCGAAAGAGGACCAAAGAGTCGAGAATAGAACAACAACGATTGTTGCACATCCATTGCAACGGCATCCACCTGATCCTTGGTGTTGTAGTGTAACGTGGCCGTTGGTGTTTCCTTCGTGGTCTCTAGCTCTCTGCTCTTGAACAACCCAATATGGAAGGAGTTGTTGGTGTTCGGGATGGTTGTTACCCACCTGCTCGTAGTGGTACGATCTACCGTATTGATCGACTTCTGTTCACCGAGAGAAAGCAAGGTCATGGATGACGGGTAAGAAAACGTAACGTCGTAGAGTGCCTTGTGGAAATATGAGTGCGAAGGTATCCAGTCCAACGACGTCCGTAGGATCGTGTAATCTTGGTATCGCTCTATGATGTCGCCACTATATGAGAAAGTGATGGAAAGGGGTTGACTTTTTTTGTACCACGTTGGGAGTTTTACCCAGAACCGCGAGGCGTCCTTCAAGCGGAACGTAGTGAGCTTTTCATTGTTGAGTTTGGCGGAGTCTACCGTTAAATACGAGGTGAGTTCCATTTCAAGCCAAAGCACACTGTCGGCATTGACCTCCATTTCGATCTGATCCTGTGTCTTCATGTCGAGTGACCGTGCAATGTCGCACGTCATCGTATGCTTGATTGTACGCACTTGATCATGGCCTTCAACTCCGTCATCAGAGAGCGGTGGCCACCCAGATACGTCCGGACATTGATTGATAAAGGTCATGGACTTTGGACCTTTCTTCTCGTGTCTGGCCGAGAGGATGAAAGGCTCGGTGTTATATGGGTTGTGAATCACATAACACTCCATGTCTGTCCGGTATTTTAGCTGTGCATAGAACAGAGGTGACGAATAATTGTTCAACAGGCAACGCGAGAATGAGCCATCGACGTCCTTGTTGTCGTTTTCACTGATGAAGGATGTAGCCATCTTCTCCAATCCCTCTACGGACTCTGGTATGCCTCCAGAAGCAGGGAACTCGTTGATCAGGGTCGGCAATCGATTGTCGGTGAAGAAGAACACAGCCTTGTCGAATTCCTCCGAAAATTGTGCGGCATGATAAAACCGCTGGAGGTTCACTACTTCGGTGGGATGATTCGGGGTGTAGGTCACCGTACCAGTACCGCTGAAAACTCCGGCTACCGGACGACCTTCAAAACGCTCCAAATAGACCCACGATCCACTGTCGAGGCTGATGGTGATCAGACCGTCCTCAAAAATCACGCCCCCTACCTGACGGTGGGAGGAACTATCGAGTTTAAGGTTCAGAATAGTGTCTCGGAAGGCCTCAAAAGTTGATGGAGATGTCTCTCCGGCCTGCCCAGCCCCCTGTAAAAAGCACACAACACAGAAACAGCACAAGGCCGAACGGAAGAAATGCATAATCCCCTCGAAAAACAACACGAATGACAAATAGATTGAAAGGCGAATCTACGGAAGCCAGATTCTATCTTTGTGATTATGACTGAACAGGTACAAGCTCTCATCGGTAAGGAGATCCCCTGCCTCGACAAGGGATTCGTTCGACTCATTGACGTGATGGGGGATGATGCCGCCATCGTGCAAGCCGCCCGGGTGTCCTATGGCTCCGGTACAAAGAAGGTGCACGAGGATAGGGGGCTTATCCGCTATCTGCTACGTCACGCTCACACCACTCCGTTCGAAATGGTGGAGTTCAAGTTCCATGTGAAGCTGCCGATCTTCGTTGCTCGACAATGGATCCGGCATCGCACGGCCAATGTGAACGAATATTCTGGTCGGTATTCGGAAATGAAGGACGAGTTCTATGTGCCCGCTCCGGACCAGATCCGTGCCCAGAGCACATCAAATAAACAAGGTCGGGCAGAGGATGCATTTGCACCTGAAGAGTCAGAGCGTATCCGAACAATGATGTCCGACACGCAGGACAGTCTTTATGCTGAATACCAAGAGTTGTTGGGAACCAACCTCGCCCGGGAGATCGCTCGCATTAATCTTCCTGTTTCGAATTACACCGAATGGTATTGGAAGATCGACCTCCACAACCTGTTCCACTTCCTCCGCCTGCGAATTGATGCACACGCGCAGTATGAGATCCGCGTCTATGGTGAAGCCATGGCTGAGATCGCGAAGGCCGTTGTACCAGCAGCATGGGAAGCCTTTGAAGATTATATGCTTCATGCCAGACGGTTTTCGAGAAAGGAACTCGTTGCCTTACGCGCAATGTTGTCTACCATGACTCCCGAGCCCGCCACGCTTGAAGCTGCCGGACTCAAGGGCCGCGAAGCCGACGAATTTCTCACGAAACTGGAAGAACTGTCGAGCCTGTGAAACTACGCCTGCTCCTTGCATCACTCATCGTGGTCGCTGGTTGTGCCAACGATCCTCTAGAGCCGTTGCCTGAGCAGTTCCCTGCAGTTCCGGCGCATCTTCCTGCCATGCCGTTCCCGGCCGACAATCCGATCACACCGGCTAAGGTGGATCTTGGTAGACACTTGTATTACGACGTTCGACTCTCCAGCGAGGGCACGATCGCCTGCGCATCGTGTCACCGTCCGGAAATGGCCTTCTCCGATGCTCCGAATCAGGTAAGCGAAGGCGTTTATGGCGCCCGCGGACAGCGCAATTCTCCCATGATCGTCAACGCCGGGTATCGTAAGGTGATGTTCTGGGACGGTCGTGCCGGAACTCTGGAAGAACAAGCCATGGGTGCATTCCTTAACTCAACCGAGATGGATGCCGATACGATGGCCGTTGCTACTCTTCTTCGTTCCCCGGAATACCGTTCAAAGTGGACGGCGGCCTTCGGTGATACTCTTGTGAATATGCCTCGTGCTATGCAGGCCATTGCAACCTTCGAGCGCACCATTGTGAGCACAAATAGCAGGTATGACCGATTCGCTCGTGGTGAGATTAACGCCCTTACCGCACAAGAACGTCAGGGTTTGCAGCTTTTCTTTAGTAGTAAAACCATGTGTAGTTCCTGTCACGGTGGACCCGACTTCACGGACGATCTCTTCCATAACGTTGGACTCTTCCATCACTACTTCGACCGTGGTCTCTATAACGTTACAAAAGATCCCCTCGACGAGGGGAAGTTCAAGACACCCACACTCCGCAACGTAGCTCTCAGTTCTCCCTATATGGCAACAGGAGATAGTGAAAAGGGGCTCCTGAACACACTAGAACAAGTTGTTGATCACTATAATGACGGTGGCACGTCCTTCCCAAACAAGGACCCACGAGTGAAAAAGCTTGGCCTCACGGATCCTGAAAAGGCCGCCCTCGTTGCCTTTATGAAGGCACTCACAGATTCGAGTGTTCTCACCAATCCGAATTGGCAGAAGCCGTAACGATACAGTTTCGTTACTCGTTCACAGTTCCGTTACGCCCTACAATACGTTGATGTAGCCGTTACACGTGCGTGATGTTGCAGCACGAGATTCGCGTCATGAGAATACGACGCCGGATCCTCTTCATCTGTGGATCGATGAATCAGACGACAATGATGGAAAAGATATCGCGGTATCTCGATCATCATGATTGTTGGTTCACACCACACTATACAGACGGTTTTATTGGAATCCTCGAGAAGAGCAAGCTCATAGAATGGACCGTTGCGGGTCAGGGTCACCAGCTTCGGGCACTCAAGTTTCTTGAACAACACGGGAAACAAATAGACTTTCGTGGTTCCCGACACATGTATGACCTTGTTGTGACGTGTAGCGACCTCGTTGTTCCAAAGAACATCCGCCATGGACGGGTTGTGCTTGTCCAAGAGGGTATGACCGATCCGGAGAACATGGCCTATTACCTGGTGAAGTATCTCGGTCTACCGCGTTACCTAGCGTCAACCTCCACGTTCGGTTTGTCCGATGCCTACATGCGTATGTGTGTTGCGTCCGAAGGATACAAACAGCACTTTGTCCAAAAGGGGGCTAAGCACAGTAAACTTGTTGTTACTGGGATCCCCAATTTTGATAACTGCATTGAATACGCAGAGCACCCATTTGAACACAGCAATTTTGTTCTGGTTGCTACTAGTGACGCACGAGAGACCTTTAAGTACGAGAATAGAAGAGCCACGATTGAACGTGCTGTATCCATTGCTGATGGCCGCAAACTCATCTTTAAGCTCCATCCGAATGAACAAGCAGATAGGGCAATCGCAGAGATCTCGCGTTGGGCTCCAGACGCAGAAGTAGTAACAGGTCGACCTATTGAGCCGATCATTGCCCATTGTGATACACTCGTAACGAAATACTCCTCATGTGTCTACGTTGGTATCGCACTGGGAAAGACAGTCTACAGCGACTTTCCGATCAGAACACTTCGCGCACTCTGTCCGATTCAAAATGGCGGACGGTCAGCTGAACGTATAGCAGCAGTGTGTGAAGAGGTTGTAGACACTCTCGGAGTGAGTGTAGCTGCGCTTCATCCACAGCAGATTATTGCGAGTGCAGCATGAGCGGGCCACGGATCGTCATCATCTGTCAAGCACGTTTGGGTTCAACGCGTCTCCCCAAAAAGGTGCTTCTGCCATTGGCCGGCAAGCCGCTTCTTCTCAGATTTCTCGAACGTGTGTCTCGTTCGCGATTGGCACACATGGTTGTTGTGGCAACAACAACAGACCCTGTTGATGACCAACTTTGTCAGCTTAGCGCCGAGGCGGGATACAATGTGTTCCGAGGTCACTCTCATGATCTGCTCGACCGGCATTTGAGAGCAGCGCAGGCATTTGAGGCTGATGTGGTCGTGAAGATCCCTTCGGATTGTCCACTCATCGACCCAAACATCATCGATACCGTGATAGCATCCTACCTGGCATGTAACGGTACCGTGGACTATGTGAGCAATCTTCATCCCGGCTCCTGGCCGGATGGAAATGACGTTGAAGTGATGAGTGTGAAGATCCTTGAACGTGCATGGTATGCCGCATTTCTTCCCCATGAGCGAGAGCACACCACACCGTGGATATGGGATGGAAATGCCGGCGTGCGAACTGCCAATGTTGTCTGGAATCATGGTCCCGACTTGAGCATGAGTCAGCGCTGGACGATTGATTATCCCGAAGACTACGTGCTTATCAAGGCAGTGTACGACCAGCTCTACTGTAGATCACCACACTTCGGAACTATGGACATACTCTCCTTTCTGAGCGATCATCCGGAGATAGCAGGAGTGAACGCCCATTTGGCGGGAGTGAATTGGTATCGGGATCACCTCTTGGATCTGCGCACGATTGATGCACGCCATACTCGGGACTTTCCATCTTCATCACAACCCGCATGACTGAATCTCATCTTTCCGAACTGCCGGCGTTTGCCCTACGCGTACGTGAGCACATACTCCGGATGTCCACAAACGGTGGATGTTTTACGGGTGCCTCTCTTTCCTGTACGGACCTGCTCGTCTATCTCTATACCACATACCTCCGAATCTCGCCAGACACCCTAGACGCACCGGATCGAGATGTTCTGTTGTTGTCTAAGGGGCATGATGTACCCGCACTCTATGGCGTGTTCGCTGAATTGGGATTCATTCCTCGCGAAAGACTAAAGAACCATCTTCGTGTTCATGATGACCTCTATTGGCATCCCAACCGAAACATCCCCGGTGTTGAATTTCATTCCGGTTCACTGGGACATCTTTTGAGTGTTGGACTTGGAATGGCTGTTGACATCCGCATGCGTGGGCTCGACAGTAGAGTTGTTGTGGTCCTCGGAGATGGCGAACTCAATGAAGGGAGTATCTGGGAGGCCTGCTTAACGGCACAAGCGCTTCGAGTTGACAACCTGATCGCAGTTGTCGACCGAAATCTCTTTCAAGCGAACGTCCGCACTGAAGAACTGATTCCGTTGGAGCCCCTTACAACAAAGTTCGAGGCCTTTGGCTGGAATGTTGAGACCGTGAACGGGCACGACTTCGGAGACCTCCACTCTGTGTTTCGCGCACTCCCTGTTCGAAATGGGGCTCCTACAGTTGTGATCGCAGACACACAACGCGGACGTGGTGTGCCTAGCATCGTCGATCGTGCAGATAGATGGTTCTGCAACTTCACGCACGAAGAGGTTGGTGCTCTCATCGAAGAACTGCACGGAAATTCCAAAGCAACTCTTACATCAGAAACCTTGGTGGTGCGATGATTCCTTACGAATCCATCCTTCTCGAGTGTGTACGCTCGGACGAACGTGTAATGGTCCTCACTGCTGAAAACCGAGGCCATATGCGAAGTGCGCCAGCACTGATGGGAGATAGGTTCATCGATGTAGGTATAGCAGAACAGACGATGATAGGAGTTGCTGCCGGTTTGGCAACTCGTGGACGCATCGTTGTAACACATGCACTAGCGTCGTTCATCACTCTGAGAGCATTTGAGTTTATACGCGATGACGTTGGCATCCCGGCACTTCCGGTAATCATGGTTGGTATGGTGCCGGGTGTACTTAGTGATGCGAATGGTCCAACCCACCAGGCTATCGATGACGTTGGTCTTATGCGCGGAATACCAAACATCAGCGTGTTTTGTCCGGCTGATGAAGAGGATCTAAGGATCGGTTTACGAGAGGTCATCTTCAGTGGCAAGCCTTACTACATTCGCTACACCAATGCACCGGCCTCTGTTGATCATAGCAAAGTGTTCGCACCCGGCGTTGCAGAGGTAGTGGTAGGGCCTACTATTGGACGACGTGATGTGACCATTCTCACATATGGTACGTTGTTACGACAAGCCGTTCTCGCAGCATCGAAACTGACAGCGCAGGGTATTGTGGTGCAGGTGATCAACATGCGCACCCTCAAGCCGATCGATGAACAGCGAATTCTCGAAGCATCATTCAACAGCGACCTTGTTGTGACGCTTGAAGATCATCTGCTGACCGGTGGATTGTACAGTATCGTCAGTGAGATCCTTGTTCGCAACCGCAGGTCAGTTGATGTTTTGCCCATCGGTTTCGACACATGGTTCCGTCCGGCCCTCCTTCCCGAGGTGTTAGACCATGAGCGCCTGAGCGGAGAGCACGTAGCGCGGAGGATTGCGGAACAACTTCAACGTAATGATGAACGCCGTTCCATGGAGATATCCTATGTCTGATGTACGCTTTCCTACAATTTCGGAATCCGGAAAACTCCTCCAACGTGCTGAGGGTCTCATCCCGGCATATACGCAGACCCTGGCAAAGGGTCCGTCACAACACGTCCAGGGCATTGCTCCGATCTACGCACAACGAGGAAAGGGCGCTCATCTTTGGGATGTTGATGGGAATAGGTATCTCGACTACACCATGGCCGTTGGACCATTGGTGCTTGGTTATGGTCACGAAGTTGTTGACCAAGCTATTGAACGTCAGCTTCGTGATGGCATCACCTTTTCGCTGATGCATCCACTCGAGGTAGAGGTGGCGGAATTGATACGCTCAGTTGTACCCAATGCGGAGTCCGTACGGTATTCCAAAACGGGCGCTGACGTAACCACTGCGGCAATTCGGCTTGCACGAGCATTTACAGGACGTACCACCGTCCTCTGTTGTGGATACCACGGTTGGCACGACTGGTACATCGGAACGTCCGACCGAGATGCAGGCATTCCACATGCTGTAAAAAATCTTACCTATACCTTCAACTACAATGACGTAGAGAGTGTATTGGCTGCCATTGACGATGATACGGCCGCGATCATCTTGGAACCAATGGTGTTTGAGGAACCGCAAGCCGGATTCCTCCAAACATTGCGTTCTGTCTGTGACGACAGAGGCATAGTTCTGATCTTCGACGAAATGTGGACGGGATTTCGCATTGCCCTTGGTGGTGCACAAGAACGATTTGCCGTTCGAGCCGACCTAGCCTGCTTCTCAAAGGCCGTGGCAAATGGAATGCCCCTTTCCATTCTTACTGGTCGTGCAGACATTATGAAGCAGTGTGAACATGACGTGTTCTTCTTTACAACGTTCGGTGGGGAAGCACTGTCACTTGCAGCTGCCAAAGCAACGATACAGTATTTACGAGATAACGACGTGCCGCGTAGAATAGAAGAGTTGGGCTTGATCCTACGAGACGAACTCAACGCCCTCATTCGCGACCAAGGAATCTCCTATTTGTCATGCAAGGGGCTTGGCACACGCACAATGATTGCTTTTGATGGATCCGTAGCAGACCCATTGTTCATGAAGTCCTTTGTTCAACAAGAAATGCTTGCCAGAGGCATCCTCTGGGGAGGATTTCACAACATGTCCTATGCTCACACTGCTGCTGATGTATCGCTTACACTCTGTGCATACAATGAGATACTCGAACTTCTCAATAGAGCAGTTGTACGCGGAGACCTTATTCATCAGCTCCGTGGAATTCCCATGCAGCCCGTGTTTCGCAGAACAGGGAATTTCAATACGAAGCCACGTGGTGTAGCGGAGCGTGTATGATGAATGACCTTATGCGACTTGACGGACGTGTGGCAGTTGTGACCGGCGCTGCCGGACTTTTGGGCAGGAGACATTGCGAGGCACTTGCAGAGGCTGGGGCAACCGTCTACGCCTGTGATCTGTCGGCCAAGGCTGCCCAAGCTGTGGCCGAGGACCTCGGTCCGCAACATGTAGGACTTGCCCTAGATGTTACGAATGACGAGACCATTATGGAGTTGCGCTCTCGTTTGATGGATGATCATGGCGGCGTAGACGTACTCGTGAACAACGCTGCTATGAATGATATGGTGGAGAGCCCCCTCTCTACTCTTGATGCTTCGCGATTTGAGAATTACCCCGTGAAAATGTTTAGAAGAGTGATGGATGTGAACGTTACCGGGGTGTTTTTGATGAGTCAGATCATCGGTTCCATGATGGCCGATGTCGGCAAAGGTTCCATCATCAACATCGCATCAACCTATGGCGTTGTTGCACCTGATCAACGACTCTATCGGTCGCCCACAGGCGAACAGACGTTTTTTAAGAGTGCAGCCTACCCAACAAGTAAGGGGGCGGTGATCATGCTCACAAAATTCCTTGCCACGTATTGGGGCTACCGTGGCGTGCGAGCCAACTGTCTTTCTCCAGGAGGTGTGGAGAATGGTCAGAGTGAGCACTTCGTCCGAACGTACAGCGATCGCACCCCTCTTGGACGTATGGCAACCCCAGGAGATTACAAAGGGTCCTTAGTGTTTCTTGCAAGCGACGCATCACAGTATCTCACCGGACAGAATCTCATCGTCGATGGCGGATGGACAGCGTGGTAGAGCTGTTTCCATCGGCATCAGTATCACAATCAATCACGAATCGAAGGCACAGGACATGAAGAATCGCAGACACGTCGGTGATCGCACCGTTGGAGCAGGGTCGCCATGTTACATCATTGCCGAGATCGGCATCAATCATAACGGTTCGCTCGATGTTGCGAAGAAGATGATCGCCGGTGCAGTGGCGGCCGGCGCAGACTGCGTCAAATTCCAGAAGCGCACACCAGAGTTATGTGTACCCAAGGATCAGTGGAATTTGGAGCGCGATACGCCGTGGGGGAGAATGACCTATATCGACTATCGGCATAGGGTAGAATTCACGGCAGAAGACTATGATGTGATTGATCGCTATTGCCGTGAGCATGGCATTGATTGGACTGTATCGTGTTGGGATGAAGAGGCCGTTGCGTTCATGGAAGCACACTTTGATGTGCCCTTCTACAAAGCGGCATCTGCGTCACTCACGGATCTGTCACTACTACGTGCGATGCAGTCCACAGGGAAGCCCCTTATCATCTCCACCGGAATGTCGACGATGGAAGAGATCGAACATGCCGTTACGTCCTTGGATCAAGAATCATTGCTCATAGCTCATGCTACATCATGCTACCCATGCCCACCGCACGAGTTGAATCTCCGGATGATCCAAACACTCCAGGCACTCTATCCGAACATCCCGATCGGCTACTCCGGTCACGAAGTTGGATTGGCCACAACGTATGCAGCCGTTGCCCTAGGCGCAACATTCGTTGAACGGCATATCACGCTGGACAGAGCGATGTGGGGATCGGATCAAGCAGCAAGTGTTGAGGTGGGTGGACTTGGAAGACTCGTTCGCGACATACGAGATATAGAAGGGGCGTTGGGCGATGGAGTCAAACGTGTCTACGACAGTGAGATCGGACCACGGGCGAAGCTTCGCAGAGTTGTTTCGATGGACGTAGCGGTCTGAACATGACGTTTGATGTTGCATGGGTAACGCTTGTTATCACGGTTGTGTGTGCCATAACGCTTATCGCGTTGGAGAGAATGTTGCCCTACACTGAGGGGCAGAGAATCTTTCGAGTGGGATTCATGAACGACTTTGTATGGTATTCCCTTGTCCAGAGTTACCTGCTCGGTGTTGTGATCTTTGGGCTAATCGAGTGGATCGATGCATCACTTCCAATTGATCGACTCCATACGATACGAACATTGCCGGTGTGGGTGCAGGTGGTAGTGTTCCTGGTCCTACATGATCTTTACATCTACTGGTTCCATCGGTGGCAGCACAACAATCCCTTCTTGTGGCGCATTCATGAGGCGCATCATTCAACAACGGACGTCGATTGGCTTAGTGGCAGTCGGTCTCACGTACTTGAGATTTTGATCAATCAAACCGTCGAGTTTCTACCGATCATGCTTCTGGCCTCTCCGGAGGTAGCCGTTATCAAGGGATGTATCGATGCCGTTTGGGGAATGTACATCCATTCGAACATCAACGTACGCAGTGGTCGGTTGCAACTGATCATCAATGGTCCGGAGATGCATCGATGGCATCATGCAACGGATGATGAAGCGCATAACCGTAATTTCTCAACTAAGTTTGCCGTTTGGGACTGGATGTTTGGAACGGCACATCTTCCGCCGGACCGAAAACCAATGGGATTTGGGATCGGTGACGGATTCCCCGCGAACTATGTGAAGCAGCAAGCCTATGCTTTCCGAGCCTTTGAAAGAGACCGGTCAGGAACATAGCTTCTCGGATGAGGAGCTACAGCCGGTTCATTTTGATCACGAGGCGGATCTCGATACCGTTATCGTCTCAGACATTCATCTGGGTTCGGAGGTTTCTCGGTCGAAGCGACTCATAGAGCTCCTCCGGATGTTACGTTTTCGACGTCTCATTCTTAACGGCGACGTATTCGATGATCTGAATTTCAAACGCCTCTCGCGCGATGATTGGAAATTCCTTTCGTTCATCAGAAAGACGTCCAACCCCCGGAAGGGAATCGATGTGGTGTGGGTGGTAGGCAATCACGACGGTGGTGTTGCCGAAATCCTTACCCATCTTCTTGGTGTTCCAGTCCACGAGGAGTACGTCTGGGAAGGGCACGGCCAACGATATCTCGCTATCCACGGTCACCAATTCGACAAGTGGATCACCGAGCATGTACTTGTAACAGCTATTGCATCATGGATCTATCTCGTGATCCAGAAACTCGATCCACACCACCGAGCGTCGCGGTGGGTCAAACGCACCAGTAAGGTTTGGCTTCGCCTCGGCGACAAAGTTGGGCATGATGCAGCCCTTCACGGGAAGAAAAAGCACCAGGCCAACGTTGTGTTCTGCGGTCACACCCACCACTCCGTGGATATCATGGTGGACGATGTACGGTATCTAAATTCCGGCTGCTGGACAGATAAACCGTCCCAATACATCACCATCGGGCTTGACGGGGAGATCGCCGTTCGGGAGTGCCACTAGCAAAAAAGAAATTCTGAGACGATTTTGCAGGTCATGTGTCAATTGGGATGAACCGGTTCAATACCCCTTTTGCACACCATTCTTCCCTGTTCGATCATGTCAGTCCTCAGAACCCTCATCATTTTCGTTGCTCTGCTGCTTAGCCTAAGCGGATGCCAGCTCTGCGACGACCCAGTCTCCCCCTCGCCGGTAGGGGGCTCGCCTGAACTTTTCTACACAGAAATTCTTGAAAGATCCGATAGCGGTACTGCTTCAAGGATCTTCCGTGCCCGTGCTGATGGAACCCAACAGCGAGTGTTCCAAACCACAAGCGGCTATATCACTAACACCGGACGCCTGTTTAGCACACCCCGAAATGGGAGGATTGTCTTTGTGGCAGACCCGCATTCTTCCGTAAATGGCATCTCCGTTGTTG
>DATGWS010000114.1:0-4600 GCA_035299365.1 Candidatus Didemnitutus sp.
GGTACTGTCAACCATTCGCACTTTGACGCTTGTTGAGCTATTCCGGTCAAACTGCATCGTTGTGTCTATCCGCATCGTGCTGAAGGCCTCCAACACAAAGCGTAAACCGCTCGGAAGGAGGTTGTATATGCTGTCTGCCCCCTCCAAAACGAGCGTGTCGATCCGCATAGGGCCGTCACCGGTATTGCTCACGGTTACGGTTACCGGAACGTTCGTACAAGCGCTTACAATGGCTGCTACGTCGAGATTCAATCGAATGTTGGCATTGCGAGGCTGAATGCCATTACCGGAAATAAGGAAGGCAGATGTCGTTCTTGCTCCGGCCGGCATCGCATCGTGATCGATCTCAACGCGGCACTCATGCCTACCTATTCGGCGTGGGGTGAATGAGACCTGACCAACAAGTGAGTCAATGGCACCAAGTCCGTTGAGTGCCAGAAGTGCCGTGGGGACTTGGAACGACGTGGCGTCCGGACCGGTCAATCGTACAGCGAAGATGGCAAGGGGCTCATTGCCATTCCGCGACCCAGTCTCAAGTAGCCCAACGATGCTGTCTCGAGTGCTGTCTACAACAACATTTCCCATGTCTATATCCTGTACAACCACATCGGGCATGGTTCCTATCCCACGCAGTGTTATCTCCACCGGTTGATGGAGCCGCCAATCGATGTCCACCGGAAGGTTGCGTTCCAAGAAGCCCCTTTCTACCGGTATGAAGGATAGGGTTACTATCACGGAGTCGGCCGGATCGAGGCGAATACCCGCCACGATCGCCCCTTGAATGCTAAATGCAGCAGTGTCGATAGTTGCCACAGGAACTTGTGCGGCACACCAACCATCACCAGTGTTTTTTAGGACGATTGACGTGTCGTTTCGAGTTCCGAGCCTACGCGGTCCCCAATCAACCACGACAGACGCGAGACGAGGACGGACTCCCCTGCCTGTATATGTAGTGAGCGCACCGAATTCTGGTGTCGAATGAACGGTGTCTACCCGCGTGTACGAACCGAGACTGTCTGGAGTAAAACACACTTCTACCCAGATTGTATCTCCGGGATTCAGGATACGTGGAAGTGCGAGGGCCGTAAGGTTGACGGAAAACCCTCTACTCATTTGTGCTGAGATCAACGATCGAACATCAACCGGCAGTTTACCGTCATTCACTATGGGCACCCGACCGCATGCGGTGTCTCCAACTCGCACATTTCCAAAGTCGATCGATCCGGCCGAAACCGATTGATCCTTAACACTTCGAACGATGATCTGACGAATGAGTTTGCAGGGGTATTCAATGATAATCCAGCTCGTGGCCGAGGTGGTGTCCTTGGTGGGAGTAAGACAGACCACCACGCTAAGCGAATCACCCGCAGCAAGAACAGTATCGAGATCTTGACCCGGTCCGAGAGTGATGCGCCTATCACCGGCTATCCTAATCCCAACGATGTGAACAGGAGTAGAGTCCTTGTTGTAGAGCACTGCCGTTGTACACACTTCCACAACGTCTACCTTGATCACTACCTCCTTTGGAACGCCAACGTTTGGTGCGTCGTATTTGTAGAGGTATTCCCTACCATTCCCATCTCGGTCATAGGAATGGATAACGATCTGAGCGTCCTTCCACAGGTCACGTACATCAGCATCAAACTCGACAACTCCGGTACTGTCCAACGGTTGCGATACTTGCCATCGATAGTTAAACGTTCGTGGAGTGATCACCTGCACTTCGGTGAGCTCCACTGTATCGATCGAAACATCAGAGATCGTTCCGCTGATCACACCACAGTCATTGAGGAAACTGTATTTCGGTGGGTTCCTGTCATCAGATGGAGGGGGCTCATAGGCCACACCCACCATGTTCGCGTAGGAGTCAGCAGCAGTAATGCCATACATCACACATGCAAAATTGCCAGTGTCGGCACTCATCGTATGCGAGCCTGCAGCTAGTGCAAGAGCTGACCAATGGAGAGTGGTGCCAGGAATACGCTGGGTAGCAATCTCGGGCGTGATATTCATCACGTAGGTCGTATCAATCTTGAGAGAATTAATCGCGCGCCTCTCAGCGATGACATTCACAAAGTATCGATGTTCGCTCCAGACGTTAGACACCACCATTCTGGGAAACTGAAACAAGGATGAGCTCACATATTGCTCGATCGGGGGGATCACCACCATTGCAGGGTCTGCATACACTTCGTCAGGTCCGGTACTCGCCATGAATTGCACAAGGAAGAACGGTTCACTACTCGTCCAATAGGCTGGTTCGATCAGCGCTGTATCCAACCAATCACCAGGCTTTGCCATAAAGAACTGCGTAGTATCACCAGCAGTCACAAGGTCTATTCGTTGGAATGGCGTTGAAGCCATGATGCGAAACACATCCGGATTTGGTGAACTAGCAAATCGAGCTGTTGCATACGACCTACCCCACAGGTTTACGGGGGGCAATTGCTCCACCAAATGATCCTTTGAATACACAGAGTCCAATGGGATGCTACTACGCATATGCCCTGATAGCAAGGCAATGGGAACGTTGGATGAGACATGCGAACCTGAGAGATCGTCGCCGCCAAAACGAGTTGGCTTTGCCTGGACCAAGTAGCAGTCGCCACGACTCAGCATGATCTGATGAGAAACTCCGGCTGGCTTTCCTGCCCGAGTTTCAACAGTGGGTGTAATGTCTACGAGTGTGTTGTCTTCGGTGGCAATGATCATGAACTCACCAACTCGTGGAATCGCGTTTTTAGGATCTGGAGGAACACGCGGATTGTACCAATCTGTGGGACGGTTCACGGTGTAATACGATGTGCCCAGGTGTCTGATCGGAATTGCCGTATAGGTGTCCGTAGAGTATGAAAAGGTGCTCAAGGTATAAACCACAACCGGAACGTCCGATTCAACGAAGACACCCCGCTTATACGCTCGCTCAGATACGTTCACAACGTGAAAAGGTATAACTGTCTCTCTGCGGACAGTATTTGCAGCTACAAATACATCGTATGAACCGATCACCCCGGAAGAGATCGTGACTTTTGCATCAAACTGAGACGAGATATAGATCTCAACCCTTGGGTCGCCCCCTTCCTCCAAAATGTCGTTGGCCATGAATCCAACAACAAAGCTTGTGCCTTCAAGTGATGAGGAGCTTCGTCGGGGTAGCACACGTTCCACCTGTGCAACAAGCATCATGGCGCTGCACATACTCAACACGATGAAGATGACGGAACGAATTGGCAACAAGCTTCCCTTCTATCCGGTAAACAACCCTTCACCCATTCAGCATGTTAACTCTCTCTGCCGAATTTCGTTACGGTTTCCCGGCGGTTGCCTTTTCTTCACCATGGGGCAGTATGGGGCTAACCATCCTTGGACGGTCGTCTCTCCACACAAATCCGGGTAGGCGGTAGGTTTCGGCCCGTCCTGCTACAACGGGTTCAGGGTGGTGCTCACCCTCGATTCCTCCCAACCAATACACGTCACTGAGCTGTCCTGCCTCGAAATTGGCTCTGATGGTGTCTGCTGCGGCCTTTGCTAGTCCCTCTGGACGTTCTTCTTCGGTTCTAAACGTGATGCTTTGAGCATTCCCAATGGCAGATAGCTGGCGCACAGTGTCTTGCTCGATACTCAGGAGCACCACATCGCCCCCTATCTGATCGAATCTGTCAGGGTACAACGTATCTGTTCGGCTTACGAGGATTGCCTTTGTACGCCCCGTCAAGGTCCTCAGGGTCCGCTCCGGTACATCAGCCACAATCGTGTCGGCTACGATAAGCATGGAGTCTGACCATAGGATCGGATGCCCGAACAGGTCAATCCTCCCCGGTTCTGGAACGTAGACCATAGTATCGGACCGTGCAGACACTGCGCCTCGGACTAATCTGACGCCTGAAATGGCTTCGTATCGGTTGAGACCGTTATCCTTGGTCATGAGGAGGGTATCGGCTGCTACGTACATAGTATCCGGATCTCCAAGAGGGTCCCATTGCCACGCCGCAGCATTACCGTTGATCTGAAGCCGTTGAGAACCGGGGTTTCTATAGGCATGGTCGCCCGTAAGCCAGGCATTTCCCGTGGAGTCACTCACAACAACTCGGCCGTGAGCTACCGAGGTATCCGCATCCCTGTCGTAAACCAAGGTATCTGCCCAAATCCGCACAGAATCGTCTACAGCTACTACACTATCGATAAAGGTGGTGATATGGGTCTGTGTTGAGTAGTACCCCTTTCGAGACGTAATTGTGCTAGCCCCCTCCACAACCTTAATTCCGCGCGTGGCATCAGCTTGATAAGTATTGCCGTCATAGGTGATAAAGGGGGCAAAAATGGTTGCAGCCCCTTGTTTGACGACAACACGACCATAGAGGTCGGCTCGGTTAAATCCAACGTTGTGCACGGCACGGTCACACGTAACTGTCACGTTTCCCTGGGTAAAACGCACATTACCCATGAACTCGCGGATGCCGGATTCCATAGGACCTGTCCCAACGATGGAATCTGCATGCTGGAGGACGATTGGCAACTGCGGCCCGTCCTGCGGCAACGTCTGTTGCGAGAGGAGGACCACACATAGGAGGAGTGCTGAGAGGTACTGCATGAACATCAA
>DATGWS010000115.1:0-6562 GCA_035299365.1 Candidatus Didemnitutus sp.
GTTCTCATGAGCTTGCTTTTTTGGTGTTGGTTGCTAGTGTTTCATCCAATGGCGATGGCGCTACCGTTCTGCGATCGTAAAGCGTCCAGAAAACATCGTGTCCCATGAACAGGTAGAGGGCTTCAACGATTTTCACAGGCACTTTTCCCGCTGCGAGCTTCTCTGCCATATAGTTCTTGCTCTTGCCCATCCACTTCGAGAACTCACGGAGCGTAAATCCTCCCAGTTTGATCATTCTCCGCACCTCAGAGGGCTTCAATACAGGCACGATCACATAGCTAGGATGCGCCTTGCCTATCGGTTTTGGGCTCTCTTGGGTCGCTTCATGTTCGGTCTTGGGCATGATTGTGCTCGTTTGTGCTCAATTGTGCTCGTTTGGAGCGTTTTCAAGGTGAATTCAGGCCAGGTAGTGACTTTTGAGGATGCTTTTGCGGGGATTCAGGGGCCGTTTTTCATGGTACAACCTCTCCAACGGGGGTGTTTTCGTGCGGTTCACCACTTGTGTCCATGCCCTCAACCCTTGCGGAATGACCTTGGAGTGAGCTTTGGTCCCGCGGCGGTGACTCTTCGCCGCGCGCCGGCTCGATCTCTTGGCCTCCCATCTCTGAAAGTGGGTCCGTGTAACGCAGGTAGATGTCCTTGAACTCTTCGGATATGAACACAAGCCCCTTCTCTTCGACCGGAAGCACGGAACTCGTGTCTACCATCGTGATGGCTTCGAGTTTTGTTAGCACATCGGCCTGTTCTGCCTCTGAGAGAACGTTGAAGTTGGCCGGCAGCGAGAGCTCGGGGAAGGCCCGGCGAACGTAGACCTTGCCAACCAGGTACGGCTGGCCAATTGCGGCCGGATCGATGACCAAGAGGGCATAGGCGATATGCCCGGGGCGCCTGGCCGGGTGCACGAAGTCTCCTGGATGAATAGGCGTTGCCGTGGTGGTCTGTTGCTGCTCATCGTTGTGGGCATGGTTAGCCCCTTGGTCTTGGCTCATCGGTGCCTCCCTAAGCGTGACATCATCAGTTGTTGATTCTTTCTAAGGTTCTCAGCGCGCATTTGCTGCGCTGACATACGCTGCGTAGCCTGCTCGCGCATTTCATTGCGGTATTGGATCACATCGTCACGGTAGAGCCGGACGTCCATGTCATTGCCTGGGTAGGGGAAGCAGTAGGGCAACAGGCCCTCCATCATGAGCCTGCTCACGATCGATACAGAAACGCCCAGGTAGCTAGCCGCAAAGGGCCTAGTCCATAACTGGTCGTCCATGGTGCACCGCTTCCTCATTGGGGCACCTCTGCGTCATCATCGTCTGTCAGGTATTGTTTTGGAGCAATGGCAACCTTGCCCATGCTCACGCGCTCGATCACAAACGGAGAGCGCTGGCCCATGTACTTGAAGTAGGTGCGCAGTTCAGTGCGCAGTAGCATTATCAATGAGGTTTGCCGGCCGCCTAAGAACCCTGCCGTGAGGCGGTGCAGTCGGAGTTTGATCCCGGTAGGTAGCTTTTTCTGACCCAATAGGAATTCATCCGATAGCGTCACACGAAGTTTGATCGTGAGATCGTACTGGCTTGGCTCTGCTTGCTGGCGTGAGCGGGTGGCCGGCCCCTTCAACCGGGGAGTCGTTAGGGCCGGGTCTAAGTAATCGTTGTCAGGGAGGGGTAAAACTGACGGTGATTGTGCCACCACGCCGGCACTATGTGTGCCTATAGGGCTGCTAAGATCGGAAACCGTTCTCATACAGCCGCTGCCTGTGTCTGCTGGTGTGAAGGGGCTTCAGGGTTGAAGAGGCTTCCGGCAGGGGCAGGGGGCATGTTGAACGGTTCGTTGTCAAGCTTCTGAGTTGGAAGGGCCACCTTGGCAGGCTCGTGGCCCTGGAGCTGCATCTGCAGCTGAAGGCGTGATCCGGCTTCGTTGTTGGCGAAGAGCGAGCCATGCCCTGTCATGAGCCACTCTACCGAGATCCCATACTCTAGTATTCCCGTAAGGACCTGCCAACTAGGGTAGCAGCGCAGTTGAAGGTAGTTCTTCAGCTGTGTTGGCGAGCTGATATGAAAGTGGTAGCAGGCGGCGAGATTGCTCGTAAAGAAGCGTCGAACGAGGTACTGCATTCTGCCGTTGAAGGTGTCGAGCGCCGGTTGCGAACTCGTTGCTTTCTCGATGTCCATTTTTTCACCGTATTGCATATTTTGTCGCCTGATTTGTGGGCTTAACTTTTCAAAACTGTTTTCAGCCCTACCGCCAATGTTTTAGCGAAAATAACTTCCTAAAGTTGTTGCGCAATAGTGTACAAGATAAAGTTTTCCACATGGACAATTCTGAAACCTTCAGTTCTCGCCTAACACTGCTTGTGGAACTGGTATTCGACAACCAGATGCATGCTTGCTGGGTATGGGGACTGTCCGCCCCAAGTCAGCTCAGGCGCTACCTGCGTGAGCAAGGGATGCCGAGTGCTGAGGTTCTTACTAGGATCCGGGCACAGGGGTTCTCGGTCGACTGGCTACTCAGTGGCTTTGGAGGGATGTTCGTCGATGACATATCCGGCGTTGAGCTCAGGGAGCTCATCGAGGGGCGAATTGCGATGAAGAGAGTTGAACCGGCAGCTATCGCACGTTACAGGGCGCTCGTTGAAAAGGCTGACGACTCCCGAGGCGACAACGGCGAAACGGGCTCTGTCGAATCTGTAGGGGTCGGAGGAATCGGACTGATAGAGGGCAAGCCGGCGGAGGCAGCCAGTAAGAAACCAGTCAAGGCTGTCAAGCCTGCAAGGTCCTGAGGTTGAGGCTATGTCAAGTGCTGCAAAACCATCCAGACGTTTTAAGTCCTATCCCGGTTCGATCTACGTTCCGGCGACATGCAACCGGCTGTACATCAACTTCAAAGGTGTGCGAAAGGCAACAAACCTTCCCGACACGAAGGAGAACCGCCGCATTGCAGAAGAGCTTCTATGGGAAATGTACCGCGCCTGGCATGGCCTGGCGCCACTGCGTAAACCGAAGACTGCAGATGATGAAGCGCTAGACGCACCGATCAAGAGGCTCTTTGCCGCTCGAGATGAATGGAAGGCACACCTCGAAGTGACCGATAGAGCAGATAAGACGCGCAAGGCCTACAACGATAGCGTAAAGCGTATCCTTGCCAAGGACAGCAACGTCACGGCCGATGCGATCGAGATCCAGGTCAAGGCATGGATCACGCGCAACCGGTCTCACTACTCAGCAACGTCGATCAACATTCACCTTCGCAACTTCCAAGTGTTCGTTGCATGGCTACGCAAGCGGAAGTACCTCAAGGAAGATCTTGATCTCACCGAGTTCCGCCGCAAGGGTGAAGGCAAGGCTGTTCACGTCTACGATGACGACACCTGCAAGAAGCTCATTGAGCACGTTGAGAAGAAAGCCGAGTCAATGAAAGGGGACAAGCTCAAGAAGCGCCAGTATGCCGCGCAGTATGAGTTTGCTTTGCTGTTGAGGTTCTTGTTGGCTACAGGTGCTCGTATCAATGAAGCATTACGCCTTAAGCGTAGTGACATCGTAGGTGACAACATCGTGCTGCCTAACAAGATTGAACGCAAAACAGAATACTTCCCACTCTCAAATGCTGTCCGTGAGATCCTTGCACTGCTGCCGGAAGATCGTGACAAGGTGTTCCGATGGGCCTACTCATCAACATCTAACTTGCTTGACATGCTTCATGAAGCATTAGATGATCTAGAGATCGAGGCAAAGGGCGGCTTTCATGTGTTCCGCAAGACGTTTCAAGACAAGCTCAAGAGGGCCGGTGTTGACATGGCAGATCGTCAGAAGCTACTGCGGCATCGCGACATCAAGACAACGATCGACAGTTACACGTACTCAGACACAGAACGTTTGAGAACTGTACTGGACTCAATTCAAAAAGGACAATGAAATGGAACCACTAATCATGCAGATCGATCCTGCAGCATTGCAAGCTGTTGAATTTGCTGAAAACGTTTTTTTGTGGCGTGTGAGAACCCAAAATGGCTGCTATGCAGTTACAACGGAGGCTATCCAAGATGCCATTCGTGATCCGGGTGGGTCTAGAGGCCGCTATTTCGCCATGAGAGACGGAACCTTCCGACCGGTCTGTGCCGACGTAACTGTCGAAGTACTGAGGGAAACTTTGCGCCAGTTGAATTCTGCCGAGTGAAACAGGGTGTGTGAAAAAGGTAAGGGCAGACCATCGTGTCTGTTGTATCGATCATGAAGTGTTATGAGGTTGATCAGCAGTGAGTATGACCGATCGAGAAGAATTGACCAGTGTTGCATCCAAAGGCAGTGACTTTTCCTACCTAACGAAGGACCGTGTCTATCCGCTCGAAAAAGTCTTCGAGCAGTACGAAAGAGACCTCTCTGCTGTTACCGAAAAAACAAAGAACTTCCTTGGTGTCCTCCTGCCGTTCATTACGGTTGCCTATGGTTCTGGAGCGCTTTTCCTAGCAAAAGCCGGCGGACTTGATTTCATTGTTTCAGGTATGCTCGTAATGACTCTAGGAACGTTAACGAGAAGTGTCTACCTCGCGAAAAATTCATATTCAACGCACACCGTTGATTCCATCGATAACGCAGATGAGTTATGTAAGATCATCCTTGTACCAAGTAATTCTGATGGGGAGGTATTGGGAAGGTACGCGAATGGTCTTGCAATGTCTGCGAGTTCTATGAGGGTGGTGGCAGCTGAACGAGGCAAGAACATCAACGCCGCATTTAACGCATTCTTCATTGCGTTCATCTTGTTTTTGTTGGCACTTGCGTTCGGACTGAGCAATATCCGAGAACAGGTTGTAAGAGAAAATGAACTTCAGTCGTCACACTATGAGAGACCAGTAATGATTAGACCAGCACAAAACACCACTTCTGGCAGCGGTACGACCGGAAGCACTGCAATTGATTCACGCGACACTACATCAGGTGCCACAACAACGAAAGGTGGCACAGGCGGAACAACGAAGTAGGTGTCATAGGTCAGTCAGGTTCTTCAAGTGCCAATCTCTCTCGGTTTTGCAGCATTCACACTTTTCAAATGTGGGCATCGGCATGCTATCCAGATTGGTAGGAAACCGGATGCCATGGATGAAATGCGCTCGGGTCTACGTTTCTAGGCACCGACCGCCGAATCGCGATGTGTGCCATAAAACATCACTAATTTGACATCAGTCAATGATCCCATGTACTGAAATGGATGCCACAAATGAAGAGATCCCTAACGACAGTAGCAGCAGTAGATCTGTTCTGCGGGGCAGGTGGACTTACGTATGGGCTTCGGCGAGCTGGTATAGATGTACGAGCAGGCATTGATATAGATCCTGCATGTCAATATCCATATACAGCCAACAATCAGGCTCTGTTCATCAACAAGTCGATCAACCAGGTTGATGTCGATGATGTCACCGGTTTCTGGACTGAATCCTCGTACACCTTGCTGGCTGGTTGTGCACCATGCCAGCCGTTTTCTAGTTACATGCAAGGAAGGGTTGACCAAACAGATGTGAGATGGAACCTTCTGGATGAGTTCTCTCGCCTTGTTGAGCAAACAAAGCCAGACTTTGTCACTATGGAGAATGTACCTCGGCTGCAGGAACAACAAGTCTTCAAGTCCTTCTTGAAACAATTGGAAGACAGCGGCTACAAAAGTGTCTCAGTTCAGGTAGTGAATTGTTCGGACTATGGTGTGCCACAGAATAGGAAGAGACTTGTTTTACTGGCATCTAAGCATGGTGATTTGCGACTTGTCCCTGTGAAGACTAAGTCAAAGAAGAAAACTGTACGAGATGCGATAGGCATGCTTCCGGCAGTTGGAGCCGGTGAAACGTGTATCTCTGATGAACTTCATGAATCCTGTTCGTTATCGCCGAAAAATCTGAAACGGATACGGGCATCGAAACAAGGCAAAACATGGAAAGAATGGCCTATGGAGCTTGTCAGTGAATGCCACTCAAAGCCAAGCGGGAGTACTTATAGCAGTGTCTACGGCCGCATGCGTTGGGACGAACCATCTCCCACAATAACAACGCAATTTTATGGCTTTGGTAATGGAAGATTTGGCCATCCTGAGCAACACCGAGCAATCTCCTTTAGAGAGGGTGCGATTCTGCAGAGCTTTCCATTGGGATATAAGTTTTGTGCTCCTGGAACGAGGGTCCCCAAACGCGCTTTAGGCAGAATGATTGGAAATGCTGTACCGGTGAAACTTGGCGAAGTGATCGGGAAGTCAATTCTAAAACATATTTCTGACATTGAGAAGGGGCTGCTTCAATGTATAAGATGACAATTGACCTGACTGTTTTGGATCACCTAGGTATCAATCTGTACAGTAACATCTCTGCTGTGATGACGGAGGTGGTGGCAAATGCCTGGGACGCCGATGCGAACAATGTAAGTATCAAGTTTACCAATCATAGCCAGTCGGGAGGATCCATCGAGATCACGGATGATGGTATTGGTATGACAATTCAGGATATGAATGAGAAGTACCTGAAAGTCGGATACAGGCGCCGAGAACTGGACACTGTTACCGGCAAGGTCACAGCTTCTGGTCGGAGCGTCAT
>DATGWS010000116.1:0-2248 GCA_035299365.1 Candidatus Didemnitutus sp.
AGTTCGATTCCTGTCATAGGCGTCCAGGAGCCCCGTGAATACCACAACACGTTGTTGCGATACTTTAGGGTTGTCCCGGTGGTGAGGTCTCGAGGTACCATATAGGTAATCCCGGTCTCGATAGTGGCGTTCGTAGAGAGCATTGCTCTTATCGTGAGCTCAGAACCAAGTATGCGTGCGCGAGTGAGATTCTGGAAAACGATGGGTGCGCCTGCCTGCGAGAGATCGAAAGTTGGTTCGATGAGTTGATAGAGCTCGTTGTCGAAGACAGCAACGTCGATGTCAATAGGGAGTATGAATTCAGAGGCCATGTAGTGGAAACCCACCTCACCAGACCACGAGCTTTCTGATAGAAGGTTTGGATTAGGGCGGACATTGAACGGTCCGTAGCGAATGTTCGCATACCGTTCGGCAATTGTGGGTGCCCTAAAGCCCCTTCCCACCGATGTACGAACGGTGAATTGTTGGGCGGCATTCCACGTCATCCCGAGCTTTGGCGAGAATTCGATCTGAGGTGTGAGAGATTCTGTCTCTTCACGATCTGCTCGCAGACCACCGGTGAGGATCACTGAACCCAAGGTGAATTCGCCCTGTGCGTAACCGCTGAGAATCGTCTGCAAGGCCGTGTTATAGACGTCACTTCGTACCCAATTCAAACGTCCGGTGATGCCTGCCGTAAGTATGGCACCTTCTGCAAGACGCGACGTTACTTGCACTTCGGCGTTATGGGCAAATGCCGTTGAATAGTTGGAATCGAGTTTCTCACCGTCCAACGTGTTTTCAAATGTCGTTCGAAAAAAGCCGTATCGAGCGATGAGTGAGGTAGTGCCGGAGAATATCTGCGAATATTCGGTGCCCACTGCATATTTCGTGGTGGCGAGACGTTCATCTATGTTTTGAGCAAGGGGCGGACGAGTTGCGTTATCGAGGTCGCGCCAATAGATGAAGTTCTCTCGATTTTCCAGCGTCCCAAATCCAAATGCCCGAAACGTTACGAGATCCGATGGTTGCCATGTGAGCTTGGCAAATCCAAATCCACGAAGCGACCGGTCATATTCACGATAACTTTCATCTGAACGGATACCACCACTGACCGAGTAAGAGAATTCACCAACGCGCTGAGCTAGTCGAATGTCGGCCCCATATTGCCAGGGAAGGGTAGAACGGTATTCCCATTGAGAATACGGTGGCATGGTATAGGGACCTGTATAGGCTCTGCCATAGACCGACAGTGTATCCGTTGGGTCCTTGGTGATCATGCTCACAACACCACCTAGTGCGCCTGTTCCATACAAGGCGGAACCCGCCCCTTTGATGATCTCGATGCGCTCAACATCAGCCACTGGCATAACATCGAACTTGATATCTCCGTTATCGCCTGAAAGAAGTGAAAAGCCGTCGATAAGCACTGCTGTACGCGAACCAACTCCGAAGGCAAATCCTGATGCACCTCGGATACTAACTTGATCTCGTGCAATGCTGATGCCACTCACATATCGTAATGCGTCATCAAGGCGCGTAACGTTTCGCTGATCAAGATCTTCGGAAGTAAGTATTGAGACACTAATAGGTACATCTTGCACGGCTTGCACACGTCTGTTCGCTGAGACTACGATCTCACCCTTTGAGACGGAGGAGCTTTTTATTGTCATGATCATTGTCGTCAGCTCGTCCTTTTTCACAAAGACATTCTGACGCGCTGTTTCGTACCCAATAAATGTTGCAACTACCATCACGGTCCCCGATGGGACACCCTTGATAACGAAGACGCCTTTTGCATTTGAAATCGCTCCACTCTGAGTTCCTTCAATGCGAACAGTAGCGCCTCTTACTGGCTTTGCCGTCTCCCGATCAGTAAGGTATCCCGTGATCGTTCCTCCGTCCTGCGCACGCAGACTAACTGCACTAAGGAAGATCAGCGTGAGGGAGACGATGTGATGCATAAGCCTCATCAGAAGGGCTGGGGCGGAAGGTTGCTGAAATCAACTCGGAAGTCAACGTTGACGGTATTACCCGATGGAACGATCACAACACCGGGTTGGGACGGATCGCCCGTTGGAGCATAGACATCGAGCATGATCCAGTCGGTCTGAAAATTTGGACCGTTCTGTAAGGCAACAACCACGTAGGTGAACGTGCGTGGTGTAGCTAACACCTCAATGACGTAGCTCGTGGAATCCACACGAATTGGAAGACTCGTGGGTGAGAATGCTGCTGTCTGGAGCAGAATCGACGTAAGGATCTCCTC
>DATGWS010000117.1:0-1578 GCA_035299365.1 Candidatus Didemnitutus sp.
GACTAGTTACTCAGTTACTCAGTTACTAGTTACAGGGTGTGGTGATTAGCGGCCGAGGGCGTGACGGAGGGAGAGTGTACCAACAGTTCCAAAACCAATAAGGAACATGAGTTGGAACGGAATGGCAGCGATCTCGAGATAGCTGATAGAGGTTACGATACCAAAGACGAAGTAGGCTGCGAGACCGAGTTCAACCATCACGATCCAGCCGATTTTCCGCTGAACGTAGCGCTTCTTTTTCCACTGATCATCGTTCTGTTCGATGGCATACTTCGGTGTGCGTTTGAATTCCGTCTTCTTACCGATGATAGCCTCAAACACTGCGCGGGTGTTGTTCACAGCCAGGCCCATTGATCCGGCCATGAAGACCGGGAAGAGAAGGAGTCTGCGTTGCCAATCGAGATGGATGGCACGTTGCGCATACATGTAGAACAAGAACGACGAAATGCTTGCGAGGACGAAGATGGACATGAAACTGAAGAATGCGTCGTATCCGCCCACTTCGTTCTTGATGATCACGATCGGTACATTAAGGAAGGCAACCAGCATGATGAACGGGAAGACGATGTTACTCGTAAGGTGGACCGTGCATTCGAGCTTGTGCTTGAGGGAGAGTCCGCTCTTCCATACAGAAGGAAGAAGTTTCTTTGCCGTTTCAACGGCCCCCTTCGTCCAACGGAACTGTTGTGTTTTGAGTGAATTGATATCTGCAGGAAGTTCTGCAGGCGACGTAACGTCGTTCAAGAACACAAAACGCCAGCCACGAAGTTGAGCGCGGTACGAAAGGTCGAGATCCTCTGCCAAGGTGTCGCTGTGCCAGTTACCCGCATCTTCGATGGTCTTCTTACGCCACACGCCAGCTGTGCCGTTAAAGTTGATGAAGAAACCGGCCTTGTGACGGATCTGTTGTTCGATCACAAAGTGGCCGTCAAGAGCAAGTGCTTGTGCGCGAGTAAGGAATGAGTAGTCTTCGTTGAGGTGCTCCCAGCGTGTCTGCACCATGCCAACCTTGTCATCGGCGAAATATGGGATGGTCTTGATCAGGAAGTCTGGATGTGGAACGAAGTCCGCATCGAAGATGGCAACGAATTCACCACGAGCCATTGCAAGGCCCTCTTTGAGTGCACCCGCTTTATAGCCTTGACGATTCGTGCGGTGAATATGCTTGATATCGAAGCCTTCCATACGGAAGCGCTCTACGAGGGCAAGCGAGAGATCAACGGTTTCATCCGTGGAATCGTCGAGAAGCTGGATCTCGAGCTTGTCCTTGGGATAGTCAATAAGGCAAACGGCCTCAACAAGACGGTCTACCACATACAACTCGTTATAGAACGGGAGTTGAATGGTGACGATAGGCAGGTCTTCCCGAGAATGAGTCGGGGCTTCGTGCGTGACTTTCTGTGTCTTATGATAGTAGTAGATCATCACCAGGCCGTGAAGACCAAAGGCGAAGAGCACACAAAGAGAAAGAAAGTACGCACCGAGAAGCAGATCTTCCATGGCGTGACCGGACCTAAAAAGTGAAGGGAACAGAACGTTCTGGTTCAGTTCGTTCACCAGTCGGAGACAACGGCTAGG
>DATGWS010000118.1:0-13073 GCA_035299365.1 Candidatus Didemnitutus sp.
GAAGTTCACACCTGGATCTCCTGGTGCCAAAACGGCAACGCTTAGTCTGCGTTCGGCCAATGGAGGTAATTCTACTGTAGCCGTGCAAGGTTCAGGCGAAGCACCAGGCGGTGTTGTGGACGCCGAAGAGGCGGGTGTTTCCGCCTGGCCAAATCCAATGACCGATCGAGTAGAGGTTCACTTTGCTCACTCTACACCTTCAATGGATGTGTCCGTTGTAGGCTCCACGGGCATCACCGTTGCTGCCTTCTCGCATGATGGTGTTGATGCAGGGGGCTCCATCCGCTGGAATGGTCGAGATGCTTCCGGCGCTTCCATTGCATCGGGATCCTACACCATGATCATTCGCTACAGCGAAACTCTTATCGCAGTACCGATAACCATCGCACGATAACTGCTCACAGACTACGTTCGCTCTCAACGGGGTACCCTGCTTACAGGGTACCCCGTTTGCTTTGTCCATGAAGCCCCCTATTCCGTCTATCTTTGAACCATGACCAACGAACGAACCTCTCGCGGAGTAATCATTCCTGCTGCCGGACGTGGAACACGATTTGGGGGAGCAACCCCTAAACAATTCCTCGAGCTCCTTGGCGTACCCCTGCTGGTCCGTTGTATTCGTATCGCACTCCAAACGCAGAATGTTAACGCCGTGGTTGTTGCTATCCATCCTGATGACGAGGTCGTTGTTTCTGAGATCTTCGTTCGATTTGACCTTGCCGATGCACGTCTGCATGTTGTAAGAGGCTCTACAGAGCGTCAGCATTCGGTACGGGCAGCCTTGGCGCACCCGTCCCTTACCCACGTAGGGATCATTCTAGTTCATGATGCCGTACGACCCCTGTCCAGCCCTGAATTATGGGAAACGGTGGCTAGCTCTTCTCTCGAAAAGCAGGCTGTGGTACCTGTAATCCCCATCGCAGACACGTTGAAATCGGTGGATCACCATGGTCGGGTACGTGGCACGGTGGATCGTTCTACCCTGTTTCGCGTGCAAACACCACAGGGATTTGCGTCTTCTCTTTTCAGACGGGCCTACGATGATGCGGAGGCTAGTGGACGGGTTGGAACGGATTGCGCCTCGCTTGTGGAGCAGTTGGGAAGCCCTGTGCATACCGTTCCGGGAGAAGAAACAAATTTTAAGGTGACCACACCCTATGATCTTGACGTGGCAGAGTTTATCCTGCAGAAGTTGTGATTCACGCTGTAACAATTGTGTCGAAAACGATTCGTTATTGCGTCTACTGACTCATGCGTGTATATTCGCGCCGCTTACGAATTCCGGAAAACCACTCACAAGGATCCTCCCATGTTTTGGACGCCCGAACTTGCCTCGTATCTCGAGGATGCCCCTTGGCCGGCCACCAAGGAGGAACTCATTGATTACGCCAATCGCAGCGGAGCCCCGTTGCAAGTACTCGATAACCTTGGTGAACTCGACGATTCAGACGAGATCACCTATGAGGGCATCGAAGACCTTTGGCCAGAATATGAGGCTGCCTCCGACGATATGTTCTTCAGTGAAGACGACGATACGTACGAATCGTAACTCGCCTTCCTATCAACGTTCATATGCGCCCTATCGACCTAGGTTGATCGGGCGTTGTTCGTTTACATGCACCTTCTACGCGGTATTTTGCACCCTGTGATACTCCGCAGCGGATATGAAGCCGTTCTTCATCGCGCCCTTTTTGTGCTCGTCTTGTGTTTGGCAGGAGCCCCGTTCCTTTCAGCACAATCGGAGTACCAAGACAGCGTTGTGCGCTCGGGCGAACGATCGCGTGCTCTGGAACTCGAAGAACTACAGGCCGTAGAGTTCGTAGGTTGTGTTGAGACAACACCGGGACAACTCATCGGAATCATCTCTTCCTTACCGAGTGAACTCTCTATTACTCGACAGCTTACGCTGTATTACGAAGAAAACTTTAGAAGAAATCCGGCAACACCTATGGTGATCTTGGACCGGTTCGGTGAGATCCGCAAGGACCTAGAGACGGAGCTCCGGTACTACGACCCGGCAGCAGCTCATGACGATAGTGTAGCGATTCTTATCTATCTCGATCAAAATGGATACCACAAGGCAACGGTCAATTTTGATTTCAAATATGATCGAGATTCAAAGAAGAACACGTTAACGTTTTTTGTTAACGAGGGTCAACGCGCTCGCGTAGACACGCTCATCATCTCCGGTCTAGAAGGTGTGGACTCAACTGTTCGCGAACTAGCCCTCGATGCTCAGACATTTCACTCCAAGGACGCCTTCTCAGAAGCCGCAATTGAACGCAGTGTTCGCCTGCTTGTGAATGTCCTTCACAACAACGGCTATTACCGTGCAATTTATCAGCCCCCTCTTGTAGGGATCTCCGAGGACGGAACACATGATACAGTTGTTGTGGTTGTAGAGCCCGGTAACCGCGTCCGCATCGATAGCATCATGTTTCTTGAGAATGCAGCCGGCTATCCAACGGTAAATGAGTCTACTCGACTTCGTCAGTTGGATTTTGAAACCGGTGAGTGGTATAGCAGGAGAAAGCTGGAGCAGTCTAGGGCCAACCTTATGTCGCTCGGCACCTTTGAGATCGTACTCATCGATACCATCGCCCACGATACAACAGGCAAGGGCTATCAAGGTAGTGACTCAACCGTTGGCATTAGAGTGTTCACACGCAACAGCAAGCCATATGATGTTGGTATGAACCTCCTGCTCTATCAGACTGCTGTTGACAACTATCTCAATCTGGGTGTTGGCGCCAACGCACAATACCGCAATGTATTCGGCGGAGCTCAGCTAGCTTCGATCACACTGCAGTATGTTCTACAGGATATCAGCCGTATAGCTCAAGGACAGGAACTTGAAACAGAAGCACTTGCGTCTCTTGTTCTTGCCTGGCCCAATGTTGGCAGACTCTTTGGTCAGCGATTTGGGGTTCAGACATCTACGTACTATTCTGTTCGTGAACTTGTGAAGTCTTTCCGGTTAGAGTCAGCTGGATTGAATGTTCGGCTTCCTATCTCGCTCTACTCGTACACGTTCTTCAACGGGATCGACCTTAACACAGGCCTTGAACGCCAGGTACCTCGAAACTTTGACGGGGCTCTGGAAACCGCACTCGCTGAAGCAAAAACACCGGAGGACTCGGCCTATGTGTACAGCACGTTTGCCCAATTCGTTGTCCTAGATACCTATTTGAAAGAATCTGGGAATTTCTTCACTGGCATCAATCTTGGTATCACACTCCGAGGTGATCACCGGAATAATCCGATCAATCCAACACAAGGCACATACTCTAGCGTTTCGTTTGAATGGGGTTGGGGAGCAGGTAAATATCTCCGTGGGCAAGCCTTCCTCTCCACAGTGTTTCCGTTGAGTAAACGTATCGTTGGTGCCACAAAGATCAAGCTCGGTCACATCCAGTTGTTGGACTTTGTGCGTGGTGATACCACACAAAACAACACTTACGTACCTCTTGAACGTCAGTTCTTTGCTGGTGGTCCTGCGAGTATCCGGTCCTTTCCATCGCGCACTCTCCACGATCCGCACTCCGGTAGAATCGACGATCCCAATCCCAACAATCAATACATCTATTCAAATGTTATCGGTAGTGCCTCGCTCGTAGAACTTGGTTTCGAGGTGCGCTATACGTTCGAAAAGCCTCGTGGCGCAGATGGGATCTGGGCTAGCCTCGTAGAACGAAGTGGCTTTACCTTCTTCACTGATATCGGCAATTCTTTTAATCGTTTCACTACCGACCTCTATGGGTCAATGCGACTCGAAGACCTCTATATGGGAAGCGTGTTGGCGGCTGGTATCGGATATCGATTCGACACTCCGGTTGGTCCGTTCCGCATCGATTGGGCAACAAGTATATATGATCCGACACGCGCCAATGATAAATGGATTTTTGGCAGACGCGGATCTATGAACTCCGGTAACTGGCAACTCAGTATCGGCCTTGGTCAGGCCTTTTGAGAAGGGGCTAGAGACAACCAACAACCGTGGTGCCTCGTGCATCAATCGATGCGCGATACATGCCCGGTGTTGAGTATGGCATCGCAACTGTTCCACGATGATCGATCACGATCATTCCGCCGGACCCACCCATCTCGGTTATCTCTGAGAGAATACAACCCGAGGCAGCACCTGGGCTCTCGCCGAGAAGGTCCATTCGTGCTATGACACGCGAGGCTGCACTCGTGCGGAGAAAATATTCTCCAACTCCGGTGCAAGAAACTCCTCCAACGTTGTTCACTGCATACGTCCCTGCGCCTATGATGGGTGCATCACCCACTCTACCAGCGCGTTTGCGCAGGGTTCCGCCAGTTGATGTTGCAGCAACGATATCGCCGTGGAGATCGAGCACCACAACTCCAACCGTCCCCATCGACGGAAGAGCTGCACCAACTTCGTCACATGGAACAAAATAATCCGGTCCAACAATCTCTGAACCAGATGCAAGCGTAAGAAGGTCTGCCTCAGGACCAACAATCAACACCTGTTGCGTCTCTTCCATGACATATCGTGCGGCCATGATTGGATTCTTCATGTTCGTTGCCGCCGCGATAGAACCCGCTGTTCGTCTTCTCCCATGCATAATAGATGCATCGAGTTCAACGTAGCCCTTTGAGTTTGGAGACGATCCTTTGCCCGCATGGAATAGGCCGGAGTCTTCCATCGCCATCACTGCTTGTGTGGCTACGTCGAGCGCTGATGAGCCCCCTATCAAAAATTGATGAAGGGTGCGAACGAGGTTGTTGAGCATTTCTTCGGCAAACTCTAAACGGCCGGTTCCTTCGTACCGTGCGAGGTTGCCGGCTCCACCATGGAGTGCAAGTGCGATGGGACTCGGCATAACGATCAGTTCAAGATCTTACCGATGATGGAGTCTTGTAGATCTGCAAGTGTAGCTTTTGATAGAAGTGCCAGTATGCCGTCGGTGACCATATGTTGGTGATAGACGGCATTCACACCTTCAGCCAAGAGCGTATCAAGCACTTGTTGTGACTCGCCCCCTGTTATCACTACGGGCACGTCTTTATCGATAAGGTCGTTGGTTTTGATGGATGTTATTGTGCGAAGCACTCCACCTACAACCGATGCTGTTACTCCCGACATCAAACACTGCATGGTGTTCACTCCGAGTGAACTTGTTGGTGGAACGTACTTAGCTTCCGGAATTGCAGCGGTCTGTTTTGATAGTCCAAAGAGCTGTGTGGAAAGTCCGGCAAAGATCACGCCACCCAAGAAGTGATGATCGGTAGAAACAGCATTGACTGTAACAGCTGTTCCGCAATCAACAGTGATGATAGGGGGCTGTATGCGAGTCATTGCACCAATCGTTCCTAGCATACGGTCGATGCCTGCATTTTCTACTCGTCCGAGTGAAAGCAGCGCATCATTACGCATGAGTAGCGAATGAGCATTGAGAACGAGGTGTCCAGGTATTCTCTGAAGAACCTTCACGATGGCCGTGGTCTGTTTTGGGTTTACGCTGGAGAGGCCAATGAGGTATCGTTTTGACACGTGATCACGAAAGTGATGCTGGACATTCTTTTTCCATTCCTTGTCATATGGGAAGGACAGGAACACATCATCGTGATGGATCTTTACGCGGCTATTGCCAACGTCGATTCCTGCGATGCCATATTCAACACCGTTGAGTTCAATCTTCGTATCGTAGAGTGTCGCCATCGCTTATAGTCCGTTCCGTATGTGTGACATCATTCCGAAGGACCAACCGACCGTCTGGAAGTACTCTTTTCAGCTTCCAATCGCCGTCGGTTCCCCGTATCCGAATGTTCTTCGATGCGAGATCAAGTTGGTTCACCCAATGCTCGTGAACCTCCATCCATGGTTTGGAGCGCCACCACGAAAATCTGCTACGTAGTAGGTTTATAGCTTCTCCTACGTTGCAATACACCCCAAGCAGACGTAGTGACGTGCAAGGTTGTGTAATAGTATCCGGGAACTCCGTCTGGTCTATGTTTAGACCAATTCCGATGACTGACGTTATGCAGCGTTGCCCCTGAAACTCATGCTCAACCAGTATGCCTGAGATCTTTGACCAACCGTTCTCTGTTCGGACCTGGACATCGTTAGGATACTTGAGCCGCAGCTCGATTGTTGGATCGAAGGCGCGTATTGTATCGAGCACGGCAAAGGAGCCCCTTGCCATAAAGGCCGATAATTCCTCGATAGACTCGTCTTGTGAATGTCGTATGCCGATCGAACAATAGGCGTTGGCCTGCGTATCACCAACCCAGGTGCGCCCGTTACGTCCGCGTCCAGCCGTTTGGTGTTGGGCCGACACAAACACATAGGGATACGTCGAAAGAAGCTCCTTCGCGTAATCGTTTGTGGATGTCACCACTGGTAGATGGAATTCTATGGGTTCGATGATAGTAAACATCGTTACAATGCGAACGATTGCCCTCGTTTGTTTTCACCACAACATTCACGCCAATTAGCCACAACGTCTGCATATTTTGCTTCATGTCCTCAGCTATTCTTTCTGACACCATCTGCGCCCTAGCTACTCCTCCTGGAGTTGCAGGGCTGGCCGTGATCAGAATCAGCGGTCAAAGTGCCTTTTTGGCAGCAGATGAGTTTTTCTCGGGATCTGTGAAACTGACCTCAGCAGTAGACCACTCAATAAACTATGGGTGGTGGGTTGTTGATGGGTCACGTGTGGACTCTGTGACGGCCATGGTCTTTTGTGCTCCTCGCTCATACACGGGTGAGAATGTTGTTGAGATCGGCTGCCATGGCGGTTCGTTCGTTACGGACCAGATCGTGGGCTCTCTTCTCAAAGGTGGAGTGCGACTTGCTCAGCCGGGTGAATTCACCAAACGGGCCTTCATGAACCGGAAGCTCGATCTTACCCAGGCCGAGGCTGTTGCAGACATTATCCATGCAGAATCGCGTATTGGTGCCCAAACGGCTGCGCGACAGCTCTCAGGGGGCTTTACGAGGCGTATAGCCGGACTCCGCCAGCAACTGCTTGATGTGATTGGGCTTCTGGAGCTAGAACTCGACTTCTCGGAGGAGGATGTTGAATTTGTTGACCGAAAATCACTTCGATCGACGCTACAGTCGATCATCGATGACGTTGACGCCACTGCGGCATCAGCACATAGCGCCGAGGTGCTGCGTTCTGGCCTTCATGTAGCTGTGGTTGGATATCCTAATGCTGGAAAAAGTTCACTGTTTAATGCCCTCCTAGGCAGAGAGCGCGCCATCGTTAGTGACATTCCTGGGACCACCCGAGACTACCTTACGGAGACACTCTTTGTTGACGGGTATTCCGTACACCTGATGGACACGGCGGGGTTGCGCGAAACCGAAGACCACATTGAACTACAAGGCATCAAACTGACAACATCAGTGATCGAAGAAAGCGACCTGATCGTGGTCGTAAATGATCTCTCCGTCAACATAGACCATTCCATGGGATTGGTTCGTGATATAGAGGCAAAATTCCCAAACAGGCCTGTAGTAACCGTTCACAACAAGGTTGACGTTCTAGGGGCTTCTCTTCCTCCGTATCCCCTCAACTCAGTAGTGTGCTCGGCCATTACGGGTCAAGGTTTAGACAAACTTCGGTTACTTCTTGCGAATCACGTAAAGAACACAACCTCAGGGGTTTCAGACGTACTCATCAACGCTAGGCAGGCACAACTCTTGCGGAGTATTGCAGGTCATCTCAGATCGGCTCTATCGGGTTTAGACACAGGTCTTTCCTCAGATCTGATGGCGGTTGATATTCGCTCATCAATCCGCCTCTTGGGGGACATTACCGGAGAATCTTGGAATCCGGACGTCCTAGACACTGTGTTTTCTCGATTTTGCATAGGTAAATAGCCTCGCCAACGAATAATCTCACATGACAACAGACTACAACATCCGGCCTTTGGAGATCGACGATTTCCCGGCATTCCTAAACATCCAACGCGAAGCCCTACTTCAGGCCCCTGAGGTTTTTGGCTCTGACTACGATTGGTTTGAGGGGCTCTCTGTGCTCTCCAAGGAACAGCGTTTTGAGAAATACGTTAACTATCCGTACCAGTACCTTCTTGGAGCTGTTGATGTATCAGGCCGAATCATTGGAATGATCGGCTATTCTGGTCAAGAACAGATGAAACTCCGCCATAAGGGGCGTTTATGGGGGCTATTTGTCCTCGAAGAGTTCCGGGGCCAAGGAATTGCGTCCAAGCTTATTGCCTCTCTTATTGAAACTGCCCGAGACATCCTTGAGGTTGAACAGATTCAGCTCACCGTGAGCACCCACAACGAGGCTTCCTATGGTCTCTATCTTCGCCTCGGCTTCTCCGTGTATGGAACGGAACTGCGTGCGATGAAGGTTGACAACTACTACGTAGATGAATACCTAATGGTCAAGTTCCTCGTATAATGTTCCACGTGGAACAACACTTGACACTTTTCACGATTCACTAGTAACCATTCTGCGAATTGTTCCACGTGAAACATTCTCAAAGCAATCAATTCGACGTCCTCATTATTGGTGGAGGTCATGCTGGGATTGAAGCATCAATAATTGCCTCCAAGATGGGGCTAAGGGTTGGCCTTATCTCCATGGATATCAATACGATAGGTCGCCTATCGTGCAATCCTTCAATTGGTGGCAGTGCCAAGGGTCATCTTGCAAAGGAGATTGACGCCCTTGGTGGTGCAATGCCACATATAGCCGATGCTAGCGGGATTCAATTCAAGATGCTGAATACTTCAAAGGGACCGGCAGTGTGGTCACCTCGTTCACAGAACGACAAAGATCTCTATCCCCTATTTGCCCAGCACGCAGTCCAATCAACACCCAATCTGACGGTGATCTCAGAGACAGTAACAGAAATACTCGTCAAGGGTGACCTGATCCGCGGTGTAAAGACCCTCTCAAACCAGGAATTATTTGCCACTGCGGTAATTCTCTGCTCAGGAACCTTCCTGAATGCAGTGATGTGGACTGGAACTGAGGCAACGGCGGGTGGTCGAGTTGGTGAGCGCCCGGCTGATACAATTTCAGACCTACTGGCAGCTCATGGTCTTACAAAGGGACGACTAAAGACCGGCACTCCCCCTAGAATTGACAAAAGCTCGATCAATTACCGGAATCTTGAGCCACACCTAGGAGATGAGCAACCGGTTCCGTTTTCGATCAATACGCATGCCGTTCGCAACCAATTGGCGTGTTTCGCCACAAAGACAACGGCTGTGACACACGATCTCATGCGTGATGGCTTTACGCGGTCCCCAATGTTTACCGGGCTAATAACTGGAGCTGGTCCCCGATACTGCCCCTCTATCGAAGATAAGATATACCGTTTCTCCGAAAAGAACTCCCATGTGATTGTGCTCGAGCCCGAAGGACTCTCCACGGATACAGTGTATGTGAACGGATTCTCTACAAGCCTTCCTGCTGATATCCAAGAGGCAGGACTACGAAGCATACCTGGACTAGAGAATGCCGAGATCCTTCGTTACGGATATGCTGTAGAGTACGATTTCTTCTTCCCCTACCAGCTAACATTTGGCCTCGAAACAAAGGCAATTAAAGGACTTTTCTTTGCCGGACAGATAAATGGTACTTCAGGATATGAAGAAGCTGCAGCCCAAGGTTTGATCGCTGGTATAAATGCCTCCCTCTATGTTAAAGGAGAAGGCTCCTTTACATTGCAACGGTCCGAAGCATATATAGGCGTGATGATCGACGATCTCGTCAACAAGAACACAGAGGAACCATATCGGGTATTCACATCACTCGCAGAGTACAGGCTTCTCCTCCGTATCGACACGGTATACGATAGATTAATGCCAAAAGCTTATGAAATGGGGCTCATCAGTAACCGCACCTATGGGCGTTATCAGCGAGAACGCCAGCTCACGGAATATTTGGATAGCGACGTAAGAACGTCAAAGATCACACCGGATGTAGCCAATCCATTTCTGCAAGCATGTGGCGAGGATGAAGTACACGAGACCACTGCACTCTTCAATCTAGTCAAACGACCTGCCGTTAGATTGGCACCGCTCCTCGATCTGGCGGGTACGTGGCTACGTTCAGTTCGCGAAGAGCATCCTCGCGTGGTTCATGCTACAGAAACTGCTGTGAAATACGAAGGGTACATTCAAAAACTCTATAAGGATGTTGAACGCTTTGCAGAACAAGAGAACATGAAGATCCCTGAGCGTTTTGACTATAACAAGGTTAATAGCCTCTCAACCGAGGCTAGGGAGAAGCTCAAACGCATAGGTCCCACATCGCTTGGTCAAGCATCCCGAATACCAGGCGTCTCTGCTTCTGACATCTCCATTCTTGCCCTCTACCTTCGGTAACGCCTGGCAGAAAACAATAACGGGGACACAGCAAAGGCCGTGTCCCCGTTTCCTTTTAGTAACGATGTTTATCGTGTGATCACAACCATCCGTGTGGAGGTTCCTGTCTGTGTACTGAGACGCAGAATGTATGTACCAACAGCAAGGTCAGAAACATTCAACTGCTCCCCTGTTCCACGTGGCGCAACATCACGAACCATTTCACCTGTTGTAGTGAAAAGCTGAACACGCGTCAACTCATGAGAACCACCAATGAATAGCGCAGATGAGGCTGGGTTTGGCGCAATCATCACATCAAGAACAAAAGCGTCTTCCTCAACACTGGTGATGATCTTTCTAATCTCTACGATTGCTTCGGTTGATCCTGCGGCCGCAGTCATGTCTCCCTCACGGGTACGAACACGAACAACGTAGCCCGTTCCTTCGGGGATGTTCACAGGAACGCGCCAGAGGAATCCACCTGATGAGGCCTTCACGCTATCCCGAATGAGTGCAACCACTGCGTCATCCTTGAGTAACTCGATCTTAGCCAGACCAACCAGATTCGTGTTCCACGTTACCACATAAGCACTGTCATGTGTCCACACAACAGAGTTCATTGGTTCCGTGATCTCAACAAATGCGCTTTCTACAACAAAGGAATCAATTGCAGAAAAACCACTCGATACACCGAGCGTGTCTGATGCTGCAGTCAAATGCGCAGCAGCCTTCCAGACATACGTACCGGGTGCAAGAGCAATCGTGGTGTCCTTGTCAGTAGCCTGAGTAGCATTGTGAACTACCGGACCACCATTAGCCCCCTCCACATGATAGGTGAAGCTAGAGGACGTGCCTTGTGGGGAGATCTGAAGAGAAACGCCGCGTCCAACCAGAACTGATTTGCCGGCAATTGGTTTGATCAACGTTGGGGCAAGAATCTCTGAAGGGAGTCCAGGTAGTGGAGATCCAAAACAAAACTCTCCGGCTGAAGCAGTATCGACTACGAGTTCCCGAGAGGTTGGATTGAATCGCGTTCGAAGCTGTCTGAATGGTTTATAGGTGGAATCGCGATAGTAGACAACGGTTTGTTCTGGTGACGTGATTCCGATTTGATCAACATTGAACCGGAACTCGCCGGCATGTTCAACCATACCTTCTTGAGTGAGGGTGAGCCTGCATCCCTGTACATAACGAGGGGGTAAGGAAGACACCATCTCACTACCACGCTGCACAACAAAGGAAGGGTCTTCCGGTGACCACCTATAGCGAGTTGCGGTGGTGGTGTTATAGAAGAACGATATCAGTGTGTGGTATGTAACGGTAAGCCCAACGGTATCGGTACCACGTGTGTATGTATACGTGTTCGTGGGCAAGATCTCGTCGATCAACACACTGGCTGATGAACGACCGGTTGGATACACGCTCTTTTCTGCTTTGTATGGATACATCATGTTTGGAAGTTTTGCTTCAAACACAACATTGCCACTTTCATCCACCTCGGTGATCAAGGTTTTACCATCGGCAAATGCAGAGCCCCATGCCAAGAGACGATGTCCGTCTGCGAGTGTCTGCATCGAGCCCTGTACCCCAGCATATACGTCAGGAGTATGACGGTATTGCCACACAAGCTTGCAGGTTTTGTTCACCTCATCTAGCTGATACTCAACACCTCGCGACCACTGAGGGGTGCGCTGCGAACCATTATCAAAAAGGGAGATGTTTCCGTTCGGAAGCCTGCGAATATCATGCTGGTAGGAGAACTCAGGGGGATCAACAATCCCATTCTCCGATGTAAAGGTAAATTGGTTTAGCTTTCCTCCCAATACCCACATAACCTCTCCCGTTGTTCTATTCACCTTCGTGATAAAGGAAGAGTGTCGAGCGCTGATCAAGAAGTTTCCGTCCGTATCCACGTCAACCGAATTCATGTGGAAGTATCGTATAGCTGCAGCTGTTAGAGACTCGTAGGTAACAGTCACGGGAAAATGGTCCAACGCTCTCCACTGAAATATCACTCGGCCAGTGATATCAACTTCTTGGAGGATCATCTGTTGAACAGAAGCCGCGGGGTGTCCACCTGGAACCAACTTGCTCATATCAACAATCACGTCTTCCTGCATCACTACCAGCCTATTGCCATTTGGGAGGACTATAAACGAATGCATGGCCAGATTGTATCCATTGCCTCCGCTCAACGAGTCCTTCGTTGCAAGCGTGGAATCTAGGATGTAGATCGATGAAGATGCACGCGGTCCACTACCTGCTGCTTGGAACACCGAATAGCCCAGGCGCCCATCGGGCAATACCCGAAAATCAAATGCGTATTCCGGGATAAACCGTGATGCAACAACAGACCCTGCCTGATCCAGGACCATCAGAGACGGGGCATATGGAGGTGCAGGGACTCTACTGTTGGGGGCAATGTAGATGTAGCCTGGAGAGGGAGTTGTGTTAATGGTAACCTCTACCGGCGTGAGGGTCTGTCCAAAGGCACCAGTGATAACACCCAATAGAAGGCAGATGAAAGTAAGGAAACGAAACATTGGAGTAATTGAAAGTGAAAGGTAGTCTGGCTAAGATGGAATACATCAGAAACCTCAATTTCGGGATTTTGTGACAAGGGGCGATGTAGTTTTGTTGATCGTATGGGTTCTACACCGCTTTCTATATCTGCCGTAATCATCTGCCGCAACGAAGTGCGGTCTATCAGGGCATGCATTTCCGCCCTCCTAGGGTGTGTAGACGAGAT
>DATGWS010000119.1:0-5424 GCA_035299365.1 Candidatus Didemnitutus sp.
GGACAGTGTATAGTCGGGGTCTACGGCGATGGCCACAATGTCTGCAGACGCATCACCCTTTGAATCCAGAAAGACCCATCCTTTGGGCATAAGGGCGATCATGTCACCGGCGCGTGTGCGCACTAGTTCATCGCTCATCTCGATCTCAGGTTGCGGGCTGAGGGCAACGTTCTGGACGTCTGTCTTTTGTTCCGGTGCTTTTACAAAGAGGCACGACGGAACAAGCATTGTGATCGCCACAATGACAAGGATGGTTGATAGGGGGCTGACACGAAACGTCACTTCTTCTCTCCTGCCTTGATCGCAACAGGGAGATTGTTCTCCTTCGGTACGAGTGGGCACGAGTAGTTGTCGTCGTAGGCGCAGTAGGGATTGTAGGCCATGTTGAAGTCGATCACATACGCCGAGTCATTATCAAGAACCTTGATGTCCAGGTACCGTCCGGCTTTATACGTGGACTCCCCAGTTGTCCTATCCGTGAACGGCACAAAGTAGCTATCGCGTTCTCCGTCAACGAACTGGTAGGCGACAAGGGAAAGCCCCTTATTCTCTACATCGAAGCGAAATGTTCCAACGCGTAGTGCCCTGCGAAGTTCGCTGGTGGTTGTCTGCATGGTGAACGTGTCCACTCGTGATGCAGGGACAAACACTGCATCAACGGCGTAGTCTGCATCCGGCTCATAGAACGTAACGGTTGGAAACTCCTCGGCCTTTGCCTTGCGTGCATCGAGGATCTCCTGTTCGTCGAATCCGTCGAGGGACATAGAGTCTTCTTCCTCGCACGAAACGAGGAGAGCGATGGCTACAAGACCGATGATGAGTGAGCGGAGGATCATTTCTGTTGATCGATCGGGAAGTTCTTCCACATCATCGACTCTACGGGAGCGTTCGTGCGGTCATTATACTTTGCCGATGACTTTGCATTGTACGGATTGATCACCGTGCCTTCTACAGCGAAGTAGATAAGCTGCCCGATCGGCATGCCTGCATATACGCGAACAGGCAGTTTCACGCTGATCTCCAACGTCCAGAAATTGCAGAAGCCGATATCGCCCTTCCCCGCCGTGGCATGGATGTCAATTCCGAGGCGTCCAACGCTCGACTTGCCTTCTAGAAACGGCACATGGGCATGAGTCTCCGTGTATTCCTCCGTCACACCCAAATACAACCTATCCGGCTCCAGTACGATGCCTTCATCAGGGATCGGATAGAGTTCGATGCGATTGTGCTTCTTCGCATCCAGTTCGCGGTCTACATACTCAGCAAGCATGCGACCAAGGTGCACATCGTACGAATTGGAGCCAAGGCACGTTGGATCGAACGGCTCGATCTTGATCGTTCCTTTGTCCATATGGGCGAGAATCTCTGCGTCGGTAAGGATCATGTTGGGAAATTACGGAGATACGGAGATACGGAGTTACTAGCGTCGGGCTTTAGCCCGACGTTGAGGGCTTTAGCCCGATGTTGAGAGGTTGCAAGCAATGAACGTATTTTGACAAATGCAGATTGTACATTGGTTGTGCGCCTCTCTCATAGTTCTTGGGGCTACTGAAATGCACTCGCAGGATGCTGAGGCAATGGCGGAGCCTAAGAGCTTCGCTCTGTATTCAGAGTTTCTCGGAAGTGCATTGTCCCTAACGTCGATTCATGCAGAGGCCGTGCTTAGTCGATTTGAAAGGGGCTCTCTGTTTGAGACATTCCGCGTGTCGGCTGGAATTGGAATTGCTCCCATTCAGAACAACTATGCCCCGATTATGGGTCGACTGATCTTCCTCCAGGGTTCCGGACACCTAGAGCTTGGACTCGGCCTGAGTGTGCTTGTTGCGGAGCGACCGCCACAAGAGAACACGAAACAGTATCTACCGGTAATGTCTGGGTCCGCAGTGAACATTGCAGGTGTTGTCGGTTATCGATACGAATCTCCTTCAAGGGGCTTCATGTTCCGAGTGGCGGCAACACCAACGATTGACATGGGAACAAAGGAATTCATTCCGTTTGGTGGGTTCTCGGTTGGGTGGGCTTGGTAGGGGGGTCGATATAGCAGATTCGTTTGTTATTGGCCACTGTTGAATTGCGGAACCTCGTGCAAATGTCCTTGTAAATCTAATACCATGTGTTAAATTTACAAGGATGATTGATCGCATTGTACATCGAACGGTTGAAGAAGCCCTTGCTCGTCAAGCTGCGGTTGCCTTGGTAGGACCGCGTCAGGTGGGCAAAACAACCTTGGCGTTAGCTGTTGGACGGCAACACGAGGCAATCTATCTGGACCTCGAAAACAGCACAGACCGTGCGAAGCTAAGTGACCCTCGTGACTTCCTGAGGCCGAATGCAAACAGGCTCGTGATTCTCGATGAGGTTCACAGAGTACCTGAACTCTTTGCACAGTTGCGTGGCATCATTGACGAGGGACGAAGAGAAGGATTAGGTAAGGGGCGATTTCTTCTGCTTGGGTCGGCCTCGGTAGATCTGCTGCAACAGAGCAGTGAGAGTCTGGCCGGACGTATTGCATACGTAGAGATGACAACGCTGGGACCGCTAGAGGTGATTTCAGAGCCTTCAGATAATCTCTGGCTCCGGGGAGGATTCCCAGATAGTTTCCTTGCTCGTACGAATAAGGAAAGTCTAGCGTGGCGAACGGACCTCATCCGCACGTTCCTCGAGCGTGATGTGGCAATGTTCGCTCCTCGAGTATCAGCCGAAACGATGCGACGTCTATGGAGTATGCTTGCGCACGGACAATCAACAATGTTGAATGCGTCAATCATCGCACGCAGTCTCGAAGTGAGCTCCCCAACCGTGCAGCGGTACATAGATCTGCTTGTAGACTTGCTTTTGGTACGTCGACTTCAACCGTACACATTGAACATTGGCAAAAGACTGGTCCGCACTCCTAAGGTCTACATTCGAGATTCCGGACTCTTGCATGCGCTTTTGAATATCGGCGAACGTGATGAACTGATGGGCCATCCCGTAGTAGGGGCTAGTTGGGAAGGCTTCGTGATTGAGTCGCTACTATCGGTCGCACCTGAGAGGACTGTGGCTGGATTCTATCGTACATCTGCCGGTGCTGAAGTAGATCTCGTACTTGAGTTGCCCGGAGGTCGTCGATGGGCCATTGAAATCAAACGCTCAGTAACGGCAAAGCCGTCACGCGGGTTCTATCAGTCGTTAGATGATCTCAAGCCAGATCGTTCCATCATCGTTCACTCCGGAACGGATGCGTATGCTATGGGCAATGGCGTTGAGGTGATGGGATTCGTGGAACTCAGTCGCGAGCTGAAGCGGATGTAAATCCATACCGCCCATTCTTCACGATCCCCATCTTGTGCAGTCTATGCTGCACACTGGTCCATAACACGCCGAAGCCATAGATGGTGCTGCGACGGAAATTGATGGAGGAGGCGTCGTCGAAGTATTTGGTTGGACAGGTTACTTCACCGATAGGGAAGTCCAGCATGATGATCTGCGACAACATCTGGTTGTCAAAAACAAAGTCGTCGGAGTTCGCTTCGATATTGATCGACTCTAACACGGTTCTCGAAAATGCACGATAACCGGTGTGATACTCACTGAGCTTCTGACCCACCAACATGTTTTGAATGAGTGTGAGGCCGCGGTTGGCAATGTACTTGTACAACGGCATGCCACCCTTGCGAGCTCCGTTGCCAAGGATCCTGCTGCCTAACACAACGGGATACACATCGTTGGCGATCATCCAACTCATCACGGGGATGAGCGTGGGCGTGTATTGATAGTCGGGATGCAGCATGATGACGATGTCTGCATCAAGTGCAAGGGCAGTACTGTAACAGGTCTTCTGATTGCCGCCGTAGCCGCGGTTGTTGTCGTGACGGATCACGTGGGTGATGCCAAGCCCCCTAGCAACCTCTGATGTGTCGTCACGAGAATGATCGTCCACAAGCACAACATCATCCACGATGTCAAACGGGATCTCGCGATAGGTGATCTCCAGTGTCTTAGCGGCATTATAGGCCGGGAGAACAACCACGATCTTTTTGCCGTTGATCATCGTTTCATTCGATCTCAAATGTTGCGTTCACGGTGATGCGCATGGATAGCTGACCAGCGCTGACGGGTGTGCCCATATCCGCTTCGGCAGCCATACTGCGCATTGCCTTGTACATGGGGGTAGGGGGCTGATAACCACCGTGTTCACTGATCGTTAGCACCTTGCTCACACGAGCTCCAACAGCACCGGCCAATGCTTCGGCTTTTGCCTTGGCGTTCTTGGCGGCGTTGATGCGGAGACTGTCGCGGACGCTCTTACTGTCAGCTACGGAGAAGCTCACGTTATCGAGAAGGTTGCTTCCTTCAGCAACACTTGCGTTGATCACGTCTTCAAGCTTTGCGAGATCACGAACGGTGATGTTCACAACGTTGCGCATCTGATACTTGATCAATTCTCGACGTCCATCCTGCTTCCAATTGTATTGTGGCTGGATTTGCAGGTCGCTCGTCATGATGTCCTTTTGGTCGATGCCGATCTTCCTGAGGGCGTCAAAGATGGCGCGTACGCGACGGTCGTTGTCCTTCTTGATGGTCACAACGTCCTTGCCTTCTGTCTCCACGCCAATGCTCACAGATGCACGATCGGGTGTAAGAAAGACTTCTGCTTCACCTTCTACAGAAACGGTGCGACGGAGATCCACCTGTGCTGATGTGATGCCGATGGCTGTGATGAGGGTCAAAAGAACGAGGATGTGCTTCATGATTCAATCTTCCGTTGGTTGCGAGATGGTTTCCATGAGTGTTGCCCACTCCTCCATCAATGACGCAAGGACGCGTTTGGCAGTGTCGTAGGTGGTGATGGTCTTGTGCTGCTTTACGGGGTCTTTGTAGAGCTCGGGATCTGCGAGCTTGGGCTCGGTTTCCGCAATGGTCTTCTCTTGAATGGCGATCTGATTTTCGATCTCACTTACTCGACGTTCTGCCTTGCGCTTTTCTTTGTCGCGCGCCTTCTGCTCTTCTCGCAACTGTGCCTGTGTCTTCTCCGGTGCTACAACGTGATGCAACGGGATCTCATGTGGCGCAGGGGCATCAGCCACGTGCGGATCTCCCAGCAGCTTGAGGTAGGTGTCCACATCGCCCTCGTACTCTTTAAGCGTACCAACGCGGAAGGCAATGATCTTCTCTGTGAGTCCGTCAAGGAAGTCACGGTCGTGCGAGACAACGATCATCGCGCCATCATAGGACATCAACGCTTCTTTCAACACTTCCTTGGAAAGCATGTCCAAGTGGTTCGTAGGCTCATCGAGAATGAGGAGGTTGTAGGGTTGCAGGAGAAGTCGGGCAAGTGCCAGACGTGATTTCTCTCCGCCACTCAACACACCAACACGTTTGTTGATGTCATCACCTCGAAACAAGAACGCTCCCAGAAGGGATCGAATGCGCGGACGCATC
>DATGWS010000120.1:0-7544 GCA_035299365.1 Candidatus Didemnitutus sp.
AAGAGTGTTATCCTCCAGTTTGGCTTCATGTTCTCGGCCATACCCTGTACAAGTGCTACCAGTTGCTGCTTTGTTGAATCAGGGATTCCGGTACTTCCGTCAATGACGATGGCAGCGGCAGCCGGTTCATTTTCATTGGGCTTACTTGCGGACTTCGTGTCCATGGAGAACAGTTGCTTCACGCCGTCTTCGAACAATTCAAAGTTCTCATAGGTGAGGTCACCTAACATTCCCTCTCTGGCTTGACCAACAGTGACGTTGATATCCACAACAGGGAATTCTCGTGGGTTACCAACGGCATCAATGTCAATACTACTGAGCGTTACAGTGATTGAGTCATTGCGAACTGAGGCTGGCCCTTCAACAACTCCACCACCACATGATTTTGATGTGAATTGGGACAGGTCACAAAGCACGAGTTGTGCCTTATCGTCGAATGTTTCTACCCAAGTAATGTCATTCTTCCCGGCTGGCTTTCGGTCATAATACGTCCACGGGATGTTGACGTGCAGAACGTTGTTTGTCTCTGACACACGTACAGGGCACTCCCAGTTGTCTGTTACATTATAGACGTATGCGCCTCCACCCTTCTTTGCTTCCAAATTGATCTGTGTACAAGCGATCATCACCTTCCCATTTGCAAAGCCTACGGAAGGGATGTACCAATATTGAACTGGATCGCCGATAACCTTCTTGGCGCTGAGCACACCGTTCTTCGATGTGAGATACGTCATTTGCGTAGCGCCTGAATCTGTTTCGCTAGCACTTGATGTGTAAACGATATGTACGGTCCCCGATCCGTCAACGGCAAGATCGTAACCTGACAATCTTGTCAAATCAGTTGCTACCGTGATCCCGGCGTTCCATGGCCAGCCTCGCCACTCTTGGAGGATCAGTTTGTAGCGATCAGGAGCGACGGATAGTTGTTCGGCATACAGCACATAGAGTGCATTATCCGGACCCGCTCCAAGCACTGGAGCAGTAGCACCGGTCCCGCGTGCATCTTCATTTGGGATAGACGTAATCGCCGTCTCAGGCTCCCATGTCACTCCTGCATCATTTGAGATACGGTGTTTGATGTTGTAAGGAGGGTCGCTCCATCCGTGTGCAGCATAATACACGGCATGCAGTCTGCCTTGTGTATCAAAGGCAATGTTTGCCCCATAGTCCCAGTCTCCCCAACCCTGATCATGCAGGTAGAATGGGGCTGACCATGTTGCTCCGCCGTCTGTAGAACGTTTGTAGTAGCATCCAACATTGAATTGATCTGCTGCATGGAGCACACCACTGGCATCAACCAGCAGTATGTTTGTCCAACTGGAGTTAGGCTCTGATTCCGTCCTAACCGGCGCCGTCCATGTTGCCCCATCATTCATACTCTTGGTATGATAGACATAGCCTGGTGCTATCCAGTATCTCGCATGCAGTGTACCATTTGATTCCCGGGCAGTTGTCACGCCATTCGTGGCAGTCAATAGACTTGGATAGAAGTCACCAGCCCACGTTGGAGTATTTGATGCCACCTCCTTGTCGCATCCTTCCCCTGGTTCGGTACCACCGCCGGTTGAGGCCGTGAATGCAACGTCTACATGATTTTCATTGTTGATCGTAATCGTAGCTGTGGCCGGAACAAACGTTGTCCCCTGACGCTTAGGAGTGATCGTGATCGTGCCATTGTTCACACCGTTAAGTGCGAAGTATCCATTAGCATCTGTAACGCCCATCTTCCCGTCGCCGGACACTTCTACTCCGGCAAGCCCCTTACCATTGAGCATCACTCTACCGGTGACGCTGAACCCGGAGCGCTTACCTTCCCAACCTCCGGACCAAGCAGTGCCTCCTACGCCGTAGCGCCAATTCCCTGTGAATGATGTGCAATTCTCTGACATCGTGAAGTCAATGTCGCCTGCATCGTGAGCAGGGGCATATGACGGATACTCAGACCACAGGCCTGTGAGTTTCGTCCCAGCTACTCTTCCGTTGATGCGGCCCCCGTCATGGGTATATGTACCCCACACGGAATCAGCAACCTGCTGCAGCACCATCGTGCCCCAGTTCGTATTCCAGGTACCGGCCCATGTGCAGGCTGAACTTCCACCACCACCACCGCCCCCTTCACCATTGCGATAGAGAACGGTTTTGAAGTTCGTGGTTGTGCTGCGAACGTTCATGTCATCGCTTGTACCCGTGGAGAGTACATCAACATCTCCGTCCTTATCCAGATCTGCAACCGTAGCATAGCCATGATTTGTTGGGCGCAATACCGGTCCCGCACTGAATGCGCCACCCGTGTTCTTGAAGAACTTCGAGATAGGACCAATGGCATCGCGGTGAAAACCGGTTACGTACAGATCGAGAGTGCCGTTTTTATCGTAGTCTATCCATTGAGCGTAGCATGTTCGGTCTGCCGCTTCGATATTCGTTGCAGGAAGTTTCGCAAAGGATGATCCACCGTCATTGCGATAGAGGTGTGATTTTCTGTTGTCACCGGAACCGGTCCAGCCGGTCACATAGAGATCAACATCCCCGTCTTTATCGTAGTCACCCCAGGCACCCCAGGCACTACTGGCATAACCTTCGAACGAGGCATTGACTGCCGTAAAGTTCAAGCCACCTGCGTTGTGATAGAGCTTGCCACTGAGCGAACTATTCGATCTACCGCATACAAAAACGTCCATGAGACCATCCTTGTCATAGTCTCCTACCGATGCCATAAGTGCTGCTTCAAAGTTCACGATGGCCTTGCTAAAGTTGCCATTCGTATTGGTGTAGATCACCACTTCGTCCCCGGTTCCTACACCTGCGAGCAGAACATCAAGGTCATTATCGTTATCCAGATCGGACCAGAAGGCTGATGCAGCCCATGAAGACGCACCAGGCGACATAAGCGATACGCCAATGTCCGTAAACGTGAAATTCCCATCATTGCGGAAAATCTTCCCGAGTCCAGTTGTTTCTGTACGACCGATGAGAAGTAGGTCGGGATCACCGTCTTTGTCGTAATCACCGAACGAAGCCCATCCTGCCAGTGCCACTGCAGGTATTGTTGTGGGACGTTCAGTGAACGTCATGTTCCCATCGTTGCGATAGAGTTTAACGGCGAGTGTCTTTCCGTCTGCCGACGTAGAGCCGGAGAGAAATACATCAAGGTCGCCATCCTTATCGATATCTGCGGTAGCAACCATGCTCTGCCACATATTCGGCATGCCGGTTGGTACTTCTGTAAAGGGGCTCTGTGCACGTAGAAGTACAGTTGAGAGCAGAATGGCGAGGGTAGTGATAAACCGTAACATGGTACCTCCTAGACGCTGTGGTATTTGTACCACAAAGGTCTCGGAAGTACCATGCCGGTACTATGACGTTTGTCACAAAGTGTAGATGCCGTAGTATCGGCTACTTCAGCTTTGTAGCGATCGATTTTGCTTGAAGGAACAGCATGAGATAGTCATGCCCACCTGCTTTGGAGTCTGTTCCACTCATATTGAACCCACCGAATGGATGCCCCCCAACCATTGCGCCGGTACACTTTCTATTGAGATAGAGATTGCCGCAATGGAATTCTTCGCGGGCACGAGCGATCTTCTTTGCGTTCTTTGAATAGACCGCACCCGTAAGTCCGTAGATGGTGTTGTTGGCAATAGCCATGGCATCATCAAAATTCTTCGCCTTACAGACGGCTAGGACAGGGCCGAAGATCTCTTCCTGCATAAGACGCGACGTTGGCTTGAGGTTCACGAACACGGTTGGTTCGATGAAATACCCGTTGAGCCCCTTTACCTTCTTACCACCGCAGATAAGTTTGCCTTCTTTTTTACCGATCTCGATATACTCGAGAATGGACTTCTCGGCGCGAGGGCTCACCACAGGTCCCATGCGCACGTCGTCCTTAGGATCTCCAATAGCGATCTTGTCTACTTCGATCTTGAGTTTAGCAACAAACTCATCGTAAACCTTTGCATCAACGATTACGCGTGAGCACGCAGAACACTTTTGGCCTTGGAATCCAAACGCGGCTGCAACGGTGCCGGCCACTGCTGCATCTACGTCGGCTTCAGAGTCTACTACGATGCCATCCTTACCACCCATTTCAGCAACAACACGTTTTATCCAGATCTGGCCTGGAGCTGTTTTGGCTGCGAGTTCATTCACATGCAGGCCAACCTCCATCGACCCGGTGAAGGAAATGAATCGTGTCTTTGGATGTCCAACTAAATAGTCACCTGCTTCTGCACCAGATGCAACGAAGTAGTTGAGCACGCCGGCCGGAAGACCAACCTCCTTCATGATGTCGGCAAACAGCCAGCCCATCATTGGTGAGTCACTCGATGGCTTTAGGATAACGGTATTACCGGAGACGATAGCGGCTGCAGACATCCCTGCAAGAATGGCGAATGGAAAATTCCATGGTGGGATCACCACACCAACGCCCAGCGGGACGTAGACGAGTTCATTCTTCTCGCCCGGTTGGGGAACGATTGGTTGAGGTCCGGCAAGTCGTAGAGCATCTCGACCGTAGAATTCTAGGAAGTCGATTGCTTCGCACGTATCAGCATCTGCCTCGAGATAGTTTTTCCCAACTTCAGAGATCATCCAAGCATTGATCTCAAGTCGGCGCTTGCGCATAACATCAGCAGCTTTAAACAGGAATTGTGCACGCTGCTTCATCGGAACTGTCTTCCATTGCTCAAAGGCCTTGAGTGCTGCCTTCATTGCCTTTTCTGCATCTTCGGCTCCCGACTTCTGGAAGGTGCCAATGGTCTCCTTGGGTTCTGCGGGATTGACGCTGACGGTTTTCTTGGCTGTAACAACCTTCTTACCGCCGATGATATTCGGATATTCCTTACCGAACTTTTTACGCACTGCATCGATCGCTGCACGTTGTTTTGCTGCGATCGCAGGTTTTGAGAAATCGAGATAGACCTCGTTCTTGAACGCTTTCATCATATCCTCAAATGTGGAGATACGCAAATTACGACCCGTTCGTCGTAGGTTCGGTATCACACTGCAAATACGAGCATGATAGAATCACTTGTGACGTTCTTTCAGGGTTTGCCCCCTACCGGTGTCTTGGCCTTAACATTTGGTATTGCCTACATCGAGAATCTCTTTCCACCCTCGCCCAGCGACGTGCTGCTGGTGTTTATCGGCACCATCGTTGGTGTTGGGGTTGTGGGCTTTGTGCCCACTCTGGTGGCGGCAACGGCAGGGTCAGTCCTGGGGTTCTCTACGGCCTATGGGCTTGGTCGACGGTATGGTGATGCCATTGCAGACTCGCCGATGGTTCCGTTCATCACGAGAGACCTTATCACCAAGGTTGAACGGTGGTTTGATAAATACCATGGCCTGATCATTGTTGCCAACCGCTTCCTCGCCGGAACGAGGGCCGTGATCTCCTTTGTTGCTGGCATTTCGAAACTGCCATTCCCTCGGACCTTGGTGTATTGCGCCGTTAGCGCGGCACTGTGGAACGCCTTACTGCTAACCATCGGAGTAAATGTTGGTGAGCGATGGCGGGATGTAGACCAGTATATCTCAGCGTATGGATGGGTTGTTACGGGGCTTCTCGCGATAGTTCTTACCGTGTGGATCTACAGAAAAAGGAAACGGCGAACCGAATGATCGGTCCGCCGTTGAATATGCGTTTGTGATAGGGTTCGTTAGCCCTCAGTACCCCAGTCAACGAGCAACGAGAATCGCAGGGTATTTCCAAGTGGGTGATTCTGTTCTACCGTGAGGTAGTAGCTGAAGTCAACCTTAAATACATCGTACCGAACGCCCGCGCCAAGTGTAAAGTACTCACGTGCACCTGCAGCTGCTGGTTCTGTGAAATACCCGCCACGAAGAGCCACGATACGGTCATAGATGTACTCCATACCAATGCCGGTTTCGATGCCGCCTGTACCCCATGCCGTGATGAAGGATTTTGGGATTGGGTCAGAACCAAGGGAATCGCGCTTAACAAGGAGCTTCATGAAGTCCGCAGTGATCGTGAGATCATTAAACTCATCTTCAACGAGCTTAAAGGCAACACCCAAACGAAGGTTCGTAGGTAGTGGATCTGATTCCTTGTCGTAGGTCATTTTGGGACCCACGTTTTGGAGGTTCACACCAAGGCGTAGAGTGTTATCGAGATTGGCGCCAAAGATCGACAACTTTGATGGGCGCCAGAGAAAACCAAGGTCGAAGGCACCCGAAACACCCGTTCCGGCACCCGACTGACCTACGCTGGCCGGCGCTAGGTTCGATTGAATGTACTTGATCTGAACACCGGCGCCGAGGTCCGGAGAGATCTCCGTGCCGTAGGAAAGGCCGATGCTGAATTCGTTCGACCGGAATTTGCCCAAGGCCTGACCACTTTCATTCGTCTTGGTGAATTCACCAAGATTCATGAAGATGAATGTACCGGCAAGTGTACCACCGATAGCATCAACATATTGGCCATATGACCCATAAGAGTAGAAGAGGTCCGCATTGAACTGCGGTAGCCACTTCGAATAACTCAGGGCTACCTGGTTAGAGGCCTGATTAAAGGCCAGTCCACCAGGGTTCCAAAACACAGCATTGATGTCATCTGCGAGGGCAGTTCCAACGTCACCCATGCCGCTAGCGCGTGCATCGGGGCTGATGAGCAGAAACGGGACCGCGGCGCCGCCTGCCTGACCGTAGGATACGGCAGCAGTTAGCACAAAGGTGGTCATCAGAATTCCGCAAGAGCGGATCAGCGTCATGTTCTCTCCTAGTCTCGCAATGAAGAAGCAAAGTTAGCGAATGAGGCTTAGTTTCCCACTCACGAAGCTGACGCCGCCGAATTCATCGGTCAAACGAACTACAGCTTGATACATTCCGGTTGAGGCTGGGGCGCCCGAATTATCCCGTCCGTCCCAGACAACGTCAGCCGTTTGCATGTCTGTAATGCGCATCGGCCGGTCGGCGATCTGTCTACCCTCAACGTCATACACAAGCAGTACTGCTTCGAATGGTCTAGGACTGGCATGCGTGAAACGTATTGTAGTGCTCGATGAGAATGGGTTAGGGAAATTGCTGACGCCTTCGGCAGGAATCCCTTCGTCTGTAGTGACGATACGGAATGTCGTAGAGGCTTCACTTACGTTGTTGAGGACGTCCCACGCCTGAACACGCACGTTATGAAGCCCGTTCCCCAAACCAAAAATCTGTTTTTGTGCACTACCGGCACGGCTGTTCGTTATTGACGTAGTAAAGTTTGGGGTTAAGATCTCTACGAGACTGCCAGAATTAAACGTGGCTTGAATGTCGTGTCCGATGCCAACACCTGTAGTGTTGATTCCTGTAGCATCCTCAAGGTCAACAATGAGGATCGGATTTGGACGAACGATGCCGCCAGCAAGAAACTTCCGTGAATCGAGATAGATAGAGATGGACGGGCCATTGGTCTCGGGGTCAATGATGCTTGTAACACCATCTACAATGACGCGATCAGTGACACCCATGGCAAATCGCTGATCTTCACTGGCGGCATAGCCGTAGAGTCCGGCGGATTGCGATGAGAAGGAGATGTCCTTGGG
>DATGWS010000121.1:0-9287 GCA_035299365.1 Candidatus Didemnitutus sp.
GCGTGACGTATGCGCAGGCCGCCAATACTGCCCCTTACCTGTATTGGAGGACGGTAACCAAACCAATGTGCGTTGAAGTGGCATGACAGTAGTCACCTCACCGAGCCCATATCAGACGATTGTATCTCCCGGTATGCAGAATTGTTTTTCCCTATGCTAGATTTAGATCAATCACACGCGTAAGGTGTTGCAAAAGAGGTCATCGCAATAAGGATCTTGCTGGTTCGAGAAGACCGAAAAACGAAATTTGGCTACTACGAGGAAACATATGCTCGGAATCGGAACACAGCTTGCTGCCATGCGGGCAAACCTACCTCTCGAGAGCCACAGGATGGTTCGTAAGGCAATTCTTGTGGCCTATATAGCTCCCATTGTGCTATCGATTGAGGCAATCGTGTTGAGCGTCAGTGCTGAGTGGATGTTCCCATATCATCACGCACTAGCTCTTGTACTATACACCATGGTATTGTGGATATATCTCCGAGGTGGGCTTGGCACATCGATGCTTATGTATGTCGCATTGTGGCTGATGTGGAGCCTTGATGTGTTAAATCCCACGGTCTATCGCATTGTTGCACAAGCCGGTGTAGGACTGTTCGCATCAAAGCATGGCATTCAGCTGAACCTGTTAGCAATACTAGGGGGCTTACCTTTTGCGTATGCGTTTGTTCGACTGTGGAAGTCAAGTCGTGGTTCTGTTGTAGATGAGTATATATGATTGCATGGAAAACCCGGTTGCAGTGCCTTCTCCATCCGCCTGTAACAAGCCACCGCATCTACTGGTATGCCGATATGCTGCATCCATTGCTAGATTGACGTTGTCCTGTTGCACAGGAGAGATCACCGGTGGTCATAGCATCGCGGTTGTTTGCGGTCAGGGCAGGTGGATTCTCGAGCAGTGCAACAGGATCGCATCTAAACGGAAGGGTAACTACGTCGTGGTATGCCCCTTGTCGATTATGGTTTTCTGAAACCAACCTCAAGAAAAGTACTCCTTACGTACACTGGCTTTGTTGTCGTGTCCTTTTCAGAAAGAGATTCTTCATTATGAAACGAAGCACATGCTTACAGACACTCTCTATCAAGGCCGCAGTATGGTTAGCCGTATTGCTCATGGCGACCGGCAATCCGATGTTAGCCCAATGGGTGCAAACCAACGGACCGTATGTTGGTGTTCTCCACTGTTTTGCCGTTTCGGGCATGAATCTCTTTGCCGGGACTGAGGGCGGTGTTTTTGTTTCTGCTAACAACGGCACAAGTTGGAGTGAGGTCAGTTCCGGCCTGGCATATTCGGTTGTAACCTCACTTGCCGTCTCGGGCCCGAATCTGTTTGCAGGGACTCGCGAAGGCGTCTTCCTCTCCACCGATAGCGGTACAAACTGGAGCAAGGTCAATTCAGGCTTGACTGATACGGTTGTAACTTCATTTGCCGTCTCAGGCACGAATCTCTTTGCCGGGACTTATGGCGGGGTCTTTCTCTCTGACAATAACGGCGCAAACTGGAGCAAGGTCAATTCCGGTTTGACAAACACATATGTCACTTCACTTGCCATCTCGGGCGCAAATCTCATTGCAGGGACTTTTTTCGGTGTCTTTGTATCCACCAATAACGGTACAAACTGGAGTGAAGTCAATTCCGACTTGACAGATCTGCATGTGTATTCATTTGCCGTTTCGGGCACGAATCTCTTTGCAGGGACTAAGGGCGGCGGTGTCTTTCTTTCCGTCAATAACGGCAAAAGCTGGAGTGAGGTAAATTCAGGCTTGACAAACAGGAATGTCCGGTCACTTGTCGTCTCGGGCCCGAATCTCTTTGCGGGGACTGAGGGCGGCGGCGTCTTTCTTAGCACAAACAACGGTGCAAGTTGGAGTCAATCCAGCTTGAACATTGCGGATGTATTCTCACTTGGCGTCTCAGGTACGAACCTCTTTGCAGGGACAGATCGTGGCGCCTTCCTTTCCACCAATAGCGGCACAAACTGGGTTCGGATCAATTCGGGCTTGACAAATACAGATATCTCGCCGATTGCCGTCTCAGGGTCTAATCTGTTTGCGGGGACTCGTGAAGGCGTTTTTCTTTCCGTCAATAACGGCACTGACTGGATAAAGGTCAATTCCGGCTTGAGAACTAAGCATGTCTATACGTTTGCTGTCTATGGCACGAATCTTTTTGTGGGGACTTCTGGCGGCGTCTTTCTCTCCGCCGATAGCGGCACAAGCTGGAGCGAGGTCAATTCCGGCTTGACATCTACGCATGTCCTCTCACTTGCTGTGTCAGGTACAAATCTCTTTGCAGGGACTTTCGGCGGCGGCGTTTTTCTCTCCACCGATAGCGGCACAAGCTGGCATGAGGTCAGTTCAGGCTTAACAAATATGGATGTCAGATCACTTGCAGTCTCTGGCCCGAATCTCTTTGCGGGGACTAGGAATGGAGGTGTCTTTCTTTCCACCAATAACGGCACAAGCTGGAGTAACGTTAGTCACGGCTTGACAAATATGGTTGTCATCTCACTTGCCGTCTCAGGGAGGAATCTCATTGCAGGGACTTATGACGGCGGCGCCTTTCTCTCCACAGATAACGGCACAAGCTGGAGTCAGATCAATTCCGGCCTAACAAATCTGCGTGTCTGGTCATTCGCTGCCTCAGGCGCAATGCTCTTTGCGGGGACTGGGGGCGGCGGCGTCTTTCTATCTTCCGATAACGGCACAAACTGGAGTGAGGTCAATTCCGGCCTGACAAATCCGATTGTCTATTCACTTGCAGTCTCTGGCCCGAATCTCTTTGCCGGGACTTCTGGTGGCGTTTGGAGGAGACCATTGTCGGAACTGATAACTTCTGTGGAAAGCCAGAGCAGTCTTCCTTCAAGCATCGTTCTCGAGCAGAACTATCCGAATCCCTTCAACCCAAGCACAACTATACGTTTCACTCTTCCGCAATCAGGGCCCGTAACTGTAGAAGTTTTCAGTGCCCTCGGCGAGCACATAACAACGCTGATCTCGGAGGACCTTTCCGCCGGTACCCATCAGACCGAATGGAATGCACACAGCCTTCCCGGAGGAGTGTATTTCTATCGCTTGCAGTTGGGCGCTTCCGTTGAAACTCGATCATCGATTCTGATCAAGTGAATGGGCGGAGGTATGCGGAACTGCTAAGACCAATGCTAGATTGCAGACGCTCGGACGTTGTAGTTCGATCGCTAGCGCTCACAGCAGTGCAGCTATTGATGGTCAAGACCGGCGGAGTCTCCTAATGGTGAGAAGCATGGAACACATAGCTAAGATTAGTGCCAATGATCTGAAGGGTCATAACTCTTTCGTTCTGCGCAACTGTGTCGTTGGCACAATCGATCTTATTGGAGTTTTTGATCTAGAAGTACATTTGACAATTGAGAATTGTGTTGTCGACAATTTGCTTATTCATTCGTGTTGGTTTTCTAAAGGATGCACGATTAAGAACAGTGTGATAGTTAGTTATGTCGACTACCAAATGGGAGGTCATAACCTAAGACCCATTGTTCTTGAAGGAAACGTGTTCAATGAGTTCTTTAACTTCTTTGACTGCCAATTCAACGATGCTATTGAAGTAAGAAGTAACATTTTCTTAAAGGGAACAAATCTCCTTGGAAACAAGGGTGAGGGTTTTGAGAATACGTTTGCTCACGGCTGCATTGTTGAAGGCAACATCGGTAGCATGGATGTAGATGGAGAAGGTTACGACTGAGCCTATATTGGAGAATTCACTCCCATTGCCGCCTCAATCCGCCCGTAACCGTCCGCCGCATCAACTGGTATGCAGAGTTGCTAATCCCAATGCTAGATTGGAGATGCACAGACGATGCAGGTCGATAGCTCGTGCTCATCGCAACGCGGAACTTGGTGGGTCAAGGCAGGCGGAAAACGCAGTGCTGGAGTTGGAACAATACGCAAGGCTAACAAATGATCTCATTCTCAACTATAAAGACTTGGAGCACCTTTGCGCTCTGCGTTATTGTGACGCTAGTTGTTTCATGCGCGTATTCTTGTGTGCCATTTGAACAGCGTGAGCAAGCTCAGAAGGGTATCAAGACCATATCTACGGAAAGTGGTTACCTTGTGATTCGGAATCTCTATACGGATAGTAGTATAGTCAGCGATTCAATCCGCATCGAGGGCATCATGTATGACGAGATGACTGGTGATACTTCAAAACACGGATACGAATTGAGGTTTATGAACGACCATAGGGCAGTCGTCATGCCAATGGCAAATGGCCGTAATTCAAGATATAGCTATGTTGTTTCCGCGGTGCCTCTCTGGATTACATTTGGAATGTGGTTTAGTAGGTGCGAACGGAGTGACTGTCCTAGGATTGATAGTCTCGTACTTCCTCCAAAAACTGTTCTTGTTGTAGACGCTTACATTAGGTACTCTAAGTTGTAGGTCATTATCCGCTCGTATTGCCCACCTCATTCCGCACGTAACCGACCACCGCCTCAACTGTTATGCAGAGTTGCTAATCCCAGAGCGAGGGACCTACGTGGAGACTCCACAATTGTAGTTTATTACACGACTGATGGAGTAATATGCTACAATCTTTAGCTGTTGTTTGACCAAATACGAATTCAAGTGTACCGATGCTCCAAGGACAACGAAGTCCATGCATGTTGCAATTGATGATCTCCAACTTGAGCACCTGTGGGTAGTGTATCCCGGAACACTACGCTATGCATTGTCCGACAAGATCACAGCACTTCCGTTGAGAGAGATCGCCAGTGTACGCTTGGGCTAGGTACTGAAGACTCCGAGCCCCCTAACTGGAGATGCCGCGCAGTTCGACTACGTCACTCCGTCCGATACTGAACACCGCATCTATTGGCATGCCAAACCCAATGCTAGATTGCGGTTGTTCAGACGCTGTGGTTGTATCGTGAGTGGTCATCGAATCGTAATCAGAATGCAAATGTTCATACCAACAACGAACATCGTTCTTCATTCGATATGGTGTTTAGCGTTCATTGTGTGCTTTGCGGCCTGTCAGCGCAATGAGATGTCTGAGCACTCCAACACGCAAGACGCGTCGGCGCAGATACGGTACAACCCTGATGACTATCCTGCACCTACGATGCAGGTGACGGGTGTCCATGCCATGCGTGTACAAGATCTGACATTGCTCTGTAAGGTATGGGGCTTCTTGAAGTACTATCATCCAAATGCGGCACGTACGGATGTATACTGGGATGGTCGCTTGCTTGATATGATCGAACGAGTACCAGAATGGAAGACCGAGAGTATTCGTGATGCAGATCTGGAAAAACTAGTTGTGGGACTCGGCGCATTTCCCCTAAATGACACGGCAAGCCCCTTGAACGATTCGATGGTGGCATTGAAGGCTGACCTCACATGGATCGATAGTTCGGACATATCGTCGACCCTTCGTGGACTCCTTCACAAGGTCGAACATGCACGGCGCGACACATGCTCAAGATATATGGTGCCGGATTCGGTCACATATGCTTTCAACGGTGAGATAGCCACACCGCCCAGTTGCTTGCGGAAAGTAGGGTATAGGTTGCTTGCGCTGTTCCGATTCTGGAATGGCGTTCACTATTTGTTTGCGTATCGGACGATGATGGATCGACCGTGGGATGAAGCTCTCTCATCATTCATACCGAGGGTTGCCGAATCGGATTCGACGCAACTGTTTGAAGAAGCGATGCTCGAGCTCGCCACATGGATGTGCGATTCTCATGTCAGCGTATCTGGGTATCAAACGAACCTAATGTCCATGTTCGGGAATACGGAGCTGTGTATGGACGTGAAGTTCATAGAGGGCAAGGCCTTTGTGGCAAGCGATTGGAGTGATGCGTTCTCTGACAGCAAGGTAAAACGTGGCGATGAGGTACTGGCAATAGCGGGGCAACCGGTACCTCTGCTCGTTGATAGAATCAAGAGGTACCTACCAACATCAAACAATTCTACATTATACCGCGATATTGCCTGGCTGATCGTTCGTACCGATTCACCGTATGTCAAGGTGAGGGTGCGTAGAGGTGCTCGAATGCTAACGGTTCCCGTCTCCTCAGGTGCCTATGGTCCCAATCCTGTCTCAAAGCGCAATGAACGTTTCTTTCGACACGTTGGCCCGGGTAACTACGGTCTTGTTGACATGAAATATCTTTCTGTCGATAGCCTCAAAGCACGTAGTCGCGAGATGCGTGCGTGCGATGGGTTGATCGTGGATCTTCGTGACGGAATGGCTGTTTGCGCTAATGATGAACTTGGTGAGTTCTTCCTTCCGTGGCCGTCAATGCCTACCAAGGCTGCGATCGCTGATTTGACAATGCCAGGGCGTTTTATATACATTCCGTCATATGCGTACGGTGATAGGAACCAAAGGCAGTACAAAGGGAAGGTCGTGATCATGGTGGGCGCAAGCACACAGAGCAGCCTAGAGTACACTGCAATGATCCTCTCATCAGCACCAGGAGCTGACGTCATCGGGAGTCAAACGGCAGGAGCCGATGGCAATATCAAGCGGCTGCAACTCCCTGGGGGTGGTATTCTGACCTTTACGGGTATAGCCGTGTTCTATCCTGACGGTGGGGTAACACAACGCACAGGTCTTCGCATCACTAAAGTGGTCGATGAAACCAGAAAGTTCCTGACCTCCGATCAGACCGACGAGGTCCTTGATGCAGCAATGCGCCTTGTTCGGATGAAGTAGTGGCTGGTAAATTGTTATGCCCCTTATGTGATTGCTGACGCCCAGATGGTGCCAGTCAGCCGACCATCGTTAGGTTCGCTTCATAATGACTAACATTACAGGTGGATCAACAAACGGGGACAGTTCACTCAGAGTACTTTCTTTGCATTCATTTGAGAACCTCAGTTGTGAAAGGTCTCGTGTTGGACAGATCCATTGTGCTCAGCTTTCCCATCGCAGTCTTACTGTTTATTGCACTTTCGTACCCTGTGTTATCACAGTGCGATCAGCCATTTATAGGAGACGCTGTAGAGGCTCTGTACTATAACGAAGGCATGGACCCCACAAGAAGTCCCAGATCACTCGTGAGGATCGATTCCATAAGAATCATTGGTGGCACACGCATCGTCTCAAGCACGTATTGTAGCATTACCACTGATACTTGTCTCTACAGCTCATCGACGTACGTTGCTTCCAATGGGTATGTCTATTACGGACAATCAGACTATGATGCTGGCAATGAATACCTCCAACTTTGTTTACCGATTGATTCCGTTCTCGTTAAAGGAAACGTTTTGTGGAAACGAGTGGAGGATAGATGGTTCGTGCTCTTTGGAGACTACAGACCGTTCAAGACGTTTCTTTCGTGGACCATTACTCCATATGGAGACACGCTCCCGAACTATGACAAGCTCGTGTCGGACACCTTTGGCGTTGTATTGCGCTACTCCCCTGAAAACGGTCAAGTAGTAGAACGCCTAGTTGCTGCTGTGATAAATGGGAGACACTATGGGAATCCTGTGTCTGTGGACGAGAGTATGGTCACAGGTGACAGAATCCAGATCGGAACAAACGACGAATCGATCGTCGTCTCGAACTATGATGCAGACTTCTCCAAAGAATATGAAGTGACAGTATCCGACTATTCTGGTAGAGTTTCACACTCTCACAGATACGTGAATGGCACGCAATTGAGGATCACTGACAACACTTCAACACTTCTCTTCATCTCAGTAAGAGATGTTAGAACGCAAAGACAAGTTGCAAGTAGAATACTTCTGAACCCAAGGAGGTGATCTGCACCCACTTTCATTGACAGGTAGAGTTTGGAGATTCCGCCTAAAGTGCTCTCCTAACGGCGCCCGTAACCGTCCACCGCATCAAATGGTATGCAGAGTTGCTAAACCCAGAGCTAGATTGAAGTTGCCGAGACGCTGAATTGCCTTCGAATGTGGTAGCGGGAACGCTGATTGTAATGGTCAAAAGGGAGGATTCTACAGGTGCAACAACCGAAACGTCGGATGTACTGAATGGACAATTTTGATGAAAAGAGTTAAGCGATGAGATACTGGTTCAAAGAGAAGGAAGATGAACTCCTGCTGATCTTTATCATAGTGTCAGTGGTTGGGTTTGTGCTGAGTTTCAATTATGGAGATATGACCCGAGAGCGTATAGCCTATGCATTTATTACAGCGATAAACTCATGGTTCGTTATCGTCGAACTACTTTCATTAGCTCTTACGTCTATTGAGAATCGAGAACAGCCAATCAGCAATTTCTTGCACGACAATAGATTCAGATTGGCAGTACTCCTCACTTGTGCTGTGTTCTCGGTTCTGTCAACACTCGTGCTCTCTGGCATCTATCTGAAGGTGTATGTTGTAGCCCTGATTCTACTACTTACCTACGGAATAGTGAGAGTATCAGGCCGCATACGACGCGTTGTCAAGTCGATGCGCGATCTCGAGTGAGAGACGATCTGCATGTGGCACAGCCACCCGATAAGACGTATAGTGCCATGCTGACTTGCCAAGCCCCTTGCTAGATTGCAGTTGCCCAGACGTTGTAGTTCGATGGTTGGTGATCAGTTCAGCGCGGAAGTTGTCGCTCAAGTAAATGGGATTGTCCACCGGCCTCGGTTCCTGATCGAATATCAGAAGTAATGAACAAGGGAGCCATAGTATGAGCCATAGTTTGCAGTATTCACTCAGTACACAATCATGAGGAATGCATTCTTGTGCTTGCTGTTCTTTTATGAGATTGCATGCTCAACCTTGCAATCGTCAAGTCCGTCCGTACGCATTGTTGCATACTATTATGGTAGTCCGGCAGACCGTGTCATGTCATTTGTGACGGCTCAGAAGATTGATCCTGAGATTGCATATACTGAGCGTGTTGTTGTAAATGATGCTGATCGTGTCGCAGCGTTGTTGAGTGACACCATACAAATCAAGGGTGAACAACGCGTGCTATCATATAGATGGTATGTGATTGTTCGGGTTCAAGACTCAACAGTATTAGAAATAAGGAGGATTGCGATAGAGCCACGAAAGGGTGCTGTGTATATAGATGAGCGCCGAGTCGCTCACAGTGAATGGATGATTGCGACAATAGCATCACTCTTTAGTAGGCCCGTTGCAGACACAATAGCAAAGTACTCCACGTATTCGCCCTAATGACGTGAGTAGAGATTCCGCTCACGATGATCAACTCGTTCGTCCGATATCGTCCACCGCATCTACTGGTATGCTGATTTGCCAAACCCAGAGCGAGGGACCTACGTGGAGATCCCACAATTGTAGTTTATTACACAACTGATGGAGGA
>DATGWS010000122.1:0-16624 GCA_035299365.1 Candidatus Didemnitutus sp.
GTGACGTTTTTTTAGCTGCCGGACGTGTGGGTTTTTGCTGGCGCATAGCGATTCTCATCGTGAGCGTGAAGAAGATGGAGGATACTGTCGAAGACGGCATCCACCGTTATGGTTGTCATACATTCATGAGTGCCGAGCGGACACGTTACCGTGCCGTGCGCACTACAAGGTCTGCACACGAGCTCTTTCTGCTCGATCACGCGCCCATTGGGACCAAAGGGGGCGAACCCAAACTCAGGAACCGTTGGCCCGAACACTGCTACCACCGGCACATGTTGCAGTGACGCAAGGTGCACGGGAGCACTATCATTCGAAACTACGACATTGGCGCGGGCTATCAGTGCTGCTGCTTGCCGTAGGGTGGTTCTCCCCGAAAAGTCTTCTACTCCTGCACGTCCTTGTACGATGCCCTGTGTTGTGGCGTCACCAAGGACGGCCACCCGTATCCCTGAGTGTACAAGCATCTCGGCCAACGCCCTGTATTTCTCAGCCGGCCATTGTTTGGTGGGCCAGGCCGAGCCGGGAGCAAGGACCACCAAGGATCCGGACACCTCTGGAACAATCGCCGATACAACCGCAGCATCTGCTTCCGTACATATGGAGATCGGCAACAGCTCTGTGATAGACGGAACCCTTTCAAAGAGGGGCTCCAATAGCGTGAGATGTCGCACCACGTCGTGTAGATGGACTGGATAGGGCACGGTATCCGTTGCGATCCATCGTGTTGCCGCATCGGCATACGTCACCACTCTCTCGGCCTTCAGCGCCTTCACAAGGAACATCGAACGCAAGCTTTTGTGTGGCACTATGGCAGTCTTCGGTCCACCAATGTTGAGTGATTCAACAAGCTCCCTACGTCCGGCCGCCGATCGATGAACTCCTCGTTTATCAAAGGCAACTACATCGTCCACCACGCCTAGCCCCTTTACAAACTCCGCAGCTGCAGGAGTCGTTATCAGCACAACACGCCCGTTGTCATCCAGCTTTTTGATGGCTGAACACATCGGCAATGTCAGAAGCACATCACCAAGAAAGGCGGTTTGGAGGATGAAGTAAGTCATAGTAAGCCAGATACTGGTTACAAGTTACTAGTTACGAGGTACTAGCTTCTCCATCTTCGGTGTTGCCACGACCACAATTCTGGTCTCTTTAGGATAGCTTCTTCGAGTATTCGTACGTGACGTTTTGTGAGTTCGATGATGCCATCCTTGGTATTCTCAAGGTCATGCATAGGTAGCTCATGCAGGGGGGCATTGTAGGTGCCATCGGCCATACGCTCGGCAAAAGCATAGAAGATCGGTGCGTTGTATTTCAATGCAAGAGCGGCGGGAGCTTCATAGGTTGGTGTTGGGCGACCGAAGAAATCGATCCACGGATCTTTGTCAACATGGCCATGTTGATCAACGAGGAAGGCCACAATGCCCCCAGAAGACAAGGCCCGTACGAGGGGGCGAGCAGCATCGCCCATCGGGACAACCACATTGCCAAATCGTGTTCGGTACGCATTGAGAAATCTATCAGCGGCTGCGTTGGATTGCGGATGGACAACAATCGTCACCGGTGCATTAAGTAAGATTCCCGCCGTCTGTGCAAGGTATTCCCAATTGCCATAGTGTGCAGAGAGAAAGATCGATGGCTTGCCGGCGCGATGCCTGTTGAGTACCACATCAAAACCCGGGATCTTTACAATGGAGGTAAGATCAGACGGAGTGAGAGCCGGCGTTGCAAGAAGTTCCGAGAGAACGATGCCGAGATTCTCGTACGAGCCTCTCATGATCTCGGCGTGTTGTTCATCAGAGAACGTTGGAAGTGCTTGTGTGATATTCGCGAGCGTAATGTTTCTTCGTTTAGCAGAGAGCCCCATCAAACGTCTACCGAGGAATGCTCCAAGGTGTTGCCTGCCACTGGGTGTGAGTGTTTGCGCAATACGTCCTAGACCGAGGAGGCCCGCCGTTGTTGATATGTCGACGATCGACTTCATCTACTCGTTGGCATGAGATTCTCAGGCGGATTTGGGACCGGTGAGAATGCCTTGGCGTAGAGATTGTACCAATTCGGCTCGCGTACCTGGCCGATCATTGTTGAGTGAACGAGTCGGTGGTTCTGTTGCAGCTGCCAGTCTACAAAGTAGAAGTAGACTCCGCCTTGGATGTGTTGGTAGAACCAGATCTCATAGGGCTTTGCATCGATCGACTGAATGAACTGTTCCACTTGTGTTGGCTGACCATATCGTAAGAGTGCAAGGCCACGATCTGTCTTCCACCCGTTGCGAAACGATGCACTTGAATAGAAGGTCTGTGCTCGTTTATACATGGCGCGGAAATCATCCAGTCGCTCATTAGACATCGTCGACACGTCGGGATCCCTATTGCGCCAAAACAGGAAGAGGTAGCGCTGTTGAGCGCGCTCATCTGAGCATTGAACTCGGATGGCCTTTTCTGCTGACGATGCTAACACATCAGACAATTCAAGTTCAAGTGCAAGTCTCTCACCCTTGATGACGGACCATTCCGACGCTTGGAACTGCTCGTCTTCTGTGAGGAGGATCCTTCCTTCAGGGGGCAGTTCGGGATTGAGGATATAGAATCGTTCTTCGCGGGTATCATAGACCGTTGCAAGATCTCTCGACATCATCCGAACCTTTAGGGTGTAGACTCCGGAGCGAAGGGCGCCAGCCGGGATCTCTTCACGAATAACGAGTCCGTCACTGACGCCAACCATTCTCAGGTACGTGATGAGCTGTTCGTCGCGCACGTTATCGAGAACTTGGAATTCCAGCGCAAAGGTGTCGAGTTTCGCTCGAAGTGCATTATAGATCTCTGCATAGAGGCAAATTGATGGGTCACGTCCAATGATCTCATGTCGAGGATTCGGAACAGCCGGTTGTCCATTCCTATCGAAGCGTGCATCTGCACCAAGTTTCATGGGCATCACGAACATCACGTCACTGATCGACGGTAAATATGTAAAGGGGCGTACAGTGCTCGTGAACTGACTCGTTACGGTTGAGCTTCTATCGTTGACATCTGTTGCCGTGAATCGAACTGCATATTTTCCCGGAGAAAGCATCAGGGGGCGCACACCAGCATAGAACCTCTGATGAACGGGCACAGAAGAGGAGCTTGCCGCTGATGAAATCCATTCATCACGTGTTGTGTCTCCTAGTTCCGAAACAACTTCCAGGCTACAGAGCAGTTCACCAACAAACCCATTCTGAGTAACTACGTATCGTACTGCGGTATCGGCAAAAGAGTAGTGGAACTCCCATTTTGTCCGAGCTCCTTCCCCACGAAACTGCACAACATCAGCTACGATATCGAGTTGGTCCTGCGCGGCTGCATGAGGAGTGTACCACATCAGCGCTACTACCAGTGAAAGGCAAAACATTTTAACTTTTGTCATAGTGGTGACCTGCCGTAAAAGAACAATGCCGTCGATCATAATGATCAACGGCATTGAGAAGAGTCATGAGAGCGTCAGCCGCCGATCAGTTGAATCGCATTGCAATGCTGAAACGACTGATAAGGCCAAGATTTTGTGTTGGATTAATCGAATAGTCGACTTGCCCTTCAAAACCGCCACCATTATACTTCAGACCAACACCACCGGCTAGGCCGAATTGGTCGGAGCCGAAGCGATATCCTGCACGAACACTGACGAATTCTTTCCACGTGTATTCTGTGCCGATGGCGAATTGTTCAGGCACGTCGGAGAACGTCTCGAAGTCAACAGCGGCCATCCACGAATGTTGAAGCACGCCATCAGCGTCGATCTCCGGTTCAAACACAGCCCCCTTGCAGAGATCTGCGCCAAGACCGATGCGGAATGAGAGCGGAACATTGAAGTCCGACGTCTGCATCTGCATATCGAGTGGCATGGTATTGGTGCCATTCGTTGGAGGATTTGTGCGCGTTACCTCTGGTCCGGTATAAGCTTGCTGTGTACCCAGTGAGTTCACGGAGAATGCCAATACTAGGCCATTAAATCCGGTATTGTAACGAGTACCAACATCAAACACAAAGCCCGAAGCGGTCATGTTTGTAAAGGCGTGCTGAACGTACTTGGCAGTAGCGCCAAAGGCGAACTGCTCAGTTAGGTAGCCGGCAAGCGTGAGACCGATGGCAATATCACTTACGTTGTAAATACCTCCTGTGCCGTCCTGCTTATCCGTTGTGGTAACAAATATGTCACCACTAGAGAAGCCCGTAAAGCTGGCTCCAAGGCGGAACTTTTCACCTACAGGGATAGCAACAGCCGCGAAGCTGTGGGACATACCGGCAAACCAGAACGTCTGGCTGAAATCAGCGGCGAACCGCTTTACATCAGCTAGACCCGCAGGGTTCCAGAAGACAGACGTAACATCACTGGCAAGTGATGAAAATGCACCGGCCATACCAGTGCCACGGGCTCCAACACCGATCTTGAGGAACTGTCCTCCTGAGAGACCGACCTTGGTAAAATCGCCGGCTGTTACTGCGATGAGCTGTGCCGATACGATCGGCGTTGAGAAGCAAAGCAGGACAGCCGCAAGCGCGAGACGAAGTGTTGTGTTCATGTTCTTCATGGGGTGTCCTCCTTACTCTCCGTCACCAACAACACGAGCCGGACCGACAACGACGGAGAACTTGCGGTAGACGCTAGCGCCCTCCGGTGTCTCGATCTTTGCCACAAGCATCTGGCTTGCCACGCGCTGGTTGTTCTTAGAAATGAGCGTCCAGACATCGGCACCGGCCTTGTCAGGGGTCACGCCGTTCAGTTCGTTATGTTCGATCGTAGTGATGATCTCACCACTCGTGTTGTAGATCGTGATCGTACATACTCGCGGAAGACGTGTGAAGTAGATCTGACCTTGGAACGGAGTACTTACGCCTTCATGGGTAACGTAGTACGGATTAGGTACAACCTGAACTTGGTTGAGTTGTTCGTCAGTGTATGACTGTGAGGATGTCGTTGCTGAGAACTCATCATACGGTGCAACTCGGATGTACGCCTTTGTGCTATCGAATGGGAATCCGAATGCGCCACCAAAGGTCATGAACCGAACCTTGTCACCTGCCTTGAAATCTTCCGTTGGAAATTCTGTAGGCGGGTTGGATGTAGTTGGAGCGTTCTCAACTGCTGTAAGGCTTGACGTACGGCGTCCGCGTAGTGAGTAGTCCACAACGAATTGGCATCCACCAATCGTGAACATATTCAGGAAGTCGAGCGTGTCCTTTCCTGTTGTTGACACATTGCGCGACTTGTAGTAACGCAATTGCTGACCCACAGGGCGACCTGAGTTCGATTCAGCCGCATAAAAACGAAGACGAGCAGGACTCCATTCGCCGTTACGCGAGTTACGCCATCCGAACGCTGCACTACCAAAGTTTCCCATCAAGATCGACTCCGGATTTGGGAATGATCTCTGTTGAATCTGCGTCAACTGTGCATAGTCCAATAGCTGTGGCTTAAGATCGAAATCATATCCCACTGTTACTTTGCCAAGAGTGCCGTCTGGACGAGGATCGTCTCGTTCAAAGGAGTACACATTCTTCACATCGAATGTAAGGTACGGTACATTCTGGAAGGTCATCGTGGAGTCCTTGCCAACATCATCAGTAGTGTTGAGCTGGAACTTTGTGGTGATGTTCTCCGTGCCACCATCCTTGAACGTTACCTCATAGATGCCGGGACCATTGTTGTAGCTCACTTCCCACGGCCGTGCTGGTACAAAGCCTGGATATGGAAGCTGGATGTATGCTGGTGGAGGATTCAGTTCATTCGTGTTGTCGAAAACACTAGCAGGCAGGTTGCCACTCTTCACTGAGACCACAGGCGGACCGCTTACCGTAAATGCTGTATCCGTCCGATACACGCCGCCCCACTGTTCCATCGCATAATCAAATGCCACTCCGAGCGCACCGAAGGCATATTTGTTCGGAAGGCAGTATGCGTCGGAAGTAAACGTTCCGGAACGGATGACCTTTCCGCGAGAATCCGGCATTCCGAATGTTATGGTATCGATCCTCATGATCGAACCATCTGAGTTATACGCCGTGTCTATTGTAACCCCAAACGAGTCTACATAGACACCAGAATTCTCAGAGAAGTAACCTGGTAGTCCGCCCGTTCCAGAGCCCCCGCAGAGATCTGGAGGTAGATAGCTAGACCAAGAATTCAGGTTCTCTCGGGTTGCAGAGTCTCTAAGGATGAAGACTACTCCATACAATCCGTATCCAGCTGTGGTTGCAGCGGGGTCGCGATTGAAACCTCCCCAAAGGCGGAAGAACTCAAGCTCTAGTGTGCGCCCTGCGAATACCTGGTTGAACCGTTGAGGATCATCTACGAGTAGTCGTACGTTGTAGATACCACCAAGCTTCTTCCTATTCTCGTCGTCTGTTGTGAACGTGAAGGACACAGCCTTACCGGGCCTGGAGGCCAATGGAGTTGCCGTAATGACGTTCGGAAGTCCAACCGAGCGGTTATTCAGCTTTGGCGGGGTTGGAAGGAGGAAATCTCCTTCGTCGTATGCTCGCACTGCATATGAGTAGTCGATGTTGTTGATGAGCTTTTCACTTGCCTCCGGATTGCTGGAGTAGGTGACGTTTCCATCTCGATTGTCATCTCCAAGATCAAAGAAGACTCGCCCGCTGGTACGTTCGCGCAAATGCCGAGCGATTATCTGCTTACGAACTTCATTCGTTTCTTCCCACGGACGCTTCACTGCTACAACTTCTATAGCCCCATCGGCACCAACAATTGTATCTGTGTCATTGAATAGGAATGGGTCCTGCTTCACGCGTCGAGCGAGGATCAATCTCACAAGCGAGTCCTTGGCCACCTTAGCTGCTACTGAGTCCAGCAGAAGTTGAGCACCAGTGCGTCCAACTGTTGGAAGCGTTTCAATCAGCGTTGTGAAATAAGTAAAGCCGATGGAGTCGAGTTTATCAAAGTTCGGAACACCAGCTGTTGACCCAGATGTGATGATAGTCGAGTCGGTTCGATTGACGCGGAGGCCGTACCTAGGATCACGATCTAGGAATAGTTGAGTAAAGTAGGATCCCCATGGTTCCTGCCCAAAATTAACATTGCGCGCCACCATGAATTTCTTCTGACCTGGCTTAATCACATCAATAATCTGGAATGCATCCATGCGAACGCCACTGTTGCCGACCGTATTCCCTTCTTTTAAGAAGGGTGAAGCGATTTGGAACTGAGCGATCTGCTTCCAAGCGAGTGGCCCCTTGCGTGCGTTCTCTTGGAAGTCAACACTAAAGGTGTCTTGATCTGTTCGACGTGCGCGGTAGATGCGATAGCCCATGAAATCGAGTCCACGTTCAAGGGTATCGATGCTGATTTCCGCTGTCGAATCCCACTGGAAGGCGATTGCATTATTCAATGGAAGGAATCCTTCCGGCGGAATGGTCATGAAGCTGTTCACGCCACGCGTTGAACCAGCAGGAGCACCCTTGATAATAGAAAGATCAGGGGGCTTTGGGGCACGGAATTGATTGTCATAGACAAACTGAGCAAACCGCACCTTACGTACAAGTTCAGTCATATCTTCTACTGTTCCAGTAGCATCACCACCAAGAGCGGTTGCACCAAGGATGATACCGACCACGATACGTGCAGAGTCACCCGGGCGCATATTGAACGGTCCAGTAGCCATCATAAGGCGGCGATCACCAGGTCCCAGGTCTTCATCATCGGTTGTCGTACTCGAAATGAAGTTGTAGCGATCTTCATTTTCTTGAGGATCTTCGGTAATAGGCCAGTTGCGCATCGTCTGGAGTCCGAGCTGCTCAGAAATTGGAAACTGGCGCTTGTCCTTCCGGAGATACTTTTCTGCATCAATGGCCGGAGACTCCAGGAAGTTAAAGCCAAGATATCCAAAGCCTTGATTGGCCTCGCCTTGATCCGGATTTGTCCATTGCACGGCAAGATTGAGTTCAGGCGATTCGGCATAGTATCGAGCACGGTCGTTACGGGCTCCATTGACGGAATTTGTCTGGAGGGCAATGTCAACGTCCTGAACAGCAGCCATCCAACAATCAAAGAGGGTGTCCTTGTATGTTGTTGGGTGGATGAACATATACTTCAAGAACAGGAAGTCTGCGTAATCACCGAATCCCCATGAATAGACGATCTGTTCGATCTGCATTCCGAACGGATATCCATCGGCTTTGCGCTTTGTAACGCCCCCTTCATAGTAGCTGAGGTCAGTGTCCTTATAGGTACAGAAAACATCTTCTTCGGAGATGAAGGCCGGACCCTTTGGGTAGTTGGTTTTATAACGAAGCGCCGGGTCGTTTATATACAATCCGTAATAGTTGTTGTAGCGGATCGTATCGCTAGGGCTCGTATCCCAGATTGGCCAACGAGGGAATGTTGGATTCTGAAAATCCTGTCCGTCAGTTGTGTTGAAGTCCGTAGAGAAATAGGTACGATACTTGTTCGTTCCAGCATCGGCCGATGTATTCACTTCCGGTCCATCTTCGATGGTTCCCGGAACCATCCACGATTGACCTGTATACGGGTTGTAGGTGAGAATCACCCGCTTTCGAAGTGAGTCTGATCCTGGTGGACGCTTTCTTGCACCAAACCATGCACCACCAGCGAATAGGTATTGATTACGGCGACCGCGCGGCCAGAACGTTCCGCCAACTCCGTTACGAACATCAAATCCAAAGATGCCGTAGTTGGTTGTTTGAAAATCGATATTCGAAACAACATTTCGTTGTTGGTCAAAAATGCCGGTTGGCGTTCGTTGAACGCTTTCGCTACCCTTGTCCTTCGACTTTGGCGCTGTACCGTTCGTTCCTGCATGCGCTATCACAGTGGCCATGGCCAGCATGGAGGCAACCGCGATGCTAAGCATCCATCGTTTATTCATGACATCTCCAGTGTTCTGCTTCGTATTCATAGTTGGGCTCCGCCTCAGAATCTGAACGCTACGGCGAAGTACGCCGTGCGTGGGAATTGATAATTGCCGCGTTGAGCAACAACGTCAGCAACATAGTTCTGATAACCACGGAAGGTTTCTTCGTTCGTTACGCGGCCATCACGGTTGAAGTCAACAAGCGGTTGATACAACCTCTTCCCGATGCGGTCATACTGCGAGGTTGCAATAGATGCCTTGTTCGACGGATCTGCATCACGGTAGTACGTGGTTTGCGGGAAGTCCGAAGGTTGACGATTCAACGTGGTCCCGTTATAGTCCGGGCTACCCGTAGTAGTGTAGTAGGAAACCGCATCGGTGAAATTCAGAAGGTTCGTCACGTCGAGGGAAAGATCGATCGCTGAGTTTCCACCGAGAATGTCACCGAGTGGAATGGTACGCGTAATGCGAAGTTCCGTATTCCATGTTGACGGGAATCGTGCCGAATTGATCTGTCCTGCAGCCTGACCGCGGGTGTCAACAGGCGTGTACGGAAGACCGGTTTGCCATGAACCCGAAACGTTCATGGTGAAATACTCTAGGAAGGTAATACCGCCGATGGATGGACCTTCATCATTACCCCAGCTAAAGCCCAACTGACCGTTTACACGATTTCGCTGGTCAAAACTTAGCGGGAAATCTGTTACAGGAAATGCCGGATTGTTGGTGAATGGATCCAGCACTACTGTCGTCTGGCTACTATTTGCGGTTCCGTTAGCAGATGACAATGTGTAGTTGATATTGAACTGCCAGTTGTCGGTTAGACGCTTCTGGAACGTGAACTCGATACCGCGTGAGTTGCCATAGTCTGCAAGGATCTGCTGATAAAATGGTGTTGGAGCAACGCGCACATAAGCGAGACCGGACTGATTGTAGATATCCTTGTAATAACCAGTGATCGTTACAGCAAGGTCATCGTTCAATTGATGGTTGTAGGCTACTTGGTATTGATTCGTTCTCTGCATTTCCATATTCGGATTTCCGAGCGCTTGCGAGCCTCGAAGCTGGAATGCGTTGAATGAATCATAGAAGTCGGACCAAGGTGGCGCTTGATAGTAGATACCATACGAGAGTTGGAAGTTCTGACGTTCAGTTAGCGGATATGTGATGGAGATACGCGGACTGATATAGAACTTTGGTTTTACTTCGGCAAAGCCTGTTGGGCTTCCAAATGGGTAGAATTGGTCGAAGCTCGTTCGATAAAGCGCATCAGCGTTCAAATAATCAACGCGGAAGCCTGGTGTGAATACAAGGCCCTTAAAGACGATCTGGTCTTGGAAGAAAACAGCACCGGTAGTAGGCGTGTATGGCTTCTCAGATTGCGCTTTTGCTGCAAGGGCTTCAGGGTCATTATCCTGAGTATCGAAGTACAAGTTGCCACCAAATTGGTCGCCATACACGTCATAGAACGGTGCCCCATCCCATGGCGAGTTGTTGAGGTGTCTCTGAAGACTAAGGGTGCGGAATTCTACACCTGCCTTAAAGGTGTGCCGCGTTTCACCAACTTCGGCGCTGTGCGTAATGTTTCCATCGATTTGGAAGAACGTTGCCTTGCGGAAGTCGACTCCACCTTCATTGCCACGAGCTGCGAAGTAGCCGAAAAGGCCGTATGGATTGGCTGTAGACTGGAAGTCTGCAGGCCCCTCAACATAACCTGTAATCGGATTTCTCTTTGTGGTTTCGATCTTGAGATAACCATCCTCCGTATACGTGGTCTGGCGGAGGTAGTCATATGCATCCAAGATCTTATTTGGCTCACCCGTAACATAGGCTGAATCATTAAAAGCCATGTTGTCCTCAGGATAGTAGAGGTCAAAGCCACTGAAGAGTCCTGGGGCCTCATGCGTTTTCCGCTTTGCGGTCTCCGTAGTCTTTCCGTTGAATGAACCACGGATCTCGTAGTATGTGTTTTGACCTAGCGTGTGATTCAATTGTGCAAACGCATTAGAGCTGAATTCTTGAACCACGATCTGCTGAGCATTCCGCGTTGGAACACCATTCGGAGTTGCACCGGCTATTGGGTTTCCTGATTGATCGGTTGCGATACCCTGGTCATTTGCATACAACCAGCCCCATCCGTTGCGTTCTCCATTTACTAGTCCATACATACCACCCACAAGCAAGGCAATGTCATTATTCAGTTGGAATCGTAACCGACCAGTGATATTCCGAGCCCAAGTACGGTTGTTCGGCTGCATTCCAAGATTGTTTTCGAGCGGGTCGAGAACCTGTAAACCAAAATTGCGGTGGTTCTGATATGTGTTGCGAACGGCAAGGAAGAAGGTGGACTTATTGAATCCTAGTGGCCCTCCCAAAGTAACGTCAACGACATCTTCAAGTGGATAACCTGCATCTATTCCGTTACCAGCTGTTCCAAAGAGAAATGGGACGTCCTTTCTCCAGCGAACAAGACCTTCGAACCGGTCTGTTTTGCCAGTCTTTACTACAGTGTTCACAATTCCGCCCGTAGCATTGCCGTACTCTGCACCAAAACCACCAGTCTTTGCTTGCACTTCTTCTGTTGCATATGGACTTGGCATTGCCGCAGAAACTGTTGCGCCCGAGTTACCGAGTCCTCCGGTAAACTGGTCTGTTACAGTAAGGCCATCAACCAAAACCTGCGTCTCAGTTGTGCGTGATCCACGTACTACAAAGTTGTTTCCAGACGCGCGAATACCGGCATTGAGAGACAAAGCAGAGGCAACATTGTCGCGAGCGATCTTGGTTATTTCCCCGCCCTTCATAACACGATCCGTTCCTTGGTCCGTGCTACGAACCATTTCGCGGTCTGCAGATACCTGAACTTCCTTCATTCTTACACCGCCAACAGACAGCTCGAAATTCACGGTCAAGGTCTGGTCAGCAACGATCGATATACGCTTAACAGTGGTATCGAATCCAACGGCTGTTACACGCACATCCCACGTTCCGGCATTAACATTCACGATCGTATACGAACCGTTGATCTTTGTTATGCCACCACGAGTGGTTTCTAACACTTTGACTGTTGCCCCGGGAACGGGTTTGCCGTCTTTATCCAAGACCTTGCCGGTGAGAATACCGGTGATACCGGCCCATGACGCCGTGCTGGCGGCAATGAGAAGGATCGCGACGAGAAGGTACCGATGTACCATGGATCTACTCCTGAAGGACTCGATGGACATTTTTTAATTCTTCTTGATCAGCGGACAACAACAACAGGCACAACGGAACGACGACCGTTTTGCTCTACAACACAGTGATAGGTGCCGGCACTAAGCGATCGTGTTCCGATCACGAGTTCCCATTCACCTTGTGTTGTTGGACTTTGCGATGTCATGATGGTTTCTCCGAGTGTCGAGAGAAGTGACACCGTCACGCGCCCACTGGTTACACTGTTGATACGAACTGTTGCAACATCGCTTGCCGGATTTGGCATAACGCTGATGTTGGCGTTAAGAGTTTCATCTTCACTGTCAACACTATTGACAGGCGTAAGCTGCGCTACATCATACGCAGCGAACATCACCTTTGCTGGATCTGCAGGAGTTTCAACATTCGTTACACGATCGCCTGGATTTGGACTAGCACTGTAGGCCATATACATCCGGCCATTGAGTACATCATCGCAGAGTGTTCCGTATTGGCAGTTCACACCGTCTACAGTAAGGTCTGTAGGGGGCGACCAAATATTCACTCCCGCTGGCTTATACGTTGCCCATATATGGCCGTTTAAAGCATCAACGGCAGAGAGTGTATCGGGCTCGTTCACCGGATTGCCGCCGGTCGTATCTGCCATGATGTTCTTGATATCGCCATTCTTGAACGATCCGTACAAACAATACACCGTGTTTTGTGCATCGATACCGAGCTGCGGCCAACGGCTTACTCCGTCAAACAAACGCAGATTCATTGCATAACCGCTTCCATCCCATGCTGATCCATTCGGAGGAGCCATGAAGAAGAGATTCGTCTCTCCTTCATTGGTGTACAGCATCCCAAGGTCGCGAAGGAATGTTTGCTGATTGAGGATCGAGATCAAGCCTTGACGCGTTCCATTCGTATCCTTACGTACAACGTACGAGGGAACAACACCCATCACATAATGGGTGGTTCCGTCACCATCAATGATCACGTCAAGGTGACCATTCGGCGTAGGGACCGTATCAGAATACACTTCGAATGTGCCCCATTCATTCAATGCGGAGTCAATGTCTGAGTATTGCGGGGAGAAAATGACCCTTGCTTGGTCTGCAGGCCATGTTGATCCGCCGTCTGTAGACGTGCGGGAGATCATGCGGAGGGAATTGTCTGTATACACGATCACCACCTTGTCACCACGTGCTGTTATAGCATAGGTGTCTCCACCAAAACCCACCGGTTGGGCGCCTTCTGGTGCTCCTGATCCCGTAAAGAGTGTTTCACTGCTCCACGAAAAGCCACCATCTGTTGAACGACGGTAGCCAACTTGGGGATTGCCATCGGTGAGGGTACGGTTGTAGATCAAATGTGTGTTGCCCTGAGCATCAACGGCAGCACGAGGCCAGAGGGATGAGTCGGCCGGAGACGTTACTTCTTTGAAGAAGATCGGTTGATCTCCAACTCCGGAATTGCCATAGAAGCGGATTGGAGTGTGTGACGGCGTTCCGATCAGTCCGTCTTGATATTGCACAAGAGATGGCCATCCGGCCCGCTGCGACTCCACCTTCTGCCAGTCCTCAATTCCGATGGCCGGGGCGTCCGGTGTAGATACCTCAAGGAACGTGTAGTGCGTTCCGCGGTTATTGCCGGCAAATCCCGGGATGCGCGTTGCTAGGTCGCGCGTAGAGTCTTTAGACGTCATCCAAACCATCTGAATATACTTGTCTGGACCATCGGCAAAATATGCCAGCCGGTTAGACATCGCACCATTCGTCTGGAAGTCATAATACGTGTACCCAACTTCAACGCCTGGGAGACCCGCTTGAACGGCATCCACGATCTTTGGCGTGCGTTGCCCAAAGATCGGCGATGAAACAGCCTCGCGATATTCAACGTCACTGGCTGTAGTTGAAACCTTACCAATGGACTCACGTACAGCATCAACAACGGACACTTGTGGCCGTGGAATAGTTGTGTTCTTAGCGCTCTTTAGCGACTGAGCAGGCGAAGCCATGCTCGCCAAGGCAAGTGCAAGGACAACACCGTACATATGGGAATGCGTCAAAAAACGGTTCATTCCATCTCCTGTATTACAACTTCGTCATAAGAGGGCGCACAAGGCGGTGCGCAATATACAATGGTTTTGAAACCATTATGGGGTGATTTGAAGACCAACTATGGCATTCAACAATATCCCTTGAACGGTACGGGCCTCCGCTCCAACGGAAAGTGAGATCCATTGCTGGAGATGAACCTGACCTGTAACTCGCCCATATCCTACAAGTCCGATGTTATCTACACCCATCCCACCACGGACAAGGACTTCTGCGAATCCTGATCGTATAACAGACTTCTGGACAAAGGCTGATCCCCAGAGTCGGGATGTTGTGGCCGTGGTTGTGATCGTTTCCAGGTCATATCCGTTGTTCGACGTCGGATCCAGTTTAGATGGCCTGCCACTTTCACCCGGCACTCTTCCGGCCCAGCCTGCCCCAGGTTCATTGCGCCTGATGTTTGCCGTGGTCACCACGTTACTGGCGTAGGAAAGGGAGCCAAACTCCAATCCAACAACAAGCCCGTCCCCTACTCCAAACCCAACACTCTGGGAGAAGATCGTTGCATTGGACATGGTTGGCTCACTTCCTCCAAAACCTGTCCCTACGTAGGTTCCGAGAACTACAGCCAACGTTGGTGAAGGGGGCTCATCAATTCCTATCCGTGCTGGGTCCGGTCTTGGGTTTTTGACCTGAGGAGCATCGTGAAAAAGTGAGGCCAGCGGTCGCGTTGGGGGTTCCTCCGTCTTCACATCCTCACGAGCATCTTGCTCAAAAACACTAGGGGATGGCGCTCCCAGGTCTGAAATGATAGCTGTGGGCTGATCCTGGCGGACGTGAATCTGGCTCTGAGTCCTCCGCCCGGTGGTCTTTGTTACCTGCATCTCGCCGGTTTCTTGATCAACCAATGCAACCTGGGCCTGTGCAGCACGGTCGAAAAACTGCATCACTACATCCTGAACAGGAACGGTGAGGGCAAACAACCCTACCACGAGGCTTGCCATCAGGCGCTGCATTCGAATGTTCCCGCCTCCACCGCCTGTTCGGGGAAGCGGAGCCGCTGCAGCTGAGTCTATTCTCGCAAACACAGCGGCGAGAGTATCCTCCCGGGTGTCCTCAGGGACCTCAATCGGGTCTGCACACGACATTGCAATGTGGATCAGAATCGCTGCGTCAAAAGCTTCCTTTGCAGCAGGATCTTCGGAGATCCGCTTGCGCAGTTCCATGTCCTCTTCGATCGAGAGATCGCCGTCGAGATATTTCGAGACGAGAATGTCCGGTATCATTTTTCGTGCAGCACTACAGCTGCGAGAAGTTTGCGCATCATAAGTCGGGCGCGGTGTACACGCACCTTGGCCAACGAAAGGTCAATAGAGCAGATCTCGGCGATTTCTTGGTAGGAATGCCCTTCGTATTCACGGAGGATCATTGCCTCGCGTAATGCTGGAGGGAGCACCTTCATGGCACGCTCGATCTGTTCTCGCAGGGCGATGTCTACGTCGGCATCTTCCTTCCAGGCATGAGCCCCTTCATCAAATGCTTCATGGGTCTTGCGACGTGACCTGATCATGTTGAGACAGGTCCTTCGTGCTATCACAAAAAGCCATGAGCGCACGTTGTCCCCACGGAGCTCTTCTCTATGCTCGTAGAATCGGATGAAGGTGTCTTGGAAGGCGTCCTTGGCGGCTGCTTCATCATCGAGCATGTGCCTGCAGAACCGATACACAGCCCCCTGATAGAGGTCGTAGATCGTACGGAATGCAGTCCTGTCTCCTTGCCGGAAAGCAGCTACCACCAGAGTGAGATCCTCTGGAAGTAGTGGTTTGCCGGTATGGTTGCCGCGTCCGCGCATGGTATTCAACCCTTCGTTAGGAGGTTGACAACGCGGAGGAAAAAAGAGTTACAGGGACACCACCCAATTCACCAAGGTTAGTGCGCCAAAGATCAACATTGTGATCACCCACACAACCAAGCCAACGATGATTCCAAACCGACGGTGCAATCCGCCCCAGGTGGTAAGTGCAACTGCAATGGCGATATACTGCCACACGGATATCACACTGATCCGCTGGAGCCACGTGAACATCGCAGGTGCATCGAGGGGGCTGATAAAGAGCCCGGCATGCAGTCCGGCCCGTGATGTATGAAAGACCAAATGCCCTGTTGTTGCAAGCGCAAGATCGGCACACTGCAGCAGTGCCGACGAGGCAACCGAAACCATCGCCATCGAATACGTGACGGGCGCGTTGGTCATGAACCGCGTCATTACAAGGAACAAACCGGAGAGGGCAGCCATGGAGATGATGGTCACCATCAATGCACCTCCGAGTGCTCCGGTGAACTGGCGTTGGGGCGATGAAAGATCGAGCTGCGCCTCCTTTACTGGGGCGGCAGCAGCATTGTTTGTCAGAATGCGAGACTCAACGGCCAATGACACATCGCCGTTCTCCAGCATGGCACACCACGTACTCGTAATGGCAATGAGCAAGACGGCTATGGCGAAACTCGCCATAGCCGTTTGTGGTGTTGC
>DATGWS010000123.1:0-3722 GCA_035299365.1 Candidatus Didemnitutus sp.
ATAGGTCATGAGGACCACGGGCGGACCATCGAAGCCATTGACAAGAAGTCCGCACTCGTCATTCATCGACGGATTCACTGGACCACGTATGATCTCCATTCCTCTATCACGAAGCCATTGTTCTGCTGCAGTAAAAAGCGACGTTGCAACACCCTGGTCTTGGATACATTCAAAGAATCCAAAGAAGCCAACCTTGTCCTTGTGTTCAACGTTGTGATTGCTATTGGTGATTGCTGCGATCCGTCCAACAACCTTCCCATCGCGCTCTGCCAAGAAGAGCTGGATCTGTGCGTGTTTGTAGAACGGATTCTTGTCTACATCCAGCAGCTTCTTTCGATCCATAAGCATTGGAGGTACCCAATACGGATCGTCTTTATAGAACAGCCACTGGGCCTTAATGAACTTCAGCGTTTCGCTTTTTTTCAGGGCACGGATGGTTAGGCTCATATGCAAAGATACCAACCGTTCGCCGTCGTATCTTTTCGTTCCTACGAAACCCTCATTTGGAGCCCTCAATGTCACTCCGTCATTCCGTCATCTCGTCATTCCGTCATTTCGTCATATCCGCCATATCCGCCATATCCGTTATCTCTGCGTTTGCCGGAGAAGGGGCTGAGCGGTTCCAAAAGGACGCAGATCGAATGTTGGCATGGACAAAGGCCGATAACGGCCTATATCCGCTTCTTGCCGACTTCACAGACCACTATCCAAGGCGAATCAGCGGCTCGGATGTTCTGGAAAAGGGGCTAGACTGGATCATCGCGTCTATGCGCGCCGACGGATGGGATGTTCGGACGCAACCGATCATGGTCCCGAATTGGAAACGTGGGAATGAGTCTCTGAGCATGACGAAGCCCCTCAAGCGCACTATGCCATTCTGCGGACTTGGGGGCAGCGTGGGGACGCAAGGCGGGCCTGTGGCGGCTCCTGTGCTCGTTGTGGGGTCTATGGCCGAGCTACGCCAACGGTCCGCGGAAGTCAAGGGCAAGATCGTAGTCTATAATGTGCCATTCACCACCTATGGTGAAACTGTGGCCTATCGATACAATGGTGCCTCTGAAGCAGCACGCTACGGCGCTGTGGCTTCTCTTGTGCGCAGTGTTGGACCCTTTGGCATCCAAACGGTCCATACGGGCGCAATGGGCTACAACGATTCACTTGCCAAGATCCCAACCGGCGCGATCACGTTGGAAGATGCCCTGCTCCTGAAACGCATGCAGGACCGCGGCGAAACGGTGGAGCTGCAACTGTCCATGGAGGCAAAATGGATGCCCGACGCCCCCTCCAGAAATATCATTATCGAGATCAAGGGTTCTGAACTTCCGAATGAAGTGGTTGTAATGGGTGGACACATTGACTCGTGGGATCTGGGCACAGGAGCCATGGATGATGCTGGTGGGTGTTTTGTAACGTGGCGTGCCTTACACATGATGCGACAGCTTGGACTGCGTCCAAAACGGACTATCCGTGTGTGTTTCTGGACAAATGAAGAGAATGGACTACGGGGTGGCAAGGGATATGCCGACCAGACGAATGGCGAGAAACATGTACTTGCCATGGAGAGTGATGCCGGGGTCTTTGCACCCACAGGGTTTACGTGTAGCGATACCGGCAATGTCAGGAAGAAGATCGAGGATATCGCAACACTCCTAACTCCCATCCATGCTACACACATCGAAACGGGCGAAGGCGGGGCTGATACCAGTCCGCTCCTGCCACTCGGTGTTCCAACGGTTGAGCTGATGGTTCAGGGAGAGAGGTACTTCTGGTATCATCATACAGAAGGAGATACCATAGACAAGCTCAAAGAAAATGAATTGAACGACTGTGTCTATGCCATGGCCGTTATGGCTTGGTGTTATGCTAACTGGTAAGGGGCATCACTCTGCCTATTGCCTCGCATACTTCATCTACGCTAACTAAGAGAATGCATGGTCCCTCTGAACGTGTGCAGGTGATCTGGTCACATGGATTGCAAGGGAGTACGTGATGTACGGTGGTGCTGTGCTCTCCGATTGGATCGAACACACCGGGAACACCTGGACCGAAAATCCCCACAAGGGGCAGGCCGAATGTTGAGGCGATATGCATTGGGCCGCTGTCATTACCTACGAACAGCGACGCGCGTTGGCAAAGAGCAGCCAAATGGAGTAGTGTGAAGTCTGGCGGAGAAGCAATTGCCATCGGTGCATTGAGACAGAGACTTTCCAGCAACGCTCGGTCCTCGGGACCACCCGTGACCACGGTGCGAAGGCCATAGCGCGTATTGATGAACTGAATAACAGCCGCAAATCGTTCAGGGGCCCATTGCTTCAGGGGCCGCCGAGCCCCAGGATGGATCACTGCAAACTGGTGCAGGTTATGGGATTCAAGAAAGGACGCAACCGCCTCTTGTGCCTCTGATGGAACCACAATCTTCGGTAAAAGGGGCTTTGATGTTCGTAGCAGTGGCTCAACGATGCTGATGTTAGCTGCGGAGTCGTGCGGAATACGTCCTGCTGCTTTGTTGCGCGCGCGTACACGAGCACGTGTAAAAAAGCGAATAGGCGGATGTGTAAGGACCCATCGAAGAGTGGCCCATGATCCGCGAAGGTCCACCACTACATCAAAACGTTCCGATCCAAGATCCTTGATGCTGATCACACGATCAACAAACGAATTGGTGGCAACGATTCCTGCAACGAACGGCTTGCAGAGGATGGTTAACGCGGCACTGGGATTATCACGTTTGATCATCTCAAACGTATGCATCGCAAGTACCATGTCTCCGATTTCATCGAGCTTGATAACAAGGATTGACCGTGGCTCACGATAGGGGTGCAAACGAAGAATCGAGTCTACAATCATCGATGTGATGAGGTAGAGTCGTTCATAAGCCGTTGCGATGGCGTGACTACTTCCCAACGAATTCGACCTTTTTCGTAAGTGTCTTCCCGTCGCGGATGAACTGCACGTCGGCTACGTCTCCAGGTTTAAATGTTCCCAGTGCTGTCATGAGATCGTAGATATTCTTGATCTGTGTGTTGCCAAGCTTCGTCATGATGTCATCTCCCGTCAGTCCGGCCTTCTCAGCCGGCGAACCGGGCTTCACGCCCGTGAGACGCAATCCTTGAGGATCATCCGAATAGTCGGGAATAACTCCAAGCGTTACCTTAAGTGCAATACTGCTCGACTGGTTAGCTGCTGGCTTATCAGCCCCCTTTGTGAAGTCTGGTCGCGAGGGAGCATCGGTGATAAGACGCAATGAACGTTCAACCATGGTCAGGACAAGTGCCTCTCCATCTGCGTTCACCTTATCCCAGGTATCGGTTGGTCGGTGATAGTCGCTGTGCAGTCCTGTGAAGTAGAACAATACCGGGATGCCCTTGCCGGTAAACGACGAGTGGTCGCTTGGACCAAAACCATCAGCAGTGGTGCTCACAACAAGGGGCAGATTCTTCTTTGCAGAATCGACGATTGCTGGCCACATGGACGATGTGCCGAGTCCCTGAACGTTGAGTTTCCCGTCCTTAAGTCTACCGATCATATCCATGTTTATCATCGCAACGATGGACGTGAGTGGGATCGTGGGATTTGAGACCCAGTGTTTGGAGCCCAGGAGCCCCTTTTCCTCACCACTATACGTCATGAAGATCACCGAACGTTTGCCCGGATTACGAGCCAGCCGTGCAGCCAATTCTATCACCCCTGCAGTGCCGGAAGCATTATCATCGGCTCCATAG
>DATGWS010000124.1:0-7084 GCA_035299365.1 Candidatus Didemnitutus sp.
ATACTGTAAATCGACCCAACGTGGCTGAGCAAGCTTCTCATACTTCTTGTACGTGAGCTCGTAGGTCTTTGCCATCTCTTCGTCTTCATCAGACGATGTATAGGTGTTTACGATCTTGGTGTTGTAGTACACCCACCCGCCACAGAGGAGGAAGGCGAGAATGGCAATCGATATCTTGCCACGTTGTTCAATGAGTCGCACCCTAGCCGTGGCTAGCCGTGAACGGAAGGACGTTTCTTTGCCGCGCTGAACGAAGGCATAGACGAGTCCACTGATAACTAGTGCAGCAAGAGACCAATAGACGTTGAACCAGACCTGCGGTGTAACAAACGGGCCCCACGCATTCATGTCGGAGTAGATAAAGCTGGGAGTAGCTCCATAACGTGCCATGTTCGACTGTATATCCAGCGCCGGCCAAACAAACGCGTTAACTACTAACACTGCCACAAAGGCGAAGTAGGCTACATAGCGGTTGTTGATCAGCGATTGGAAGAGGAACGACATCACAATGAGGTAGCCGAATGACAACCCTTCAACAACAATGAGTCGAATGATATATTGCCACAGGTCCACCTCTGCAAAACCGTTGAGCAGCTGTATCGTTATTGCAACAGGCATTGCACTTGCAAGCACCAAGAGTATCCCGCAGAAGAGGGCGATCATTTTGGATGCAAGCATCATGTTGGTTGCCATCGGTGTTGCGTCTACGATCTCGGATATCCGCGCGTCTCTATCGCGCCATACGATAACACCGGTATAGAAAGCGATCACCCCAACAACAAAGAGCGAGAAGCCCCCTATCACCGTGTTCAGGACATTATAGGTTACGGGATATTGCGCGCCTCCATAACTATCTGTGAATGTTATGAGACTTGCCACAAGGTTGATGAGCCCAATCACCACGATGATGATAAACGGTCGGTTCTTTACCAACGCCTTCAGCTCATATCCAACTAGGCCCAACAAGGTGCTCAGTCGAAATCTGTACAATGGCGCTTCTGCAAAGGGGCGAAATGGCTCGTATGCTGCGGAAGGTGCTGCTGAATCGACAACGTTTTTCTTTGAACGTGTGCGCGTGCGACGTTTGGTTGTGGAGAACATCGCATAGATGCCAATGATAAGGAGTGCGGCTACGCCCATCCATACGAGTCGGTTGGTGAGCAGGTCGCCCTCCAACGCAGCAGGCATTGCATTACGTTCATCCGTTGTAAGATACTTTGTGGCAATACTAAATGGCTGTGAACCGAAAGGATCGAGGATGTTAGCAAGCCACTCTTGTTCAATATCTCGCGTATAGCCCTGACTCACCACATAGAATACGAGGATCATCATGCTGCCAACAAAGGACACAATGGTGCTGCGGAAGATCATCGCCAAACCGTAGACGATGGCACCAGTGAGAAGCGTATTGGGGATTGCAAACGTGATCAGACCGTAGAGGTGACCGCTCCACACGACAGGACCGTACCGTGCCGGTTCTGCCCACGGCATAAGTGGACCAAGCAATGAACCGATACTCACGCCAAGAAGCGGAATGATGGCAACAGTCACTGCGCCAAAGAACTTACCGAAGAAATATCCCGGACGAGAGATGGGAGAGGAGAAGATGAACTGGTCCATACCCGTACTAACATCACGGTTGGCTGTAGCAGACATAAAGGCCGTTGTCATGAGCAAACACAACAACGACATCAGCATATAGTACCCCTCGATCACATACGGAGCGTTCTTGTGCACACTCCCAACGCCCCCTCCCAACTGAATGGAATCGGAACTCACGGCACCAAGAACAAGGAGAGTATTGATGCCGAGGAAGATCCACGTCATCGGCGATCGAAGCCACTGCTTCCACTCGAACGTCAAAAAGGTAAACATGGAGACGTCCATTAAATGAGTGAGTTAAGCTTGGCGAAGTAGACGTCCTCCAACGTTTCATCTGCTGATGTGAATCCTTCTGCAGGGACATCATCGGAATACACGTGGAGAAGGGGCTTGCCACCAATCAGCTTGTGGCTTATCACTCGGTAGTGTTCCTCAAACGAGGCAAGGTCTGCACGTTCAACGCGACGTTCGTAGATCTTACCCCGTACCATGTTCAACGCATCGTCCGTTGTTCCGCTGTAAAGCACCCTACCCTTATCCATTACCGCCATGTGTGTGCAGAGTTCTCGCACATCCTGTACGATGTGGGTAGAAAGAATCACCACTACCTGCTCACCGATCTCACTCAGGATGTTGTAGAACCGATTGCGCTCGCCCGGATCAAGTCCGGCTGTTGGCTCATCTACGATAACCAGCTTAGGGCTCCCGATCAAACATTGTGCAATGCCAAAGCGTTGTCGCATGCCACCGGAGTAGCTACTCACAGCCTTCTTGCGCTGATCGAAGAGATTCACTTTGTTGAGCAGGTAGTCTACCATCTCTGCTCGTTGTTTCGCATTGGCGTGACCCTTGAGGATGGCCAGATGATGCAGAAGATCTGTTGCGGATGTGCGCGGATATACACCAAACTCCTGAGGCAGATAGCCGAGGAGCTGGCGCACACGATCCTTGTCCTTGAGAATGTTCACATCACCGAGGGTGATAGAGCCAGAGTCAACCTCTTGGAGCGTTGCCAACGTGCGCATTAACGTAGACTTCCCAGCGCCGTTTGGTCCTAGGAGACCAAACATTCCGGTGCCGATCGAACATGTTACATCATCAAGAGCACGCACACCATTGCCGTACTCCTTGGTCACGTTGTTGATCTCCAATCGCATCGAAACTCCGCAGTAGGGTGAAACAGTCAGGCCCCCTTGACGACGAAGGACCCGGAAGGTTTCAAATCTACTCGCAGGAAGTGTTCGGACAGAGGACAACTTTCCGTCCACCTGTTACCGGACGTCCCGTAAAGGTCTTCTCATATCCGGGCACGCGTATCTCTACACCAGCAGCACGCTTGAGCGCATATGGCAGATCCCGTTGATCGATGGCCTGACCGCGCGAGCTCACCCGCAGAAGTCCGCGACTCTGCAAGTCTCGATATTGTGGGATGGTCTCTCTGCATACATTGTCAAAGAGAATAGCAAAGTAGAGCGATCGAAGGTCACTGAGAAGTTGATTGCCCCCTGCCCTACCTCCATAACCACCACGATTGAAATGTTTGTTCGTAGCGATGTAGGGGACGATCGCGCTGTCGATCTCAATATGCGGCGCTAACGCATGAACGGACGCAAAGTCACGTCCCGTATACATACACTTGGGATGGATCGCCCTGTCGTCTGTCGTTCCAACATAGGTCACGTTTACAGGCAACCCTTCTGCCACCGCCTGTTGCAAACAAGGATCGGTGAGTGCACTCCGCACTTCATCGCGCATGTGCTCAATGTTATTGTCCACCAACTCTGCCCATACATCGCCACTGTCATTGAACTCTCTGTAGTTCACGCAGTTCTCTGCTCCGCGTGGACTTCGCACAAGGGATGCCGGTGTGAACGCGTATGAATACGCCTCATTCGACTCACAATGTTCGGGCTGCCTGAGATCCGTACACGCCAAATCGTCCGTGAACAGCGATGCACATGGCGTATAGGAACGGTATGCTCGTGTTGTTGGGCACCAATACGCCGTTACAAAGAACGGCACGTTGAACGTGCGGAACGTGAATTCGCATTTGCGTTTGCGTGTTGTGGTGTCATCAAGGTAGATCACGTGTTCAAGCCTTGCATCACACCTGGAAGCTGTATTCACAACGATCGTATCAACGCTACTCACAAATCCGTTTGAAGGGGGCAAGGCACTTACCACAAATGTTCTTGTTGAAGCATCTAGTGGGGACCTACGCGATGGTGCCTTTGACACAATGAGCTCAACAGATCCATCAGCATCAGTAGCGAGTTCTTCTTCCGATCCGTCCACAACGTCTCGCACACGTACGGACGTGCGAACAGTGGAGATCGAATCGAGATCGCCAAAGAACCGTCGCTTCTGCTCATCACGAATAGTCGTACGTGCAGTTACTCGGAGCATAACCGAACGCTGTGTCTTTGGCAGAGCAACACGGTAGATGCGGAATTGACGATCCGTACCTTGTTCTCGATCACTGGAGAAGTAGAACCATCCGCCCCCTGGAGAGACTACCGGGTGATATTCGTTGCTGCCCTTCGCGTTTATGCCACCTATGGTAAGGGGCTCAGGATTCGAGGTGAGCTTGCCTGTGGATGCATCGATCTCTGCCGACCAAATGTCTTGATCACCGTTGGCATTGCAAGAGAAATAGATGCGACCGTCGGCAACGTATGGAGATGTTTCGTGTCGGTCAGACTGCGCCAAGCCCTCTACGGCAACTGGTTCAGACCATCCCGTGGATGTTCGATGTGTTCGGAAGATATCGGCTCTTCCCGACCCAGGAGAAAGTCTATCAGACGCGAAGTAGATGTATGCACCACGCGGACCAAAGACCGGCGTGTCATCCCAGGCGTTACTGTTAAAGCTTGCGCGCTCAACTCTCCACGTTCCGTTGCTGCTACGCCCCACATAGACATCGTTGCTTCGCCGTCCGGTAGCAGTACTCTGCCGATCAGACACAAAGACCACTTCATTTGAATCACATGGGTTGAAATGGGGCACACCATTGTACATCGCATCCGGATCGTTGAGTGATGTCTCTGGGATCTGGACCGGTCGTGCAAAGCCCCTTGTATCATTGGTGGACTGGGCGAGTGTGCGTTGTGCTCGATCGCCGCGTGTATTGGCAACGGTTAACCACACATCGATACGTTTGCCAACCTCGCGGAAGGCAATCGCGTATGTTTCTGCGCCTACATTGATCGCAGTATCGAGTTCGGTGGTTGTGCTGTCTGCACGTGTAATCTGCGCACTTGTCACTACCACGAGGAGAAACGCAAGAAGGTACTTCATAGAACGAACATTGGATAGCAGATCTCGATACATACTTGTGGCAATGAGTTTGGCCCAGGTCGGTCGAGGCCAACGGCTTGGATCCAAATGAGCGCACACTGAAGTCCTGTGGAACCGATCTTGGTATAGAGCACAACATCTCCCGCGCTGAGTCCTGCTAATGACGCAGAGCCCAGTGTGAGATCGTTCTTCATGTCTGAACACTCTGATGCCGCATTGAGTGGATAGGTATCGCAGATGCTCTGACCGGGGTTAACGCTAAATCCTGTTGCGATGCGGCGGAACACACCATAGGACTGACCGCCATTCCCACCGGAACCAAGTTCAACATCGAATGTTGTCCCGTTTGGTGTGAGACTCTTGACGAATACATCGTACTGTTGGAAGCTCTGATTATCGTTCTGGTAGACGATGTTCGTTTTGTTTTCTACGAGCTGAATGCTCTCTGCATAGACATTCGGGAAGCCTGCCGGTCGGAACTGGCGGAGGCACTGATACTTGAACGCATCACACTGGATGTAGGCGTCGCCAACAACACCGATGTTCACGTCTGGACCACAACCGGTTACGCTGATCGTTCCCGCAAAGAACTTGTCACCACGTCCGGTAATTGGAGTGGCCGGGTTAGCATCCCAATCAGGCTTTGAGGCACCAAAGGATATCGTGATCACTCTCTTTGACCGAGGAGCAAGAACAATCTGGCCGGAGGGGGCGATTGTAAATAGTCCATTGTTGCTACGTACGTTCACCGTGATCTCGCAATCACCATTGTTCGCAATCGAAAACGTATCCGTTGTGGATGTATCTGCAAAGACACATTTCTGAAGTGTGTCGATGGAGCTTTGATTCACAACGCAGGCAGGAGAGAGAACATCCGTTGTAAGATCCAGGACAAGCCTGCTTGGACATTGTTCAATAACTCCTGTGGTAAGATTGCGTGTTTGCATTGTCCACTCAAGCGTCCGCTTGATCTGTCCGGTAGATTGTGGAGTTATCTCCACAGAGATCTCCGGGAACAACTGGCCACTGCGAACAACAAAGTTTTGTCCACTTGTGAGCTTCACTGCATTATCAGAGCCGGAAGCCAACGTGAATTCCGTAACGCAGTCCGGACCGCCTCCAAAGGCAGGTACAATCGTGGTTAATGGCACATCAACCGAAGCTGTAGCACCGATACAGACCGCTTGCGTCGTGAATGCTGTGCGTTGGAAGGTTGGGCAAGGGCATGGTTGACAAGACACAGCGCCTATGATCACCACATCATACGCAACGAGTACTGCATTCGAATTAGCCGTGCGACCTTCTACACGCACCGTGAATTCTTCGCTTTGTCCAACTGCCGTACCAATTGGAGGTGCATATGTTGCGCAGACCTCCACTCCGGATGAGCCAACGTTGAAACTTCGCAGATCTACAGAGATCGAGCCTTGGGCACTATCCGTTGCTGTATAGATCAAGCCATCCGGGCAGGTGGACAGGTACATCACACATTCGCGTGCAGTTGCCGATCCCCCTTGTGGACATGTCTCAAGCAGTACTGTGTCTCTGCCATTCAACGAGCCGCATGGAGTTGGTGGCGCAACCGCTAATGTGATCAGCGTATCATTACAAACGGATGTTGTAAAGGTAAGGGGGCCTGCAGCACCTGTTGGAGATGTAGACGGAACGTTAACGATCAGTCGCACAGAATCGCGAAGTGTGGACACCTCCGGTATCACCCATTGTGCATAACCATCCGGTCCCGTCACCGCACGCGCTCCGATGGGAGCGTTGATCCCCGTGAACTTTGACCAATCAATCGTTGCATCGATGATCGGTTCATTCGATGTTGATCGAAGTTCAAGCGTCATCGTTCGTTGCGTTGTTAGGTCAGTAGGCTGCGTTGCATTCTGACACGAAAAAATCAGAAGTGCAAGGAGCCCCATAGCTCCGAATCGAAGACGTACGAGTTGTTGTATCATCACCATCCCCAGTGCAGTGCAACTCTGAGCAGCACGGAATGCACTTCATTTGTGTTCACCTGAAAGACGTTGCCACATTCCACACAAGGCGTACGAAGGTTGAGTCGAGCAAAACGATAAGCTAGCTGCGCATGCAACCAGTTTGTGATCGCAATGCCTGCGCCGCCCCCTGCTACCCACTGACCATAATCATCGGGGTTGATCGACGGATCCGGGCCCGCCCC